>WHSS01000060.1 GCA_009379975.1 Actinophytocola sp.
CGAGATCGCGAGCGGGTGGCTGGCGGACGTGGGCGTCGCCGAACTCGCCGGGCGTAAACCCGCGCAGCTTTCCGGTGGTCAGGCGCAGCGGGTGGCGCTGGCCAGGGCCCTCGCGACGCGGCCAAGCCTGCTGCTGCTCGACGAACCGCTCGCCGCGCTCGATGTGCATGCCGCGCCCGCGATGCGCTCGCTGCTCGGCAGGGTGTTGCGGCAGGGCGACGAGCGGCTCGCCGGGGTGCTCGTCACGCACGATCCGCTCGACGCCATCGCGCTGGCCGATCAGGTGGTGGTCCTCGCGAACGGACGGGTGGTCGAACGCGGCCCGACGCGGGAGGTGCTTGCCGCGCCGCGCACCCAGTTCACCGCCCGGATCGCGGACCTGAACTTGGTCGCGGGCCACGCCGTCGCCGACGGCTTGCGCACCGCCGACGGGTCATTACTCCAGGGAATTCTCGCGCCGGACGCGGCGGTGGGCGAGGCCGCGGTCGCGGTGTTCGCGCCGAGCGTCATCGCGGTGTACCCCGTCGGCGCCGGCCATGGCAGTCCGCGCAACACCGCCGTCGCGACGCTGGCATCGGTCGAATCGCACGGGCCGGTCACGCGCTTGCGGACCGGGACGCCGGGCCCCGGCTGGGCGGCCGGGATCGCGGCGGATCTCACGCCTGCCGCCGTCGCGGAACTCGGCCTCGAGCCGGGCAGCGAGATCGAGGTTTCGGTCAAGGCCACCGCGGTCGAGGTACATCCGGCGACCCCGGTAATCGCCCGAGGGGCGCAAGCTACGCGATCGGAGCGACCCTGAGCAGCTAGCAGTGTGTGGCGGGCATATGGTCTGAGGTGTGAGTGACGATCACGAGCCAGCTACGTATGTGGTCGGCGACGTGCACGGGCACGCCGGACCACTCGTGACCGCGCTGCGCGAGAGCGGGTTGCTCGATGAGTCGGGCGACTGGGTAGGCGAGCGGACCCACCTTTGGTTCCTCGGTGATTTCGTCGACCGGGGGCCGGACGGCATCGCCGCCATCGACCTGGTCATGCGGCTCGACAGGCAGGCCGCCACCGCGGGCGGCGCGGTGCGGACACTGCTCGGTAACCACGAGATCCTGCTGCTGGGGATGCACCACTTCGGCGGTACGGAAGTCCCCTCGGACCTCGGCACTCGCAGCTTCGAGCGCAGCTGGGTGCTCAACGGCGGCCAGCAGTCCGATCTCGATGGGCTGACCGACGAGCACGTCGCGTGGTTGACCGAGCGGCCGGTGCTCGCGCATGCCGCGGATCACCTGCTCCTGCATTCGGACACGCTCGAATACTTCCACTGGGGCGAGACCGTCGACGAGATCAACGGCACGGTCAGCGAGATCCTCGCTGGTGACGACCTGGTCGAGTGGTGGGAGGTCTGGCGCCGCATGACCACCCGATACGCCTTCCGCGGGCCGGACGGGCCCGAGGTCGCGGACGTGGTGTTGGACCGGCTCGGCGGCAGCCGGATCGTGCATGGCCACAGCGTGATCGCCGATCAGCTCGGCATCCATCCGATCTACATCGAGGAGCCCTACCTCTACGCGGGCGGCAAGGTGCTCGGCGTCGACGGCGGCGTGTTCGTCGGCGGGCCGTGCCTGGTCGTCCGGCTACCGTGGGAGCCTGCCGAGGTCGAGTCGTGAGTGGTTGAGCGTCGGTGGGCGCGCAAAATCACTCACGACGGTGCGGGCCCGCAGGTTAGTGTCGCTGCCGTGAACCTGTGCGTCGGCTTTGACCTCGACATGACGTTGATCGACCCGAGACCGGGAATGGTCGATGTCGTCGAAGCGCTCGGCGTCGATGCCGGAATCACGCTGGACGCCGACGGCTTCGCCGAGGCCCTCGGGCCGCCGCTGCACGTGGCGCTGCTCGCGGCGGGCGCACCCGAGGACCGGATCGCGGAGCTGGTGCCGCGGTTTCGCTCGCTCTATCCGAAGTTCGTCATTCCGCGCACCGTCGCGATGCCTGGTGCGGCCGAGGCCATCGCCGCCGTGCAGGACGCGGGCGGCAAGGTCATCGTGATCACCGGGAAGTACCGGAGGAACGCCGTGCTGCACCTCGACGAGCTGGGGTTCGCGGTGGACGCCGTCATCGGTGAGCTGTGGGCGGAGGCCAAGGCGGTGGCCCTCAGGGAAAACCACGCCACCGTCTACGTCGGAGATCACCTCGGTGACATGCGGGGCGCTCAGGCGGCGGGCGCGACGGCCGTCGGGGTCACCAGCGGGCCGTGCTCGCGGCAGGAACTGCTCGACGCGGGCGCCGACATCGTGTTACCCAGCCTCACCGGATTCCCGGCGTGGCTGGCCGACCGGCAGGCGCTCACTGGACAGATCGGGTGACGGCGGCCGCTTCCGCCCTGGTGACAGCGGCCGGTCTGCATCCGCGACTCCGAGCACGTATGGTAGCGACTTGGCTACGCTCATTCGATCGTGCGTAGGCGATCAGCGATCAGGAGGGTGCGCTGTGAACCCCCGAAGTGGGTCATCCCGCCGTGGGCGCCGACGCGGCAGGCGTAACGGCGGCGCGACCGGAGCCCGGCCCGCCGATTCGAGCCGGAGCGATATCGCGAGCTCATCGGTCGCCGAGGCCGGTGGCGTCACTGACGTCGCTGCCGAGCAGGGTGACGCGCCCGCGGCCGAGGTTGCTGAGCCGGACGTAGCCAACGTCGCCGAGTCGGAGGCTGCCGAGCAGGAAGTGGCCGAGCCTGAGGTGACTGAGCCGGAGGCCGAAGTCACTGAAGCCGCTGAGCCCGATGCGGCTGAGCCCGAGGCGGCCGAAGCTCCCAAGGTCGCTGAGGCCGAAGCCACCGAAGCTCCGGAAGTCACCGACGTTTCCGAGACAACCGAGACAACCGAGGTGCCCGAAGCCGAAGAGGAGACCGCTCCGACTGCCACCACCGCCGAAGCCGAGCCGGCGGTGCCGGCCGCTGCCGCCGCGCCGGATGCGCTCGAAGCGCTTGAATACGGCGAACTCGGCGACGAGGACTACGAAGAGGACGTTGACGACACCAGTTCATGGGTACGTCCCTACGTCTGGACCGGCGGCCGCACCGATACCTCGCTGGATTTCGCGCTGGAGACGTTGGTGAGCGCACGTAAGGCGCTGGCCCAGCCCGACGAGGCGATCCGCGACGAACACCGGCGCGTGCTGGAACTGTGCGACAAGCCCCGTTCGGTCACCGAGATCGCAGCCCTGCTCTCCGTGCCGCTCGGCGTCGCGAAGACGCTGCTCGGCGCCATGGCCGAGGAAGACATGCTCGTGGTGCACCGCGACGGCAGGACCGGGCCGGATCTCGCGCTGATGGAGCGCGTGCTGCGCGGGTTGAAGAACCTCTAGACGCCGACAGCAGCATAGGCGTAACTTTTATGATACGCTTTAGGTCGACGAGATGAGGTGGAACGGTGGGAGCTTCGACGCCGGGCAGGTTCTGGGAAGACCTTGCCGAAGACCTGAAGGATCCGGAGTTTCTCCGTGCCTACGTGGTGGAAAGCGTGCGCATTGAGACCATAGATCGCGTGGTCAACGAGCTTGACGACGCGCGACAGCAGATGGGACTCAGCAAGGCCGAACTCGCGCGCGCCATCAGCGCTGAGCCGGCTGCCGTCCGTCGGCTGCTCTCGCTCAGCCATCGCAATCCGACGATCGGAACCCTGGTCGAGGTGGCCGCAGCACTAGGGCTGCGGGTGACGCTGGAGCCGCTGTCCGCCGCCGAGCGGGAGCAGATCACCGAGCCGTTGCGTACCGGCAGGAGCGATGTGCCGGGCCGCCTTGCGCGAGCACTCCACGAGAAGAGAGAGCCGCGGCGAAGCAAAGTCGTTGGTTGAGCTCAGAACAGCGAGCGAGGATTGCGCCGCAGGTACTCCGCTCCAAGCGTCCGAACCGCGGCGTAGTCAGCAGTCGACAGTTCCGTCCGGAATGGCTTGTCTCTGCCGTCGATGACGGCCAACAGCGGCCGTTCGAGCCCTTCCGCGACATAGTCGAGTAGACAGAACAGCCGGAAATGACGTCGCTGTGGGCCGTTCACGCGGAACCACCCGATCAGGTCGCCCTTCATCGCTTCCCAGTACTCGCCACCGGCGAACCGTTTCGGCGGCGCGGCGGCAACTGCGGTCAGCACCGCAACCATTTGTGCGCGAACCTTCGGCGGGCATGTACGGCGGAGGAAGTCCCGACCTGGAACAGATTGCTGCGGATCATCGTCGGAGTGTCGCTTGAAGTAGACGACGTCATGCGCGTCGTCCGACGACGGCCCGACTCGGACGGCCTGCGGTAACGATCGCCTGCGTCTTCGTGAAGTCACCGGGCGAACGTAGCGACGAGCACCGACGTCTTATGCGCCGACAGCTGACACCGCTGTGCGCCCGCGCGGACTGGTGCCTCACGCGCCGCCGTCCAGAACGTGTCCAAGGCGCCCGCGGGCACCGAATCCGTGCCCGCGGCCATCCTTCGGCCCGCGGCGCGGCTCAGCCCGACCGGGCCTCCCGGACCAGCGCGATCAGCCCCAGCGCGAAGCCCAGCGAGGTGCAGCCGACCGCGGCTACGTTGAGCCACAACGGCAGCTCGCCCTTGCCGAGGAGATACATGCCGAGTACAACGGCTATCGCTGTCAGCCCGATGGCGAAGCAGGCCACCGCGAAGGGCAGCAGCCAGGAGCGGGACCGTGACAGGCGCGCGGGCGGATCGGCGTCGGGGACGGACATGGCTGCAGAGATTAGCGGAGCCCCGCGGCGGTGCCCCGTCGCCGGTTACCCGGAATAGGCGTGGCCATGGCGAATCAGACCCGGCTAGGCTGTAGGAGACGCGCGTCGGTGGGCACGCCCCCCGAGGCGCGTTCGTTGTGCGGGCGTGTGCCCGGACGCGGACGTAATGAGCGAAGGAACGGTGAGTGCGGTGCCGACCGGCAAGGTCAAGTGGTACGACGCGGAGAAGGGCTTCGGGTTCGTCTCTCAGGACGACGGCGAGGACGTCTATATCCGGAAGTCCGCCTTGCCGCAGGGGGTCGAGGCTCTCAAGTCGGGGCAGCGGCTGGAGTTCGGCGTCGCCGACGGCAGGCGCGGCCCGCAGGCGCTGTCGGTCCGGCTGCTCGATCCGCCACCGTCGGTCGCCGAGGCACGCCGCCGCCCGGCCGAAGAGCTGCACGGGCTGATCGAAGACATGATCAAGCTGCTCGAGCTGAAGGTGCAGCCGGATTTGCGCCGTGGCCGGTATCCCGACCGCCGTAACACCAAGCGCATAGCGGATGTGCTGCGGGCAGTCGCGCGGGACCTCGACCCGTAGCGAGCATGCGCTGAAAGACGCCTTCAGTCCACTGGACGGACTGAAAGCTCCTTTCACTACATCTAACGGACTGAAGGCGTCTTTCAGCTTGCGGCCGGGTCGCGGGGTGTGAGTTCGAGCGACCACACGCCCCGCGCCACGAGCTGCGGGTTACCGAACTCGTCGGTGATAGGTGTGTTGTCGTCCTTGCCCGCGTAGGCGGCGCCGAGTTGTTGTATCTCGACGACCAGCAGTCGCTCGTCCGGACTGCCGGGGCGCGCGGGGTAAGCGAGGGTCTCGCCCGGCGAGAAGAACTCCTGCCGTACCGGCAGCGTTTCGCCGTCGGCGTTGCTCGACTGCACGTTGACCAGCCACGGCGTCTTCGACACCGATTCGGGTACCGAGATCTGCACCGGCAGCCCCGGCCGGGTCGTCAGCGAGCCCTTGGCGTCGGGTGCGGCGTCACAGCCGCTGACGGTGACATCGCAGTACTGCAACGGAGCGAGCCGAAGGGACGTGCCGTCGGAGTAGACAGTGATGCGCGGCGGTTCGCCGGCGGCGCACCCCGCCGTGACCAGGGCGATCAAGGCGGTGAGGGCGAGGGATGCGGCAAGGCGGCGGAGTTGCGCTCGGGGCATGGTTACCGATTCTGCCGTGACGCCCGGTTGGCCCTGCCGGGTGCCTGCGCCGCGACCCGCTGAAACGCCGCCCTTGTCGGCAGCAGGGAGCCGCCACGCTGCACCAGCATGGTCTGCGCGAGGCCGAGCGCCAGCAGGATCGACACGACCAGGAAGCCCACCCAGTAGGTGGGGGGCAGCAACAGGCCGACCGCGCCGCCGAAGCACCACGCGAGCTGCAGCACCGTCTCCGAACGCCCGAACGCCGAAGCGCGCGACTGCTCGGGCAGGTCGTGCTGGATCACCGCGTCGAGGCTGATCTTGGCCAGCGCGCTGCCGGTCGAGCCGACCAGCGCGACGATGGCCGCCGTGGGCACCCCAGGGGCGATCGCGGCAAGCAACGTCGAGACCAGCGTCGCGCCAACTGCCGCGACGATGATCTGATCCGGGGTCCCGAGTTGTAGCCGCGATCCGAGCGCGTTGCCGAGGAAGCCGCCCACCCCTGCCGCGCCGCCGATGATGCCGAGCAGCAGTAACTGGAGGAACGGGCTCTGGTCGTTCGCTTCGGCGCTGGCCTTGACCGCGAAGGCGGCGAAGAGCATGAGGAAGCCCGTGAGCAGGCGGATGGTCCCGTTGCCCCACAACGCGACGACAACGCCGAGACCGATCGGCTGCTTCGTCTTGCGGATGGCCTGCGAGTGCAGGCTCGCGGGGACCTCGCCCTCGGTCCGTTCGACCCAGGACGGGATGCGCATCGCCTGGCCCGCGCCCACCGCGCAGATCGCCGCGGCGAACCACAGCGCGCCGGGGGAGTCGGCCATCCAGCTGAACAGGCTGGCGATCGAGCCGCCGACCCCGGCGGCGGCGAGGCCGAACACGGTGAGCCGCGCATTGGTTTTGGACAGCGTGATGTCCGGTGGCACCACCCGGGGTGTTACCGCGGACTTGAGCACGATGAACGACTTCGACAGCACCATCTTGCCCAGCGCGGCCGGGTACAGCAGCCAGGTGTCGAAGTTGACCGCGATGATCACGCACATCAGCGCCTGGCCGATCGACGCCAGCGCCATCGCGAGCCGCCTGCCCCGCTGGATCCTGTCGAGCGCCGGGCCGATCAGCGGAGCGATCAAGGCGAACGGGGCGATGGTGATGAGCAGGTACAGCGCGACCTTCCACTTGCTCTCCGCGCTGGCCGCCGAGAAGAACAGCGTGTTCGCCAGGGCGATGGCCAGCGCGGCGTCGCTGGCGTAGTTGAGCATCAGCGCGTAGCTGAGCGATGTCAGGCCCGACTTGTCGGCGCCGTCGGCGTTGTGTACGCGGTGGAACGCGCCGACCGCACGACCGGACAACTCCTTGCCGCGCATGGCCGCGACCCTGGTCACGGTGATCTTCTTCGGCATCTTCGGCGGCGTGTGCCGGCTCGCAACGCCTGGGTCGGCATCGGCGGGCCCATCCTGCTGACCCGGTTGACGGCCCGGTTGCGGACGCGGTTCGCGGCGGGCGGAGCCGGGCGGGCGCAGGTAGCCGTCGGTGCCGTACCTGTCGAACCCCTGCGCGCCGGGCGGTGGGGTACCGCCGCCCGGCCTGCGGGCCCGTGGCGGCGGTGGCTCGCGCCGCAGGTTGACGGTGTCGGCCTGATCCGCCGTCACCGGCTGATGCGGCGGCACTTGCTCCCACCGGGTCGGGGGCGCTACCGGCCGCTGCCTGCGAGTCGGGGGTGTTCCTGACGCGGGCGGCCCTGGCTCGGGGGACTTCCGCGTTGGCGGTGGCGCGGCGCCGGGCTCCGGCGCCCATTTCCGGCGCGACTTCCGGCCAGCACGACGAGAGCGGCCACCGAAGTGGGTCGCGTCGGGACTGTCATCCGAGCCGGAACCGATCACCCTTGTAATCCTGCCTTATTGTTCATCATGCCGCGTGGGCGCGCATCGCGCGCACCGCCAGGTGACTCCGATGAGATGAGGGCGCTACTACTGCTGATATACCTCGAGCTCTGGTCCATCCGCCAAAAAAACTCCCTGGCATGTCGCGCTCGGGACAGTAGGACTCGGCGGTGAACCGGCCGACGCGACCGCCCTTCGGGCGGCCTCGTCGGCCGGTTGGACCATCCGCTAACGAGGTACGAACCGGACCCGGAACGTCTTCGGCCAGAGCTTGCCCGTGACGAAGAACGCGTCGCTGCCCGGGATCGCCGCGATGCCGTTGAGGACGTCGGCGTCCGCCTGTTCGGACTTCTCGAGCAGCCCCGATGCGTCGATGTCGCCGGTGACCTTGCCGGTTTCCGAGTCGATGCGCAGGATGGTGTCGCTCTGCCAGACATTGGCGTAGACGAGCTCATCGACGCATTCGAGTTCGTTGAGCCGGGTGACCGGACGGCCACCGGAACGCACCCGCACCTCGCCGGTCCGTTCGAAGGTGTCCGGGTCGCGGAAGGTCAAGGTGCCCGAGCCGTCGCTCATGATCAGCCGGTCTTTGCCGGACTGGTGACACAGTCCCCAGCCTTCCCCGGAGTAGGAAACCCTGCGCCGTTCCTTCAGCGTCGCCGCATCCCGTTCGATCGCGACACCGTTCTGCCACGTCACCTGCCACACCGACGAGTCGGCGATGGTGATGCCCTCGCCGAACAGCGGTTCGGGCAGGGCTACCCTGGCCACCTCCCTACCCGAGGTGATGTCCAGAGCGCGGACCCAGGACTTACCGACCAGCCCCGTACTCTCATAGAGGATGCCGTGCGAAATCTCGAAGCCTTGTGTGAAAGCGTTGGTGTCATGTGGAAGCGTCTCCAGGACTTGCGTACGCAGGCGCTCGGGAGGTTGCGGCGTGACTACTATCCCCGGATCGTCGCCCTTCGAATCACCGCCGGTCGGATCGCCGCCGATCGGCTCTGGGCTCTCCGTGCCGCACGCCAGCAGGAGAGACACCAGGGCGGCACCGGCGGTTCTGCTCATCAACAAGGCTCTACGCACCGCCCAAGCCTCTCACCTGAGCCGGGGACTATCCTCGACCCCATGAGTCTGAGCCCAACCGTGTCGGAAGCCGCGCCCCCGCAACCCGCGGCGGAGCTGCTCGACGCGGTCGAGTTCGCGCGTTCGGCCGCTCGCGAAGACGCCGTTGAGCGCGGCTATGACCCCGCGGCGGGCGCTGTCGGCGAGTACGCCGGAGCGCAGCCGGAGGACGACGCGAGCGTCTCGCACTTGTTCGACGCCGATGTCCCGGGCTACCGCGGCTGGCGCTGGGAGGTCACGGTCGCCGCGGCGGGCGAGGAGTTCCCGGTGACCGTTAGCGAAGTGGTGCTGTGTCCCGGCCCCGGTGCGCTGGTCGCGAAGGAATGGGTGCCGTGGGATCGCCGGGTGCGTCCGGGCGACCTTGGCATCGGTGACATCTTCCCGACCGAGGACACCGACGAGCGGCTCGTGCCCGGCTACCTGGCCAGTGACGACCCCGCGGTGGAAGACGTCGCGCGCGAAGCCGGGCTGGGCAGGGTCAGGGTGATGTCCAGGATCGGCAGGTTGCAGGCGGCGACCCGATGGCGTGCGGGTGAGTTCGGGCCGCGCTCGGACATGGCCCGCAGCGCGCCGGAGTCGTGCGGTACGTGTGGCTTCTACCTTCCGGTCGCCGGCTCGCTCAATGCCGCCTTCGGGGTATGTGGCAATGACATCTCGCCCGCCGACGGGCACGTGGTGAACGTGGAGTACGGCTGTGGCGCGCATTCGGAGATCGAGATCGCGCAGAGCGCATCGATTCCGGTCGCCGACCTCGTCTATGACGACTCGCTGCTCGACATCGAAGCTCACGACGCCGGTGGTGCGAAGCTCGAGACGGAGTGAGTAGCCTTCCTGACCGGTTCGGCACCGCCGAACTGCGTGCCGGTGTGCTCCAGGCGTGGCGTAACTCGCCGACGCGGTTCACCGAGGACGCCAACGCCGAGGAAGATCTCCGGCTGGGGGGCTACGCGGATCGGCTCTTCGTCGAGCTGGCGCAGAACGCCGCCGACGCGGCCGCGCTGGCGAAAGTTCCCGGTGAGCTCGCGATTCAGGTCGTCGACGGGGAGCTGCGCGTCGCCAATACCGGCGCCGGGCTCGACGTCGCCGGAGTCGCCGCGCTCGCCTCGCTTCGTGCGTCGGCCAAACGCGGCGGGGTGACGGTCGGCCGGTTCGGTGTCGGATTCGCCGCCGTGCTCGCCGTCTCGTCCGAGCCGAGGGTGGTGTCCTCCGACGGGGGCGTGTGTTTCTCCGCCGCTCGCACCAGAGACGTCGCCGGAGCGATGCCCGAGCTGGCCTCGCAGTTCGAGCAGCGCGAGGGGGCTGTGCCGGTACTGCGGCTGGTGTGGCCGGCGCCCGCGGACGAAGCGGCCGTGCCGGACGGGTTCGACACCGAGGTCAGGCTGCCACTGCGGCCCGACGTCGATGCCGAAGCCCTGCTCGCCGAGATCAGCGACGAGGTCGACGACGTGCTGCTCACGTTGCCGGTGCTGCGGCGCATCCAGGTCGGCTCGGCGGTCTGGACCAGGACGGTCGCCGCCGACGGCGCCGTAGAGATCGCGGCCGAAGGCGGGCAGACCCGGCGCTGGCGGGTGCATGAATCCACCGGGGAGTTCACCGCGGCGCAGGCGGCAACGCTCGGCATCGAAGCCGCCAAGCACCCGCGGTGGTCGGTGCTGTGGGCGCTGCCGATCGACCACGACGGCGTGCCGGCGACGATGGCCGCCGATGTGCTTCACGCGCCGACGGCGACCGACGAACGCCTGAGCCTGCCCGCACGGTTGATCGCCACGGCCCCGATCGAGCCGTCCCGGCGCCGGGTGCTCGCCGGGCAGGCGGTGACCGCGGTGTTCGAAGCCGCCGCGAACGCCTATGTCGACCTGGTCCGGCAGGTCGATCCGGAGCACCGGCTCGAGCTGGTGCCGTCGGGTGGCTTTCCGCTGTCCGAAGTCGATGCCCAGTTGCGTGAGCTGATCACCGACCGGCTGCGGAGGCTGCCGTGGCTGCCCGCTGCGGCGGAGGGGCCGGACATCGCGGGCGGGCAGGCCAGGGTGCTGCCGACCAGATCGGCCGAGCTGACCGAACTGCTGGCCGATGTGGTTCCCGGCCTGGTGCAGCCGTCGGGGCCCGATGCAGTGCGAGTGCTCGGCACGGCGGGCGCCGACCCGCTCGCGGTGGCCGACGCGGTCGACGAGCTGGCAGGCCTGCGGCGTTCCGCCCCGTGGTGGTGCCGGCTCTACGACGCGCTACTCGCCGTCCTCGAAGCGCGCGAAGTCGCTCCCGAAGAGCTGGCCGGACTCAGCGTCGCCCTGGTCGACGGGCGGACGGTTTCCGGGGTGCGCGGCGTGCTGTTGCCCGCCTTCGGCGCCGGTGAGCTGCTCGAACTGCTCGCGAGCGCGGACATCGTCGGGTTGCGCGTGGCCGATCCCGCCGTGGTCCATCCGCTTCTGGAACGGCTGGGCGCGTCGCCGGTGGACGCGGTCGAGCTGCTGGAGGCGGACGCGCTGCGCACCGCGGTGGAACGCAGCGTCACCGACGCGCTGGACGGGCTGGACGCCGCTCCGCTTGTCGAGCTGGTGCTGCGTCTGGTCGCCGACACCGGCGGGGCGCAAGAACGGCCGTGGCTCGGCGCGCTCGCGCTGACTTCCTCGGACGGCGACCTGCGCCGGGCCGACGAACTCATCCTGCCGTCGTCGGACCTGCTCGAGGTGCTCGATCCGGACGAGGTGGGCACCGACGGGCCGCTGGCCGTCCTCAGTTCCGCGCTGGCCGAGACCTGGCCCGTGGACGTCCTGACGGCCATCGGCGTGCTGGACGGCTTCGCGGTCGTCACCGACGCCGAGCCTGTCGGCCCGGATCACGAAGTGCCCGATGAGCGGGAGTTCTGGGACGCGCACGAGGAGCCGCCCAGCCGGTTCAGCGCGGTGCGTGACCTCGACCTGGTGGCGGCCGACGCGTGGCCCGCCGCGCTGCGACTGCTCGCCGGTCGCCGGGAGACCTGGCGGGCGGTCGCCGAGCCAGGGGGCTACACCTCATGGTGGCTGGCGCGGTTCGGCTCGCTGTCGGGACAATCGCCGATGAACTGGCGGCTGCCGGACTGCGATGAGCTCGCCGGGTTGTACGACCCGGTGCCGGAGCTGGGGCTCTCGCGCGACGTGCTCGCCGCGGCCGGGGTGCGCGGCGAGCTGGCCGTCTCGGATGTCGCCGACGCCGCAGACCTGCTGGAGCGGCTGGCCGATCCGTCGCGGCAGCCGCCCCAGGGCGTGATCCTGCGGGCGCACGCGGCGCTGGCCTCAGCGCCGGGGGTGGACGTGAGCCGGCTCGACCCGCCGGATGCCGTCCGGGCCCTGGATGGCTCGGTCACCGACGCCGAGCGGGCGTGTGTGCTCGACCAACCGTGGCTGCTGGAGGTCGTTGACCCGTCATCGCTGGTCGCGACGGCCGGTGAGCCTGGGGCGCTCGCCGATCTGCTCGACCTGCCGCGGGCGAGCGAGATCATCGAGGGCGAGGTGGCTGCCGAGGGCGAATTCGCCGCGTGGTCCGAGCTCGGCGCGGTGTGCGCGGCTGCCGAACTGCTCGGCGTCGCCGTGCCCGCGGGCGGCGTGGTCATGCACGGCAAGCTCGACGTGCGGGTCAACGGCGAGACTCGCACGGCGCACTGGTGGGTCGACGAATCGGGCGGCGTGCACACCGAAGACAGTGAACACGGGCTGGCGCGGGCCTTCGCGCACGCCGCGGGCGACTGGCAGCGGCGCCACCTGCTCGCCGAATTGCTCGCCGACCCGTCCGCGATCACGCTGCTGGGCTAAACGGGACCTTCATCTTCGCCTCACACGCCGGCGAGGCTACGTTACGCGCTCAGCGCCCCATCACCACTGCGCGGTGCCGGTCGCGCGCTCATAGGCCGCGCTGGGCGCCCCTCGAGCCACCACGCGAGGCCTTTCGCTGCCACGCCACGATGGCAAGCCCGAGTAAGCCGAGCCCCACCCCCGCGATCGCGGTGTTCGGCCAGCCGCCGACGTCGCGGTCGAGCACCAGCTGTAACACCAGCAGCGCCGCGAGTGCCACTGCCCAGATCGACGTCCCGACGATGACCGCTGGGGCCAGGTCGACCAGGGGTTTGGGCAGCTCCGGGGGCGGCTTCGACTCGGTGTTGTCGGGTGTGCCGGTCACATCTGGGAGCCTACTGCGCCCGCTGGGTAGGCTTGCGGAATGGCACCCGCTGCGCAGGAACGCACGCTCGCCAGCCGGCTGCGGCTGGCGGTGGTCCGGCTCAATCGGCGGCTCCGCGCTCAGCATCCGTCGAGTGGCATCTCCCTCACCCAGCTGTCGGCCATGTCGACGCTGCACAAGTGCGGCGCCATGTCCCCTGGCAAGCTCGCGGCGAAGGAAGGGGTGCAACCGCCGTCGATGACCCGAGTGATCGCGGCGCTGGAGCAGCAGGGCTACGTCGAGCGCAGCGCTCACCCGACCGACGGCAGGCAGGCGATCGTGGAACTGAGCGAAACCGGCATGGCCTACATGCGGGCCACCATCTCGGCCAGGGAGGCCTGGCTCGACGAGCAACTGGCCGGGCTCTCGCCCGCCGAGCGCAAGACGCTGGGCCGGGCGTCGGAGATCATCGAGCGCATCGCGGAGCAGTAGCCGCTGAAAGACGCCTTCAGTCCACTGGGTGGAGTGAGTGGCCCATTCAGTCCGTTGAATGGACTGAAGGCGTCTTTCAGCGCGCGGTTAAGTCCTTATCCTTGTCCTTGCGCTGAAAGCTAGGTTAGGCTAACCTCACAAGAGTCCGCTTCGTGGTGGGAGCGGCAGTCAGTTCGGGAAAGAAGATGAGGCCCCGTGGCGAACCAAACGCCACGGGGCCTCATCGTCTCTCGGCCTCAAGTGCGAGGATGCAGGATCGACGGCAGGCGGTCCGGTTCGAAGCCGAAACGGTCCCGATAGGTCGCCATGATCGCGTCTTCGTCCGGCAGCACCGTCTCGGTGCGTTCGCCGTCGATGGTCTCGTACAGGCGATCGCCGCCCAGCGTGATCCGCCCGACCGGGGTTGGCAGCGAGCAGGTGACGAAACCCGTGAAGTGCGAGTCGGGCGAGGTCGCCTGCCACCAGCACGTCGGGATGAAATCGGACAGCTCACGAGCGCGCGCTTCGACCAGGCACGCGGCCTTGCCGTTCCAGCGGATCTCCCAGTCGCCCGCCGCGGCAGGCAGTACGAGGAATTCGCCCTCGACGTCGTGCTGCGGCTCGGTGCCGGTCAGTCGAAGGGGGCGCCGGGCGTGCCTGCCGAACCCGACGTCGGCCAGCCACGGCTCGTCCAGGTCGACCCGCAGCGCGAGGTGGTCGAACGGTGGCCCCGTCTTACCGCCGTCGATGAACACCTTCACGGCCAGTAGCGTCACGTCGAATCCGAGCCCGGCCAGCAGTGCGGCGAACGCGCCGTTGAGTTCGTAACAGAACCCGCCGCGCTTGCGCCGGACGATCTTGTCGAACAGGGCGTCCTCGGTCAGCGTGATCCGCTCGCCGATGTGGATCGAGAGATTCTCGAACGGCACCGTGCTCAGGTGGCGTTCCTGCAGCTCACGAAGGCTGTCCGCATCGAGGCGCTCGGGCCTGCGTGCTCCGATGCGGTCGAGGTAGGCGTCGATCCGGTCAGCGTCCATGGGCGCGAGCCTGCCACTTCGACCTCGGTGGAGGTCAAGAGGTTGAGCGGACGCCGAAATGCCCCCGGCCGAACTTTCGGCCGGGGGCATGACGACGTCGATGTGGCTCGCGCTAGCTCAGCAGCAGCCCGTTGCCGCCGGCGACGGCGTTGTCGAAGCGCTTGCTGATCTCGGCCCAGTTGTAGACGTTCCACAGCGCCTTGGCGTAGTCCGGCTTCACGTTCTTGTACTGCAGGTAGAACGCGTGCTCCCACATGTCGGTCATCAGGATCGGCACCGTGGGCAGCGCCATGTTGTTGTGGTGGTCGCGCAACTGCTGGATGATCAGCTTCTTGGCGAGCGGGTCCCAGGACAGCGCGGCCCAGCCATTGCCCTGAATCGTGGTCGCGACCGCGTTGTAGTGCGCCTGGAACTTGTCGAACGAGCCGAAGCTTTCGTCGATCGCCGAAGCCAGCTCACCGGTGGGCTTGTCGCCGCCTTCCGGGGAGAGGATCTTCCACCAGACGACGTGGTTGGCGTGGCCGGCGAGGTGGAACGCCAGCGTGGTCTCCAGCCCCACGATCGAGCCGTAGTCGCCGGCATCCCGAGCGGCCTCGAGCTTGTCCATGGTGTCGTTCGCGCCCTTGACGTAGGTCGCGTGGTGCTTGCTGTGGTGCAGCTCGTTGATCTCGCCGGAGACGTGCGGCTCGAGCGCGCCGTAGTCGTAATCCAGGTCAGGAAGCTCGTACAGAGCCATCTGCCCTCCTCAAAAGTAGACGCGAGTTGATGTCCGTGCAGTTCCCCAACCTAATAGGGAACGGTCTGGCGGGCGAACCGGGTGACCAACCTCGCACGCGAGGCGTCCACGTGGGGGTGTTTCGTGAGTGAATATCCGCCGCATAGGGCCGAAAACACTCACGAAGTTTCACGCTCAGGCCAGTGGCCACTCGTGCACCGGGTCGCCGCCGTGCATCAGGCCGAGATACTCGATCAGCATCGCCCGCAGCGCGTTCTCCCGGTCAAGGCCATCGCGCTCCAACCGGTCGACCCGGCCCCGCTGCCAGGACGAACCGGTGCGGCGGGCGAGGCAGCGTTGCTCGATGACGCCCAGATACCGATCGGCCGCCTGCGTCGATACGCCCGCCGCGGCCAGGCCGTCGTAGGCCAGCGGCAGCAGCACCCGCAGCACGAGCTCGTCCGGCGGCGACCAGCCGACGCCGGGCCAGTAGAGCTCGGCGTCCATACCTTGGCGCGCGCCCTGGAACAGGTTGTCTTCCGCGGCCTGAAACGACATCTGCGACCACACCGGCCGGTCCGCGTCGGCCAGCGCCCGCTGCGCGCCGTAGAAGAACGCCGCGTTGGCCACCACATCGACGACCGTGGGTCCACCGGGCAACACGCGGTTCTCGACGCGCAGATGGGGGACGCCGTTCACCACGTCATAGATCGGGCGGTTCCAGCGCCACACGGTGCCGTTGTGCAGCCGCAACTCCGTCAGTTTCGGCGCGTTGCCCGACTCCAGCGCGTCGATGGGGTCTTCGTCGTCGGTTTCGGCCAGCAGCCCGGGGAAGTAGTGGACGTTCTCTTCGAACAGGTCGAAGATCGACGTGATCCACCGTTCGCCGAACCACACCCTTGGCCGGACGCCCTGATTTTTGAGCTCCTCGGGCCGGGTGTCGGTCGACTGCAGGAACAGCGGGATCCGGGTCTCGTGCCACAGCGCCTTACCGAGCAGGAACGGCGAGTTTGCCCCGATGGCGAGCTGGACCCCGGCTAGGCACTGCGCCGCGTTCCAGTACGCGGCGAACTGGTCGGGCGAGACCTGCAGGTGCAGCTGGGCGGACGTGCACGCCGCCTCGGGCAGGATCGTTTCGGCGTGGCAGCGCAGCCGTTCCGGGCGCCGTCCCGGGAGCGGTGGCCCCGCCATCGACAGCAGGGTCCGCTCACCTCTCGCGGCGAAGATCTGGTCGTTGAGCACCGAATATCTGCTGTTGCTCGTCAGCCACTTCGCTTCGAAGTGCTCCTCGGTCAGCGTCGGCAGGATGCCGATCAGCGCCAGCCCGGCCCCGGTGGCGCTGGCCTTGGCGTCAGCGTCGGTGAGGTAGTTGCGTAGCTCGAAGTCGAGTTCGGTCAGCGAGTCGCCGGACAGCTTGCGTGGCGGCACGTTCAGTTCGAGGTTGTGCCTGCCCAACTCGGTGGTGAACGAGGGATCGTCGAGCGTCTCCAGCACCTCGGTGTTGGTCATCGACGGCCGGTGCACGTCGTCGATGAGGTTCAGTTCGAGTTCGAGGCCGATGCGCTGCGGCCGCTCGGGGATGGTCCCGTCCGCCAGCATCATCTCCATCGTGTCGAGGCATCGCTGAACTTTCCGGCGATAGCGCGAGCGATCGCAAGCGGTCGCCAGCACGTCCTTGCCCATTTATGTTCCCGCTTCCCGGTGGAAGTAACTACGGCACTGCGTGGCGAACCCCGGCTGATAACCGTTACACAGGAGTTGACGCCTGAGCTAGCGGCCAAACTGGTGCTCTCTGTTAGCCGGAGCTAACTCTGTGCGAGCACTGACGGTGGCTACCGCCGATGTCGGGCCAATCGGGCTAACCCAGGCATGGTGGGTGGCGTCGCGGGTGGGAAACTCGTGCGGTGGCAAGGCAGATCGTCATCGACGATGTGGCGGACGGGCGCGTTGACGACTTCCGGGATCTCAAGCGCGCGGACCGCAGGCCGGATCGGCCGGGCGGGCGCGGGTTCGTCATCGCCGAGGGCGCCGTCGTGGTGCGGCGCATGCTCGAATCGCCGTATCCGGTGCGGGCACTGCTCGGCGTGCGGCGTCGAATCGAGGAATTGGGCGACGTGCTGGGGCCGGTTGACGTGCCCGCCTATGTGACGTCCGCCGACATCATGGCCGAGGTCGTCGGGTTCCATCTCAACCGCGGCGTGCTCGCGGTGGCAGATCGCGTCGGGCAGCCCGCGGTCGACGGGCTCGCGGCGACCGCCCGCACCCTCGCGGTGTTGGAAGGGGTCGGCGATCACGAGAACATCGGCGCGCTGTTTCGCAATGCCGCCGCATTCGGCATCGACGGGATCTTGCTCGGTCCCGGATGCTCCGACCCGCTGTACCGTCGCAGCGTCCGGGTGTCGATGGGACACGTGCTCCGCGTGCCGTTCGCCGTCGTCGAGGAGTGGCCCGACGTGCTGGAAACCCTGCGGGGCAAGGGGTTTCGGATCGCGGCGCTGACGCCGAGCCCGGACTCGGCCGGGCTCCACGAGTTCGGTGCGAGCGCCGCGGGGCCGGTAGCGGTGCTGCTCGGTGCCGAGGGGCCAGGGTTGTCGCGAGCCGCGATCGACGCCTCCGACGCCGCGGTGCGGGTCCCGATGGCCGACGGTGTCGACTCGCTCAATGTCGCGACGGCCGGTGCGGTCGCCTTCTACGAGCTCGTTCACGCGCGTGGGTTAGGTTGGACTCGGCCAAGTGGAGCAGAGTCGGGAGGCGCCGGTGGAGCTGCGGGTCCGTGGTGATCGCGCTGTGCTCACCAGTGAAGAGACGAACGAAGTCGCTCCCGAGAACTTGCCGCTCGGCGCGGATCTGGCCGCCGCGTTGCACGAGTGGGCCAGGGTGGCGGCCGCCATGCGCCGGGCGTCGATGGGTCAGCGCAGCGGACTGACCGAACCGGGCGAAGACGTGGTCGGGGTGGTGTCGCGCCGGGGCCATCAGCTGGCCCGCCGGGTGGCCTCCGAGATGCGGATTCCGGTGCACTACCGGGATCCGGTGACCGAGATCGCGACGGTCGTGGTGCCGAACGCGGAGGCGTCGCAACCGCGGGGACCGCGGCATGCCAGCCCGCATGGCACCCGGCTGTTCCGCAGGACACCCGGTGAGCCGACGCCGTGGGGCACCGGCTTGACCGTGTCGGTCTTCTTCGCGGCGGTGGTCTTCGTCGGCCTGCTCGCGCTGACGTCGACACTGGCTCGGGGGGTCAACGGCTGGGTCGCGGTGGCGGCGGCGATTGCGATCTCCGGCGGGATGGCACCGTCGCTATGGCTCGGCAGGCACGTGCCGATACTGCGCTGGGTGTGCCTCGGCGCCGCCGCAGGCCTGGTCGCTTCCTGGGTCGGGCTGCTGTTCGTGCTGCTGTAGCGGTGAGCCGTAGGGGCCCGCTGGTCGCAGATGACACCCGCGGCCCCCCTTGCGCTCCCTCGCCGGGCGGCTTTTCGCGCTGATTGTCGGTGGCATGCCCGATACTTCCGTTATGAAGGACAGGAGATCGCCGAGATCGTGACGGACGCATACCGCTGTGTCGCGCCGAAGACGCTGGTGGCGCGGCTGGACGAGCAGGACTGAGGCGCTGGCAGTCAGTGTGCGTTGTCGTCGGCGGCGCCATCGTCGCTGGTCAACGGGATCCGAATCGGGCACCGAACTGATCGTCGTAGTCGGCGTCGTCGTAACCGGATTCCGCGTCATCGGCGGAGGCTTGCAGCTCGGCCGGCCTTCCGAAACCTGCGAACTTCGCCTGGGGCCCAAGAATCGCCTCCGGCTCGATGGTCTCGCCGAGGCCGTTCCGAACAATCTCGAGCTGCATGGCCGTCGCCTTCCCGATGGCCTGCTCGATCGCGGCGTTGATCGCAGCGGCAAGGGTGCTCGCGTTCGATCGCATGGCGGCATCGGTGAGCTGGACGGAACGGACGATCCCGCCGGCTCCCGCGAATACCGTGACGGTGCCGTCCGGGGACGTCGCTGTCGCCTCGAGCGCGGACAGCTGCGGCCGCAGGCGATCAAGCTTACCAAGCAGCTCGTCGTTCTCGGCCTGCTTGTTCTTGATCTTCTGCACCTGCCAGCGCATCCCCTCGATGAGGTCCTTGCTGCTCTGGTAGCTCACGATCGGTGTCCCTCCATCGGTGCAGGGTTGACTGGTTGTCTGATGAACGTGATCCACGCGTTGCTCCAGCGGGAGTTGGTCATCCAGCTGCTCCTGGTGTGCAGATGGGCATAGCCGAGCTCCGCTGCGAGGTCGAGGTAGGTGAGCCGATCGAAGCGGTAGTGCGGGCCGGAGATGGTGACCTTGGAGCGGCCGTCGAACTCATGAATGAGTCGCATCATTCGTGAGGTAGCCGATCTGGTGACGAAACTAGTCATGAAGATGACCGCCGCGATGAACATCGCGGCGGCTATCCCCACGAGCGTCCACCCCAGCGCCGGTGAGCCGGGCTTCTCGGCAAGCTTTGCGCCGGCGAGCATAGGGATGAGGGACCCGGCCATGAGTCCCCTGGACAGCCAAAGTTGCGTCATGGATGGGAGCGGTTTGCGCTCTCCGGGTGACACCGCGTCCCGAATATGCCTGACCGGCCGCTTACCAATAAGGAGCATCGGGTTGGTGCGGTCGCCGTAGGCGCGGAGCACGTTGGCGCCACGCTGCATCGCCAGCGCGGCGATGTCCCGCTCTGAGCCGCCGATCTCGGCAGCCTCGACCCAGACGAAGTCGCGGCCGGCCAGCGGCGCAAGCAGCTTGTCGGCCTTGCCCGCTGAGACCGGAGGTCGTGGCGCCGGTGCGGTGCCGTGCCCTTCCGCAGGGGCCCCGGAGCGGAAGATGATGACCCCTGGTTGCGGTTGCCCGGCCTCCATGTATCCGCATTGAACCGCGAGGCGACGGACATCGTCGACAGGCAGTTGCCACTGTGCTGGATTGACGACGACCTCGGGCGCACCCGTGAAACATTGGCTCGCGAGCGCCGTACGCCGGTTCTCCTCGCGGTCTCTGCGTAGAACGAGCCGGATGAAAAACCCGAGCGCAACAAATGTCAGGACGACGACGAGCAGCGCGAGAAGCGCGACCAGTCCGAGCGCGGTAGACGACATGAGTCAGCGCGTCGCATCGGGACTGTCGGCCGGTACGTCGTCCGGCTCCTCGAACCGGACGCTGTTCGCTATGCGCATCGCTTCGGCGGCAACGGCAGGCCACCCGGCCTCGCTGTCTGTCGTAACCGCTATGACGACCAGCCTGCTGCCGTCGGGCGCGGGAATCTGAAACTCGGCCTTGAACTCCGGACGGACGATCGGAGCTGACTGGCCGGTGACTTCGGGCGGCAGGCGGTACTCGCCAGCGGTGGCGGCGACCATCGCCGGCCCCACTGCCAGTTCGACTACGCGCACGTCTGCCGCTGGATGGCGTTTGCGGTATATCTTCTCCAACTGCGCCGCGACTACGCTGCCGTTCGGCGCGATATGGCCGGCCACATCCGAGTCGCCTGCCGCAAGCTCAGGCATGGCGAGTACGAAATTCGCGACCACCGGTTCCGGCAGGTGCTGGTCGCTCGTGGCGAAGCGGCCGAACAGCCGGGCCTGGTTGTCGGCCATGAGGCTCGCGAGCAGGCCGACGTACTCGGCCATCTGCTCTGTCGACCGGCCTGCCGGGCGGGCGATTCTCGCGGCAAGGTCCGCCACCGAAGGGGTGTCCTGCTCATCGTCGCCTGTGATCGTCAGGCCGGCGAATCCTGGCGGAAGGTCGATGAGAAGCCGGGGCATCGATTTCGGCTTGGTTGGTGTCGTCATCAGTCGTCCCACACCCGATCCCGCTCCCGTTGTGCGTCTCGCTCCGCCTGGCCGGCGTTGTCGGCGGCGACTCCTTCCCGCACCGCGTTCTCGAACGGAACGGCGAGGGCAAGGCCAGGAGTGAACAGTGCGGCCCCGTAGGTTGCGCCTTGACGGGCGTCGCGGGGTGCCCAGTACTTGCCGAGGTTGTCGAAGAACGTCGATGCCTGGCCGCCGGTCGCGGCCTCACCGCCTGCTTGGCCGACGACCATCGCGGTACCCGCGAAGCGCATCAGCGTGCCGGGCACGCCCGGGATGAGGCCGACGGCTCCCGACGCGATCCCGATGGCGTCGATGGCGAACGTCTCCGGCGGGATGTCCGCGCCCGCGGCATGGGCGAGCAGGTGGCCCTGCAATGCATAGACGCCGAGTCCGACCGAAATTGCGCCCGCGACCTGCTCGAATGGTAAAGGAAGGAAGTCCGCCACCACGCCGACCATGGTACTGAGGTCGCCGATGACGTCCGAGATCGCCGCGATCAGGTTCGCGTTGTCCGCGATGAAGTCGCCGATCTCCTGGACGACGTCCTTGGCGAAGTCGACGGCGTCATTGAACGCGTCGCCCAGCGCGTCGCCGAGGGCTTCGAGCCCTTTCGCGAGCAAGCCGGGCTCGTCCGGCGCGATTTCGCGTGCCCTGTCGATCAGCTCCGCGATGCGCCGGGCGACGTCATCGTGCTGCTCCTTGAGGCGCTCGGCGGCCTTGATGACCGCTTCGAGGCTCTCGATCGCGGCGGTGAGTTCTCGCGCGGCGCCGTCGAGCGCGCGTTGGGCTGCCTGCAGCGCTTCCGGGTCGGTGAATGTCTGGCCTGCCAGGTCGAAGGCCGGGTTGTTGCGGGCCGCCTCGGCTTCCCTGCGGGCGCGGCGCGCCTGGATCTCGAGCTCGTGGGCCTGCCGCTGCATGTCGCCGAGCGAGCCGTTCCACTCGGTAAGCGCCGCGGTGGCCCTCGACATCGACTCGGTGGCCTTCCCGAGGTACTCCGGCAGGTCCCCGGCCCGGCGGGCGAACGCCTCGCTCGCCTCCCCTTCCCAGATGCCGGTCTGGCGCACGATGGAGTCGATGGCTTCCTTGGCGGACCGGAGCTTCTCGCTGACCGTCCGATACTGCTCAGCACTTTCGCTGACGCGGTCGAGCTCACCGGGCGCGGGGTCGAACCCGATCGCTTCGTACTCGACAGGTGGTCCTAGC
>WHSS01000277.1 GCA_009379975.1 Actinophytocola sp.
CCTTGGGCTCCGTTTCCACGGGATCAAGCTCTGCCGTACTAGGCTCGGCACATGGCCGAGAACACCTCGCACCTCGGGTTCGAGACCCGGGCGATTCACGCTGGTCAGCAGCCCGATCCTCGCACCGGTTCGGTGATCGTGCCGATCTATCAGACCTCCACCTACGCGCAGGACGGCGTCGGCGGCACCAGGGAGGGTGACTACGAGTACTCCCGGACCGCCAACCCCACGCGCACGGTGTGCGAGCAGGCGCTGGCGTCGCTCGAGAACGGCAAGCACGGGGTGGCGTTCGCGTCCGGCATGGCCGCGAGCGACGCCGTGCTACGCACCGCGTTGCGGCCGGGTGATCACCTGGTGCTCGGTAACGACGCATACGGCGGCACGTTCCGGCTGATCGACAAGGTGCTGACCGAGTGGGGCGTCAGCTACACCGTCGCGGACCTGGCCAACGCCGACGATGTCCGCGCGGCGATCCGGCCCGAGACCAAGCTGGTGTGGTGCGAGTCGCCGACCAACCCGTTGCTCGGCGTTGCCCCCATCGCCGCGCTCGCCGATCTCGCCCACACCGCCGGCGCGCGGCTGGTCGTCGACAATACCTTCGCGACTCCGTACCTGCAGCAGCCGCTTTCGCTCGGCGCCGACTATGTCGTCCACTCGACGACCAAGTACCTCGGTGGTCACTCGGATGTCGTCGGCGGCGCGGTGATCACCGATTCGGACGAGGCGCAGGAGCAACTGTTCTTCCTGCGGAACTCGGCGGGCGCGGTGCCGGGGCCGTTCGACAGCTGGCTCACGGTGCGCGGGATGAAGACGCTCGCGGTGCGGATGGAGCGGCACTGTGACAACGCCGAGCAGATCGCGCAAGCGCTGACGGAGCACCCTGGCGTCGGCCGGGTGTACTACCCGGGGCTGCCGGATCACGCCGGCCATGACGTGGCCGCGAAGCAGATGCGGCGCTTCGGCGGCATGGTGTCGTTCACGGTGAACGGTGGCGAGCAGCGGGCACTCGAGGTCGCGGCCCGCACTCAACTGTTCGTGCTCGCTGAGTCGCTCGGTGGCATCGAGTCGCTGATCGAGCATCCCGGGCGGATGACCCACGCCAGTGTGAGCGGGTCGGCGTTGCACGTGCCCGAGGACCTGCTGCGGCTCTCAGTGGGGATTGAAAGCGCGGCGGACCTGATCGCGGACCTGCACGACGCGCTCGGCTGAGCCCGAGCTTACGGCCGGTAGAAGCCGGCTTCGCCGTCGATCTGCGGCGCCGGCTTCTGGCGGTCTGCGGGGCGGGTGGCAGGCAGGTCGGCACGGTCGACGCAGCCGCCGACGAGCTCGATGTGGTTATCGTGCCGGACGTAGTTGCCGGGATCGCTGCAGGCGGCCTGCTCCACGGTGAAAAACGCGGCACCGGTGAGCGCCGCGGCCGAGACGAACGCGACGAGCAAAGGCACGCTTCCGGCGACGCGTGTGCCCCACGAAGCCTTCATCCCCCGTGCCATGGTCAACTCCTGCGCTGATTGCCGCCAGTAGCACCAGCGTACCGGTTGGGTGTCCGGCGGGATGAGCTGCGTCTCACACATGGCATGATCGGTCGTCATGGACCTCGTCAGCATCGACCAGATCGAGGCCGCGCGGGCGCTGCTCGCCGACGTGGTGCGAGAGACACCGATGGAGCGCGCCAGGGACCTCGCCCGGATTCATGGCGGCGACGTGTACCTCAAGTGCGAGAACCTGCAGCGGACCGGATCGTTCAAGATCAGGGGCGCCTACACCCGCATCCATGGGCTCAGCCAGGCGGAACGCGCCCGGGGCGTCGTCGCGGCCAGTGCGGGTAACCATGCCCAGGGCGTCGCGCTGGCCGCATCGCTGCTCGGCACCCGGTCGACGGTCTTCATGCCGGAGCGGGCCCCGCTGCCGAAGCTGGCGGCGACCAGGGGATACGGCGCCGATGTGCACCTGCACGGCGTCGCGCTCGCCGAGGCGCTCGACGAAGCCGTGGCGTTCGCGGAGCGGACCGGCGCGATCTTCATTCACCCGTTCGACCACCCCGACATCATCTCGGGCCAGGGCACCGTCGGCCTCGAGTTGCTGGAGCAGGTGCCCGATGCCGGCACCGTGCTGGTCGCGACCGGCGGTGGCGGCCTGGTCGCGGGGATCGCCTCGGTACTCAAGGTGCGCAAGCCGGGTGTCAAGGTGGTCGGGGTGCAGGCCGCGGGCGCCGCCTCGTTCCCGGCGTCACTCGACGCGGGCAGGCCGATGCGGCTGGCCAGCACGAACACCATGGCCGACGGTATCGCGGTCGGCGCGCCGGGGCCGGTGAGCTTCGCCCACGTCTCCTCGCTGGTCGACGACATCGTCACCGTCACCGAAGAGTCGCTGTCGCGGGCAGTGCTGCTTTGCCTGGAACGGCGCAAGCTGGTCGTCGAACCGGCGGGAGCCGCCGCGGTGGCCGCGTTGCTCGAGCACCCCGGCGGGTTCCAGCCGCCGATCGTCGCCGTCCTTTCCGGCGGCAACGTCGACCCGTTGCTGCTGCTGCGGATCATCCGGCACGGCATGACCGCGGGCGGGCGGTACCTGGCGCTGCGGCTCCGGGTGCGGGATCGCCCCGGCTCGCTCGGCGCGGTGCTGACCCGGGTGGGTGAGCTGGGCGCCAACGTGCTCGATGTCGAACACTCCCGGACGGCAGGCGCGCTGGCGGTCGACGAGGTCGAGATCGCCCTGAACCTTGAGACACGCGGTCCGGAGCACTGCGCCGAGGTCGCCGCGGAACTCCACCATGCCGGCTACACCGTGGTGTCCTGAGCACCGCGCGCTGAAAGACGCCTTCAGTCCGTTGAACGGACTGAAAGGGCCACTCACTCCGCCCAGTGGACTGAAGGCGTCTTTCAGCGTATGGGGCCTTACAGGTTCCCGCGGCGGTCCTGCTCGCGCTCGATGGCTTGGAAGAGCGCCTTGAAGTTGCCCTTGCCGAACCCGAGCGAGCCGTGACGTTCGATGAGCTCGTAGAACACCGTCGGCCGGTCGCCGATCGGCTTGGTGAAGATCTGCAGCAGGTAGCCGTCCTCGTCGCGGTCGACGAGGATCCGGTGCTGCTTCAGGGTCTCCACCGATACCCGGACCTCGCCGATGCGGGCGCGCAGCGCGGGGTCGTCGTAGTACGAGTCCGGCACGTCGAGGAACTCGATGCCCGCGGCGCGCATATGCGTGACGGTCTTGATGATGTCACCGGTGGCGAGTGCGATGTGCTGGCAGCCCGGCCCGCCGTAGAACTCCAGGTACTCGTCGATCTGCGACTTCTTCTTCGCGATGGCGGGCTCGTTCAGCGGGAACTTCACCCGGTGGTTGCCGTTGGCGACGACCTTGCTCATCAGCGCGGAGTAGTCGGTCGCGATGTCGTCGCCGACGAACTCGGCCATGTTCACGAAGCCCATGACGCGGTGGTAGAAGTCCACCCAGTAGTCCATCTTGCCCAGTTCCACATTGCCGACGCAGTGGTCGATCGCCTGGAACAGCCGCTTGGGGGCATCCGGGGCGCGCCGTAGCGTGCCCTGCCGTGCCTGGTAGCCGGGCAGGTAGGGGCCGGTGTAGTGGGCGCGGTCGACGAGCGTGTGCCGCGTCTCGCCGTAGGTCGCGATCGCGGCCATCCGGACGGTGCCGTGCTCGTCCGACACGTCGTGCGGCTCCTCCAGCACGGTCGCGCCCATCTTCCTGGCGTGCTCGATACAGCGGTCGACGTCGAGCACTTCGAGCGCGAGGTCGACGACGCCGTCGCCGTGCTGCCGGTGGTGGTCGAGCAGCGGCGAGTCCGGCCGGACGCCCCCGGTGATCACGAAGCGCGCCGAGCCGGACTTCAGCACGAAGGCCTTCTGGTCGGCGTTGCCGGTCTCCGGGCCGGAGTATGCGACGAGCTGCATGCCGAACGCCGCCTGATAGAACCACGCGGTCTGCGTCGCGTTGCCCGCGACGAAGACGACGGCGTCCATCGCCTTGACCGGGAACGGATCCCGCGTGTCGTCGTGGTCGACGAGTCCGACGAGCTGGCGGAGCTGGTCATAGCTGACGTCGTCGAGCTGATCGCGTGGGCCGGCGGTCTGCGTCATCGCGTGCTCCTCATGAAATCGGCGAACCTGGTGCGGTAACGCCAGCATGCGCCCGTCAGTCATCCTGCGCAACAGACCGGAAATCCACTGGTCAATCTGTACAATGAGAGTCGCGATCAAGGGCGCAAATCGAGCAGTATGTGCAGGAGGGCGACGTGGCCGATACCGGGATGGACGCATTGGACGCGCGCTTGCTGCTCCTGCTCGCCGACGAACCGCGCCTCGGCGTGCTCGAATGCGCGCGCAGGCTGGGCGTTGCGCGGGGCACGGTGCAGGCCCGGCTCGACCGGCTGGCGGGCAGCGGTGTGCTACGCGGGTTTCCGCCCGAACTCGACCTGGCGTCGATCGGCTATGCGCTGACCGCGTTCGCGGTACTCGAGATCGCGCAGGGCCGCAGGAAAGAGGTCGCCGCCGCGCTGGAGGCGATCGACGAGGTCTGCGAGGTGCATGCGACGACCGGTCAGGGTGACCTGTTCGTGCGCATGGTGGCTCGCTCCAACGACGACTTGCAGCGGGTCATCGACACGGTGGTCGACGTGCCGGGAGTGCGCCGCACATCGACCTCCATCGCGCTGTCCACCCCGGTCCGGCCGAGGATCCGGCCACTGCTGGAGCGGATCGCTCAGGGCTAGGCCGTGTCTTATGGATCTCGATCGATGGGATTCGTGATCCAGATGGTCGCTGGCAAGGCGGCGGGAAGTCCTAGTACCGGTGTTGTACTCGGGCTTTCCGGCAACACAGCCAGCGACCATCTGGGCGCGAATACCGC
>WHSS01000134.1 GCA_009379975.1 Actinophytocola sp.
CCGACCGATCACCCCTCACTCGTTCGGCGCAGTGGAGGGACCGCTTATCGACAGTTCACCCAACCGTGAGCGCCGCAGGGAACACACTGAGTGATATGGCCGAGCAGCCGCAACCGCTGGCTGTGTCGTCGGGGTTGGCACTTGGGAGTGGAAACCATGAACACACTCGAAGGAAAGTCGATCGTCGTGACGGGCGCGGGCCGGGGCCTCGGCTCCGCGTATGCGATCCACGCGGCGCGGGCAGGCGCCGCCGTCGTCGTCAACGATGTCGATGTCGAATGCGCCGAGAGAACCGCGAGCAGCATCTTGGAGCAGGGTGGTCGCGCCGTCGTCAGTGGGCATACCGTTGCCGTCGCCGAACAGGCGGAGGCGATCATCGACCTGTGCGTATCGGAGTTCGGCTCGATCGATGGCTTGGTGAACAACGCCGGCGTCAACTACGAGGCGATCTCCTGGCAGGACGACCCCGCCGCGGTTCGGGAACTCGTCGAAGTCAACGTGCTCGGCGTGATGTACACCGGTTCGGCTGCCGCCAGGGTCATGGCGGAGCGCGGCGGTGGTTCGATCGTGAACATCGCGTCCGGGGCCTCGCTCGGCCAGCGCAAACTCGCGACCTACGCCGCGAGCAAAGGCGCTGTCGCTTCGCTGACGTACTCGTGGGCGCTGGACATGGAGGAAGTCGGCATCAGGGTCAACGCGGTTTGCCCGCTGGCTCGCACGCGGATGATCCTGAAATCCGAGCGGTCGATGCGGATCTGCCCGCCGGAGAAGACCCCCGACCGCATCGCACCGCTCGTGCTGTTCCTGCTCAGTGACGAGTCGCAGGGGATCACCGGCCAGCTCGTCCGCTGCAACGGCTCGCAGTTGCACATCGTCGGGCAGCCTTATCTCAAGGAACCGATCCTTGAGCGCGAACTGTGGGATGTCGACAGTGTGCGGCGAGCCTTCGACGAGGTGTTCAGTGCGCACCTCGAGCCGTACGGACTCGAGAAGCGGGTGCCGCCGCGGCTACGGAAGTGGGTCGAGCCGCTGCGCAGCGCGTAAGTGAGCGTGACGTTCGGCCGATAGGTCGGGCTGAACGTCACGCTCACTCATCCCAGCCGACGGGTTCGAGCAGCTTCGCGAGCAGCGGCAGCGCGGGTTCGACGGCCGCCGCGCCCCAGCCGAGGGACGTGTCGAACCGGTCGGGCTCCGGCACCAGATCGATCGGCGAAAGCGTAGGACTGAACCTGATCACGTGATCGGCGAAGGGCGCGTTCCGGACGTGTTGCAGCGCCACGGCCTGCGTGATGGGCTGCAACCAGAGGTGCCGGGGATCCCATTGCGGGTGGAAGCAGTCCCACGCGAGCACCATGGCGTTGCGGGTGCCGATCTTGCCTGCCTGCACGCGTCGCCATGCCTGCTCGGCGGGGACGTTGCTCGACACGCCGCCGTCCACCAGCGCGGAGATCGACTCGCGATCGGCCAGTTCGGTTAGCAGCTGGTCCATCCGGGTATTGGCATCGTCGATGTCGTAGTGGAGGACCCCGGGGATCGCGGCGGAGAACCCCGCGGCGTCCAGTGCGTCGCATTCCGCTGTGAGCGAGTCGGCGCCGAACACGATCGGCCGGACCACCCGGGGGTCGAAGAAGGCCGCGACCTGCCACATTCGCGTCGCGATGGCGGGTGCCAGGCTGCGCTGCGAGTACCGCGCGAGCGGCGCCACCCGGCTCCGCATGCTGGCCGCCGTCGCCCGGAACCGGCGCGGCAGCTTGTCGAAGGCGGCGCGGCGAACTCCGGCCACAACGGCCTCGTACGCGACGGGCAGTTGGTTGATTCGGGTCGGCGTGCCGTCCTCCTGGCGGAACAGGTGACCGAGGGAGTCGTGAAGCCACAAGGTGAGCAACCCGGACATGCCGTGTTTGCGCTTGATCCCGATCGGCGCGAACAGCTTGCGGCGGTCCAGCCCGTGGGCGAGCGCGATGTGCTCATCCCAGTTCTGCGTCGGCGTGCGGCTCATGATCAGCCCGATCAGCGCGCCCATCGACGTGCCGAGGATGTAGGACGGCTGGACGCCCGCCTGGTCCAGTCTTCGCGCGGCACCGACGTAGACCCAGCCGGTGCTCGCCGCCGCCCCCGGCGGCGAGCACCAGGTGTTTCTGCCCGCACTCGGCGTCGAGCTCAGCAGCCGAGAAGTCGTTGGCATGGTGTTCGAGCAGCGCCTGACGCATGGTCCGGAGGTCGGGCGCCAGCCGTTCGAGTCCGTCGAGTGCTATTTGGAGTTTGCGTGCCGGCTCGGACTCCCGGCTCAGTGGCTCGCACAGCTCGGCTACCACCCGCATGCGCAACGGCTCGACTTCGTCGGCGACGGTGACCTCGGGCCGTGACGGCGAGCGGCCGTGTCCGGCGGCGCCCGGCTGGAAGGTGGTGAGGCGGCAGTAGCCGAGCAGGTAGCGGAGCCTGCGAAGGGCTGCTTCCGGGGCGTCCGGCACCGCGAGTCCGGCGCGCACGACCGAGGTCTCCGCGCGTTGCAGTGCCAGCAAGGCGCGTGTCGACGGGCGTTCGGAAGCGGGAACCTCGGGCTCGCTCTCCACGGAAGGCAGCGTAGCCGCAGCCGCCGATGAGTACCCCCGCTGACGCGAATCTGCGGCATCTGGGCGACCCATGACGCCACTCTGTTGCCCTAAGTGAACCAATCGGGACGGTACGTGGTCACGATGGGTGATCAGCTCTCGACGGTGCCACTAGTTTGATCTACGCCGGGTCCTTAATTCGGATGACGCCGCGTATGACATTCGGCTATCTAAAATCGACTTTCGGGGGATGCCCGCGCACTCTTTCGTGAATTGCTTACACGATGGACTTGTTGGCATCGCATTACGAGTCACAAGTAGGTAGTTTTCGATTCAAGGGACGCGGCGGTGAAAAGCTGACGCGGACCTGGTACAAATCCCCGAGCAAGGAGAGTGCACCACGATGAAGAAGGCCGGATTTGTTGCCGCGACCGCGGTGGGTCTGATGATGGTCGGCGGAACGGCGTACGCCGCTCCCGCCGAGAGCGACGCCCGCATTGGCGACGACAGCATCACCTACGCTGAAGCAATTCATATGTTCAATGACGGTGGGGGCGCACTGGGCTACGGTGCCGCGGCTCTGGTCTCGGGCGCCTGGACCGGCGTGTGGCTGACCCCGAGCATGGTTGCCGGTTCGTTCAGCGAGTGATAATCGCTGGCTAGCGGTTAACGGCGATGGCCCCGGGTGAACCCCGGGGCCATCGCCATGTCTAGAGGTCGCTTCTACTCGCCGCTGGGTACGGCGAATTCGACCCACAGCGGATAATGATCCGAGATGTGCCACGACAGTTCGACCAGTGTGCTATCGCCGCGCAGTTCTCCGACGAAGTCGAGTTGCCCGCCGCCGCGGCACTCCAGTTTCAGTGCGGGCCGCTTAAGTTGCCCTTTGGTGAACCAGGCGATCTGATCATAGAAATGCTCCGTGTCTGGTTTGTCGAAAATCGTCCGGGGCAGTCCGTCCAATGGTGGCGCCGGGGTGAGGCCCGTCGAGGTGAAGGCTTCGAACGTAGGGTCGTCCGATCGGTCGACGTTGAAATCACCGAGCGCGATGAGGTTGTGGTTCCAGTCGAACTCGCGTTCCGCCCAGCCGGCGAGCCATTGCGCGATCGCGGTCAGCTCGGGGATCCGGTCAGCGGACTTCTTGCCGTAGTTGACGTGCAGCGTGACCAGGGTGAAAGTCTGACCGGACGACAGGAAGCTCACCGCGTAGGGCGTCCTGGCGAACTGACGGTCGAGCGCACCCGGCTTGACCTTCGCGGGCTCGTGTTCGATCCATACCACCAGTTCGCAGGCCAAGCCTGACGTCTTCACGCGCTCGGTGTCGTAGAGGAAGCAGAGCCGCTCGTCGTTGCCCGGATCCCCGCCGCTGACGTCGGTGAGGATGAAGGCCCAGTTCTCACCCAGCACCTTCAGCAGATAACGCAGGGCCCGCAGGTTGCCCCGGATCTCCTGCACCGCGATGACGTCGAACCTGCGGAGGTAGGCCGCGAGGTAATGGATGTCGGCGAAGTTGCGCTTCGGGGAGGCGCCTTGGGGTGACGTCCACGCCTTGGTCAGGTCGGACAGCGCCCGGATGTTCCAGGTGGCCACCAGGATGTTGTTCCCGGCTCGCTTCGGGGGAACGGCGGCGTCGAGCGCGGCGTCGAGCCGGGCCACCTGCGCCTTGACCGCGGCAATCGGTGCATGGATATCGGGCTCCGGTGGCATGCGCCTACCTCCTGCCTGCAGCGGCGGATCTTCCACCTACCGGTCGTCCACCAGGGCCAAGCGGTTACGCCGTGTCCGCGCTCCAGGCCGTCGTGTCCGCGTTCCAGTCCCGCGTGTCGACGCTCACGGCGTGTGTCAACGGCGCGCGTCGTGGATACCCGTAGCTGACAAAGAAAGGAGCGGTACCCATGACATCGATCCAGGTTTCGGTAGACGTGGCACGGCCGGTGAGCACGGTCTACAACCAGTGGACCCAGTTCGAGTCGTTCCCCCAGTTCATGGAAGGCGTCGACCGGGTCGAGCAGGAAACCGATCGCCGCGCACATTGGGAGACGAGCATCGGCGGCGTGAAGCGTGACTTCGACACCGAGATCACCGAGCAGCACCCCGACGAGCGCGTCGCGTGGACCTCGCTCGAGGAACCTAAGCACGGTGGCGTGGTTACCTTCCATCGGCTGGACGAGGGCAGCACCCGGGTTCACCTCGAGATGGAGTACGAGCCGCATTCGATCCCGGAAAAGGCGGGCGCGGCGATGGGCGTCGTCCAGCAACGCGTCAAGGGCGACCTCCAGCGGTTCAAGGAGTTCATCGAGACCCGCGACGCCGAAACCGGGGCATGGCGGGGCGATATCCCGAGGCCGCCGCAGACCGACCCTGGCCCGAAATAGGCCCCAAGTGCGGACGCGTTGGCCTGGGGCGCGGACACGTGCATGCGCTTCGGGACACCGGGTAACCCACCGGTAAGGACCATCAATCGTCAGGAGGGTGCGACAATCATGACTCGCAAGGCACCGATCAGCAGCGCCTTGAGCGATACCGAACGAGACATCACCGCCAAGGTCTTACAGCACAGCCTGGTCGACCTCGTCGACCTGCATCTGGTGGCCAAGCAGGCGCATTGGACCGTGATAGGACCGTTCTTCCGCTCCATGCACCTGCAGCTTGACGAGCTGGTCGCTGCTGCTCGCGGCTATGCCGACGACGTCGCGGAACGCGCCGCGGCACTCGGCGTCCCGCCGGACGGCCGGGTACAGACTGTGGCCGACGGCTCGGACGTGCCCGCGTTCGACACCGGATGGCACGACGGCCGGGAGATCGTCGAATTCATCGTGACGGCTCTGGACAAGGTCATTCGCCGGCTGCGGGCAGGCATCGACGAGACCGACAAGACCGACCTCGTGACGCAGGACATGCTGATCGAGATCACGGCGAAGCTGGAGGAGGCGCACTGGATGTGGCAGGCGCAGCTCGCCAAGAGCTGATTTGCTCGCGTGGTGGCCGCGCTGCTCGACGAGGGGTAGTCGCCCTAGTTGATCGGCGGATGCCGTTGCCTGAGCCGGAACAGCACGCAGGCCTGCACGAATCCGGTCACGAGAAACGCCGTGACCAGGGTCAACGTCTCGACGCCGCTCGAAGATGAGATGGCGAACAGCGCGACGATCAGGGCGGAGCCGGGCAGGGTCACCATGCTCAGCAACACGGTGCTGAAGCCGGGATCAGGTCCGAGGTAGTCGGTGACAAGAACCAATGCCGCTGCAGCGACGATCAAAGCCAGATAACCCGCAGTGATCCATTGCTTGCGTAGTGCCGAGGCAGTTCGTGATTTGAGCATCGTTCCCGTCCATTCGGACCGACATGGGTCGTACGACGCATGCGGCTCAACACAAACATCCGTTTCGGGCACGCAGACGTTACCGAATGTGGTGTTGTCTCAGCCGGATGCGGGTACCACCGTTACGTGGCCAAGAACAACCAACGCACAGTAACCAAGCTGCTCGACGTGGCGGGCACCACATGTGCCGCCGAAGCGGGCATCCGCCTGAAGAACACGCCGGCGCCGCTGTATCGGCTCTTGGTGCTGGCGGTGCTGCTCTCCACCAGGATCAAGGCCGATATCGCGGTCGCGGCGGCGGTCGAGCTGGTCAAGGCGGGGTTCGGGACCCCGCAACGCATGCTCGACGCTTCCTGGCAGCAACGGGTCGACGCGCTCCATGGCTTGCTGCGCCGGGTGCCGCGGCTGGGGCCGGTCGGCGCGCACATCTTCTGCCGCGAAGCCCAGGATGTCTGGCCGGAGTTGCGCCCCTATGTGGATGCGAAGGCGGCCGATGGGGCGAAACGCCTCTCCCTGCCGACTACGGCGCGTGAGCTGGCGAAGCTGGTCAGCGCCGACGATCTGGGCAGGCTCACGGCCGCGCTGGTGCGGGTCAGCCTGGACCGCAAGCTCGCCGGCAAGGTGCTCGACGAGCGCGATTGAGTGAAGAGGAGCTCGTGATGCAACATCCGGTACCGCCGGGGCCGGGACCGATACCGCCGACGCCGGACCCTGACCCGATCCCGCCAGGACCCGAACCGCCGCCTCGGCCGCCGGTGCCCGAGCCACCGCCCCAGCCGCCGGTGCCTGAACCGGAGCCGCCCTTGCCGCCTACGCCGGATCCGCCACGGTAAGCAACCTCTGGAGTTCTAGTCGGGTTCTTCGGGACCCGCGGCGTCGTCCCGCTCGTCTCGTGCCGCCCATTCCAGCAACGGCTCGAGGGAGAACGTGCTGTCGTCGATGCCCTCGTGCAGGTCACCGAGCTCGGCGAAACGATCCGGCATGGTCGCGATGGTGAAGTCCCGGGGGTCGATGTCGTCGAGCTCGTCCCAGGTGATCGGGGCGGACACCGTGCCTTCTTCCACCCCGCGAACCGAGTACGCGGCGGCGATGGTGTGGTCGCGGGCGTTCTGGTTGTAGTCGACGAACAGCGTGCGGGGGTCCCGATCCTTGCGCCACCACTCGATGGTCACCTCGTCCGGTGCGCGGCGCTCGACTTCCCGGGCGAAAGCCAGTGCCGCGCGGCGCACCTCACCGAACTCCCACTCCGGGGGAATCCGGACGTAGACGTGCAGGCCATGGCCGCCGGAGGTCTTCGGCCAACCGGTGGCGCCCAGCTCATCGAGCACCTCATGGGCGACGTGGGCGACCTTTCGCACGGTCGCGAACTCGCACTCCGGCATGGGATCCAGGTCGATGCGCCACTCGTCGGGCCGCTCGGTGTCGGCCCGGCGCGAGTTCCACGGATGGAACTCGACGCACGACATCTGCACGGCCCAGATCACGTCGGCGAGTTTGGTGACGCACAGTTCGTTCGCATGACGGCCGTAGCGCGGGAACTCGACACGGACGGTCTCCAGCCACGGAGGCGCGCCGTGCGGCACGCGCTTCTGGTGCACCTTCTCGCCTGCCACGCCGTCGGGGAAGCGGTGCATCATGCACGGTCGTTCACGCAGCGAGCGGACGATCCCGTCGCCGACGCTCAGGTAGTAGTGCGCGAGGTCGAGCTTGGTCTCGCCGCGCGCGGGGAAGTACACCCTGTCCGGGTTGGACAACCGCACCGTGTAATCCCCGACCTCGAGCTCAACCGCGGGGCTTTTGCTCTTGCTGGCCGCCATGGTCATCAACACTAACGCGGCTGCGCAGGTGCGGCTGGCTTGCGAGTTGTTCTGATGTCGTTCACCGAGTCGCTGCTGCTCGATGCGGGCATCGACCACACTGTCCTCGACGGGCACATGAGCGTGATGGAGGGATCGATCGGCGCCCTGTCGTGCCGGATCCTGGTCGCCGAAGATCAACACGACGCCGCGCGCCGTTTGTTGGCCGACGCCGGTGTGGCGGTCAACCCTTCCTGACGGGGAACCTCTCCGCCGACCCCGCACTGGATGTGTGCCCGGCGCCCGAGAGGGTACGCGGAAGGTGAACGACGCTTTCACCGTTCGCAGGAGGTGCCATGCAGGAGCACGAGATCGTCAGCGCCGTGAAGCAAACCTCGGGCTTGGAGTCCGACGACCACGCCAAGGATGCGACGCAGGCAACCCTGTGGGTACTGGGACAGCGCCTCGCCGGTGGCGAACCAGGCGATGTGGCTTCGCAGCTACCGGCGGGAGTAGCCGAAGCCTTGCCAACGATAGGCGAAGGCGAGACGTTCGGTGTGGAGGAGTTCTATCGCCGGGTCGCCGATCAGGAAGGCCGCGGTTGCACCCAGGACGGTGCGCGTGAGCATGCCAGGGCCGTGGTGGCGGCCCTGAAGGCAGGGATCTCCGAGGGCGAGTTCGCCGACCTCGAGGCGCAGTTGCCCAATGGCTACGGCGACCTTCTCGCCACCGGACCGGTCACCGAGCATCGGTAAACCCTCGCACGCCCGCTGGCCCTGGGGTGCGGACGCGTGTTCTTGGGGCGCGGACACATGTGTCTGGGGCGCGGACGCGGCGGGCTCAGCCGCCGAACATGACGCGCCATTCCTCGAGGGAACGCGGGCGGAACACGAAGTTGCCCTCGCGCACCGACGACAACGGCGCCGATGGCTCGGCCGAGTATTGATGTCCCGGGTAGACCACCGGGTCGCCCTGCAGCCCGGCGAGCTGTTGGAGGCTCCGATACATCGCGTCGGCGTCGCCGCCCGGGAAGTCGGTGCGGCCGCAGCCTTCGAGGAAGAGCGTGTCGCCCGCGATGAGCCGGTTGTCGACCAGGAAGCACTGGCTGCCAGGGGTATGGCCGGGGGTGTGCAGCAGCCTGATGGTGATCGCGCCGACTTCGAGCAGGTCGTCGTGGTCATGCCCGGTGAGCTCTCTCGCCGAGACGCCGGTGACGCGGCGAACCCAGTCCGACTCGTCGCGGTTGACGTGCACCGGCACGGGTTCGCGCGCCAGTAGGTCGGCGAGCCCGGCCAACTCGAAGCCCATCATGCTGCCGCCGACGTGGTCCGGGTGATGGTGAGTCGCCAGCACCCCGGCGAGCCGCATGCCGTCCTCGGCCAGCACGTCGAGCAGGTCTCCGACGGCGTAGGCGGGGTCGACGACGACCGCGTCCCCGGTGTCGCGGTCACCAATCAGGTACGCGAAGTTGCGCATCTGGGTGGCGACCGGGTCACCCACCGCGAAGTCGCGGCCGGCGAGCAGTTGGCGGAAGTACAGGCGATCGGACATGACCCCCACCCTAAGCCTAAGCGCCCGCTATGCTGGCTGCCCCGCGGGTAGCCAGCCCGCATTGGCTATCCGGGGGTCGCGGTGAAGCTCGGCCTCGGCGCCTCATGGTACGAGCGGGAGCAGCGCGGTCTCGGGGTGCCGGTGGCCAAGCGGTTCGAGCGCCTCGAAGAGACGATCCAGATCTGCCTGCAGATGTGGAGTGACGACAACGGCCCGTACCAGGGGCGCCATTACCAGCTCGCCGAGACGCTGTGTGTACCCGCGCCGCTGGGGAGGCGCCCACCGATCATGATCGGCGGCGGTGGCGAGAAGAAGACGCTCCTGCTGGTCGCCCGCTACGCCGATGCCTGCAACGTGTTCGCCAGGAGCACCGACGAGGTGGCGCACAAGCTTGACGTGCTGCGGCGCATTGCGCCGCCGAGGGCCGTGACTATGACGCCATCGACAAGACCGCGATGGTTAGCCGTCCGATCCTCGCTGACGTCGACGTGTTCCTCGCCGACGCCGCGGAGTACGCGGAGCTGGGCATCGACGAGATTCAGGTGCTGCCGGACCGGCACCCGGTCACCTTTACCGAACAGGTCGCCGAGCGCATCGCACCCCGGGTCGCCGAGCTCGGCTAGCCACGACGGCTGGCCACCGCGATGTCCTGTATGTGTGGATCGAAGGTGGGTCCAAGGGCGCACTCGGTGCATATGCGGCACCGGAGGCGCCCTTCGGCTCGCCCCTAGCCTGGGCAGCCCACGATGCGCAGTGCGAGCTCGCAGTAGTGCTCGGCGATGTCGGCGGGGCTCCAGTCGCCCTCGTCGCGGTACCACCTGGCGACGTCGATGCCGAGTGAGAGCAGTGCGAGCGCGGTCATCCGCGGGTTGCCGGTGTGGAAGACGCCGCTGGCGACGCCGGCGTTGACCACGTCGCGGACCTCGGCCTCGATCGCGCGGCGGATGGCGGCGATCTCGGCCAGGTGCTCCGGGCTCAACGCGGCCAGCTCGTAGTTGACGATGCGGGCGCCGGTGTGGCCGCGAGCATGGTGCTCGGTGAACGCGCGGACGACGGCCAGCAGTTGCGCCACCGGCTCGTCCGAAGTGGCCACGCCCTGGCGCACCGTCCGCAACGTGCGCTCGTGGCCCTCGCGCGAGATCAGGTAGAGCAGGTCCTCTTTGGACTTGTGATGTACGTACAACGCCGCGGGGCTCATGCCCGCCGCCGCGGCGATGTCCCGGGTCGTGGTGCCGTGGAAACCCTTGGCGGCGAAGGACTCGACCGCGGCGTCGAGTAACCGGGCGCGCGCGCCGGTTCGGGCGCTCGAGGGGTGCTCGAGGGCGTCTTCGGTTTCTGTGGGCTGGCTCATAGCGTTCCTTCGCGACGGGGCGTTGACAAGTATGCATGAACTGACGGAAGCTAAGCGAGCGCTTAGTTCGTCAACTCTCGATTGTGAGGATCCGTGAAGCGTCGAATCTTCGACTCCGACCACGAGGCGTTGCGCAGTTCGGTCCGGGAGTTCCTGGAGCGTGTCGTCCGGCCTCGTGCGGAGGAGTTCATCGAGGCTCGGGCCTTCCCTCGGGAGTTGTGGATCGAGGCGGGCAAGCACGGCTTTCTCGGGCTCGAGGTCCCCGAGGCCTACGGTGGCGCCGAAGCGGGCGACTACCGCTTCAACGCCGTGGTGGGCGAGGAACTGTCGAAGGTCAGTGCCGCGCTCGCATCCTGCATCGGCCTGCACTCCGACGTCGTCGCCCCGTATCTGGTGCACCTCACGACCGAGGAGCAGAAGCAGCGCTGGCTGCCGGGATTCTGCACCGGCGAACTGATCACCGCGATCGGCATGACCGAGCCGGGCGGCGGGTCGGACCTCGCCGCGCTCAAGACCACCGCGGTGCGCGATGGCGACGAGTGGGTGCTCAACGGCGCCAAGACGTTCATCACCAACGGTTACTCGGCCGATCTGGTGATCGTGGCGGCAAGAACGAGCCCGGAGAAGAAGGCCAAGGGCATCACGCTCTTCGGCGTCGAGACCGGCATGGCGGGCTTCACCCGGGGCCGCAAGCTGGACAAGGTCGGCCAGGACGAGTCCGATACCGCTGAGCTGTTCTTCGACGACGTGCGGGTGCGGCATGCCAACGTGATCGGCGAGGTGGACCGCGGGTTCATCCACATGATGGAGTGGCTGCCGCAGGAGCGGCTCGGCGGCGCGCTGTCCAACCTCGCGCACGCGGCGCAGATCCTCACCGAGACGATCTCCTACGTCAAGGAGCGCAAGGCGTTCGGGCAGCCGATCGGCGCGTTCCAGTACAACAAGTTCCTGCTGGCCGAGCTCGTCACCAAGATCGAGGTGGCGCAGGCCTTCATCGATGAGGCGATCATGGCGCACGTCGAAGGGGAGCTGACCGCCGTTGACGCGGCGAAGGCCAAGTGGTGGTCGGCGCAGGTGCAGAACGAGGTGCTCGACGCCTGTGTGCAGCTGCACGGCGGCTACGGCTACATGAACGAGTACCGGGTCGCCCGCGCCTGGCGCGACGCCCGCGTGACCAAGATCTGGGCCGGATCGAACGAGATCATGAAGGAGCTCATCGGCCGCGATCTAGGTCTCTGACGGCCGCTGATTGGCCACTACCCTCGCCAGGTACCACGGAAGGAACCGCACATGCCCCAAGCCGTAATCGTCTCCACCGCCCGGTCGCCGATAGGTCGCGCGGGCAAAGGCTCGCTGCGGGAAATGCGCCCGGACGACCTGACGGTGCAAATCCTCCGCTCGGCCTTGGCGAAGGTGCCGGAGCTCGACCCCGGCCAGATCGACGACCTGATGCTCGGCTGCGGCCAGCCCGCGGGGGAGTCCGGCTTCAACCTGGGCCGCGTGGTGGCGGTGCTGGCCGGGCTCGACGGCGTGCCCGGCACCACGGTGAACCGCTACTGTTCCTCCAGCTTGCAGACCACCAGGATGGCGATGCACGCCATCAAGGCGGGCGAGGGCGACGTCTTCATCTCGGCCGGGGTGGAGACCGTGAGCCGGTATGCACAGGGCAACGCGGACGGCATGCCGGACACCCGGAACCCGGCCTTCGCCGACGCGGAGGCCCGCACCGAAACGTTCGCGGCGGGCGGCCAAACCTGGGCCGATCCCCGGCAGGACGCGGCCCTGCCCGATGTCTACATCGCCATGGGCCAGACCGCGGAGAACGTGGCCCAGTTCATGGGGGTGAGCAGGGCCGATCAGGACGAGTTCGGCGTCCGCTCGCAGAACCTGGCCGAGAAGGCGATCGCGGACGGCTTCTGGGCCACCGACATCACCCCGGTGACCCTGCCCGACGGCACCGTGGTCGACCAGGACGACGGCCCGCGAGCAGGCGTGACGCTCGAAGGTGTCGCCGGGCTCAAACCGGTCTTCCGTCCCGACGGCACGGTGACCGCGGGCAACTGCTGTCCGCTCAACGACGGTGCCGCCGCGGTGGTGATCATGAGTGACACCAAGGCGAAGGAGCTGGGTTTGACCCCGCTGGCCCGGATCGTGTCCACCGGGGTGACCGCGCTGTCGCCGGAGATCATGGGCCTCGGCCCGGTCGAGGCATCGAAGCAAGCCCTGGCCCGGGCGGGCATGAGCATC
>WHSS01000126.1 GCA_009379975.1 Actinophytocola sp.
CGGTACCCGCGAAGCCGCTCGGTGGCGACCGGATGGCCGACTGCGGGCTGGTGCTGCCCGGCGGCGCGCCGAAGCGACCGAAGAAGCTCACCGCGAAGTCCTGGGTGCTCAGCGATCTCGACAGCGGTGAGGTGCTCGCCGCGCGGGATCCACACGGCAGGCAACGGCCCGCTTCCCTGATCAAGGTGCTGCTCGCGCTGGTCGTGCTCGACGAGCTGCGGCCGGAGCAGATCGTCATCGCGAACAAGCGGGACGCGAACCAGGAGTGCACCTGTATCGGCATCGTCCGCGGCGGCGAGTACGCCGTCGATGACATGTTCACCGGCCTGCTGATGAGTTCCGGCAACGATGTGGCGCATGCCCTCGGCTCCGCGCTCGGCGGTATCGACGAGGCGCTGCGCAAAATGAACGCCAAGGCGAAGGAGCTTGGCGCGCTCGACACGCGGGCGGCGACGACGTCCGGTTTGGACGGCCCGGGCATGTCCAGCTCGTCCTACGACATGAGCCTCATCTTCCGCCACGCCATGCGGCAGCCCGCCTTCGCCAAGGCGGTCCGCACCCAACAGATGCGGTTCGAGATCAAGAAGAACAAGCCGGCGATCACGCTCTACAACGACAACCAGCTGCTCCGCGACTACCGCGGCTTTCTCGGTGGGAAGACCGGGTTCACCGACGATTCACGGCACACCTACGTCGGCGCAGCCGAGCGGAACGGCAGGCGGCTCGCCGTGGTGATGCTGCGCGCGGAGCAGCGGCCGATCCGGGTCTCGGAGCAGGCGGGCAAGCTGCTGGACTACGGCTTCGCCCTTGCCAAGCGCGGCACCGCGCCGGTGGGACGCATCGTCGAGCCGAAGCAGGCGCCGCCGGAACAACACCAGGTCGGGCCGCTGGAAGGCTTCGCATGGGCAGAGGGCGCCGAGACCGAACGTGCTGTCACGCCAGAGGATGCAGGCGACACCTCGCGCGACGTCGTCGTGCTGATCATCCTCGGGGCGGCGCTGGTCATCGCGATCGTGCTACGCCGCAAGACCCGCCGCTAGCTCACGCCCTCCGTCGTGCGTGAAAGTCCGTGCATGGGCACGCTTGATCACTCACGACCCGGCTGCGCGCAGCACGCAGAACGAGCAACGGTAGGCAACTGGTTCGTGGTTGAACATGGGGCTCCCATCTCGCACCGCCCACCTCCGCCAAGCGCGCTGAAAGACGCTTTCAGTCCGTTCAACGGACTGAAAGCTCCTTTCGCTCCACCCAGCGGCCTGAAGGCGTCTTTCAGCGCGCGCGGCGGAGCCACGCCACCCCGGCGCCGAGCAAGCCACCGATGCCCAGTAGCCCCGCGACGTCGCCCGCACTCGGCCCGCGCCGCACCTGGACGGCCGGCCGGATCACCACCGGAGCGGGCTCTGCGATCACCGTCGATATGTTTTCCTTCGCGGTGGCCGTCCATGCGGTCACGAACAGCAGGAATCGCGAAACCAGGTTCGCGAAGATCAGCAAGCCGAGCACCGGGCCGAACACGGCGAACGCGGGCTTGGACGACACGCCTGCCAGGTAGAACGTCGCCACTTGCTGCAGCACGACGAAGCCGATCGAGGCGATGGCGGCCCCCTTCACCGCGCTGCGCATCGCCACCCGCTCGCGCGGCAGCTTGGCGATCACCCAGAGGAACACGAGCATGTTGGCGAACAGCGACAACAGGATCGACGCGACGGTGAGCACGAACAACGCCCACGCATCGTCCTCCAGACCGACGAGCTCGAGCAGGTACCGGCCCACGCCGCCGCCCACCGCCGCAAGCGAGAACGACACCACCAGCGCGAGCCCGAGCCCGACGAGCGCGGCGAGATCGCCCAGCGTCTTGGACACGATCGGCAGCTGCTTTTTCTCCTGACCCCACTGGGCGGTCAGGGCATCGCGGAGGTTGGTCATCCACCCGACCCCCGCATACAGCGCCAGCGCGAGACCCACGACCCCGAGCCCGCCACCGGACTTGAGCGCCGTCGACACTATGTCGTTCACAATGGTGTTGAGCCCCTCGGGGACGGACTTCTCGATCCCCTCGGTGATCTGGTTGATGACCGCCTGGTTGCCGGCGAGGACGAATCCCGCGATCGCGAAGGCGACCATCAGGATCGGAATCACCGACAGCACGCTGAAGTAGGTGATCGCCGCGGCATAGTGATTGCCGTATCGTTCGCCGAACGCGTCATTGGCGCGGATTACGTGATCGAGCCAGCGGTACTTCCGGCGCATCCTCGGCACGAACTTGTCCAAGTCCTTGGTGTGATCAGCCACGCGCTCACGGTAGCCCGACGGCGGTCGCATCGCCCGACGATGACCTCGGCGTTTCCCTAACTCACCGGCGGCAGGAACCCGACCCGGTCATAGACGAGCCGGAGCGTCTCGGACGCCACTTCCCGCGCCCGCTCGGCGCCCCTGGCCAGCACCTTGTCCAGCTCCGCTGGGTCGTCCTCCAGGGCGCGCATCCGCTCCTGGATCGGTGTCACGAACTCGACGACGACCTCGGCGAGGTCGACTTTCAGATTGCCGTATCCCTTGCCCTGGTAATCGGCCTCGAGCTCCGCGATCGGCTTAGCGGTCAACGCGGAGTAGATCGCCAGCAGGTTGGCGATCCCCGGCTTGTTCTCCGGGTCGTAGATGATTTCCGTGCCATTGTCGGTGACGGCGGAGCGGATCTTCTTCGCGCTACGTTTGGTGTCGTCGAGCAGGTCGATCAAGCCGTTCGGGCTCGACGCCGACTTACTCATCTTCGCCGTCGGATCCTGCAGGTCATAGATCTTGGCGGTTTCCTTGACGATGTGCGGCTCGGGCACCGTCAAGGTGTCACCGAAGCGGTGGTTGAACCGCTGCGCGAGGTTGCGCGAAAGTTCGAGGTGCTGGCGCTGATCCTCGCCGACCGGCACCCGGTTCGTCTGATACAGCAGGATGTCGGCGGCCTGCAGCACCGGGTAGGTGAACAGCCCGACGCTGGCGTGGTCGGTGCCCCCCTTGGCCGCCTTGTCCTTGAACTGGGTCATCCGGCTCGCCTCACCGAAGCCGGCAAGGCACTCCAGCACCCAGGACAGCTGGGCGTGCTCGGGGACGTGGCTCTGCACGAACAGCGTGCAGCGCTCCGGGTCGAGGCCAACGGCCATCAGCTGCGCGGCCGAGCGGCGGGTCCGCTCCCGCAGCAGTTTCGGATCCTGCGGCATGGTGATGGCGTGCAGGTCGACGACGAAGTAGAACGCGTCGTGGTCGGCCTGCAGGCTCACCCAGTTCCGCAGTGCACCGAGGTAGTTACCCAGGTGGAAGGAATCGCTTGTCGGCTGGATCCCGGACAGCACCCGGGGCTTCTGTTCATCACCCACGGCACGATTCTTTCACCCCCGTCGAAGGAGTTACGCCGGCGCCCCAGGACCATCCGGCCAAGGCTGGCCCTGGGGCGTGGCTCAGGCGTCCACGGTTTCCTTTTCGAGCTCGGCCGGATCATGGCCGTCCGGCCGAGCTCCTCGCCGCCCGACCAGCTTGCGAAGCACCGGCCAGAGCAGGATCAGGACGATGATCCCGTAGACCACTACGGAGAATGTGGTGTTCACCAGGCCGGCCAGGTCGCCGTCGCTGATCTGCATCGCCCGGCGCATCTGCTGCTCGGCGTTCGGTCCGAGGATCACCCCGATGATCGCGGGCAGGATCGGCAGCCCGAACCGCCGCATCATGAAGCCGATCACGCCGATGACGAGCAGCACGACCAGGTCGAGCACGCTCCCGCTCACCGCGTATGCGCCGATGCTGGCGAAGAACAGGATGCCCGCGTAGAGGTATGCACGCGGGATCCGCAGCAGCTTCGCCCACATCGGAGCCAGCGGCAGGTTCAGCACCAGCAGCAGGATCGTGCCGATGAACAAGCTCGCGATGAGCGTCCACACCAGATCCGACTCGCGCTGGAACAGCAGCGGCCCCGGCTGGATCCCGTGCTGCTGGAACGCGGCCAGCATCACCGCGGCGGTCGCCGTGGTCGGCAGGCCCAGCGTCAGCATCGACGTGAGTGTGCCCGCCGCGGACGCACTCGCCGTCGACTCCGGCCCGGCGACGCCTTCGATCGCGCCGTGATCGAACTCTTCGCGGTGCTTCGAAAGCCGCTTCTCCGTCACGTACGACAAGAACGTCGGGATTTCGGCGCCACCCGCGGGCACGGCACCGAACGGGAACCCGATCACCGGCCCGCGCAGCCACGGCTTCCAGGACCGCTTGATGTCCTGCCTGCTCAGCCAAGGCCTGCCGACCGGTATCGGCTTGGCCGCGGCACGCCGCAGATGCGCGGCCACCCACAGCGCCTCGCCGACGGCGAACAGCCCGACGGCCACCACGACCACATCGATGCCGTCGGAAAGGTGCAGCGAGCCGAACGTCAGCCGCTGCTGACCGGTCATCGAGTCGAGCCCGACCAGGCCGAGGGTCAGGCCGATCGCCAGCGAGGCGAACCCCCGCACCCGCGACTTGCCGAGCACGGAAGTGACCGCGATGAAGGCGAGCAGCATCACCGCGAGGAAGTCCGGCGCACCGATGTCAACCGCGAGGTTGGCCACCAGCGGTGCCAGCACCACCAGCAGCATCGTGCCCGCCATCGCGCCGGTGAAGTTGCCGATCGCGGCGGCGGCCAGCGCCTGCGCGCCCCGGCCGGCCTTCGCCATCGGATGGCCCTCGATAGCGGTGACCACCGATGCCGATTCCCCCGGCGTGTTCAACAAGATCGACGTCGTCGAGCCGCCGAACATGCCGCCGTAGTAGATTCCGGCGAACATGATGAACGCGCCGGTCGGTTCGATGTTGTAGGTGACCGGCAGCAGCAACGCCACCGCCATGGCGGGCCCGATGCCAGGGAGCACGCCGATCGCGGTGCCCAGCAGCACGCCGATCGCGGCGAACAGCAGGTGCGTCGGGGTGATGGCGGTCCCGAACCCTTCGAGCAGGTTGCCGAACACGTCCATGTCAGCTCACCCCCGCCAGCGGCCCGCCCGGCAGCGGCACACCGAGCACGTACACGAACATCAGATAGGTCACCACGGCCAGCACGATCGAGATCAGCGGGTCGCGCACCCAGTGCCTGCTGCCCAGCGCGTACGCGGAGCCCCAGAACAGGATGGCGCCCGAGATCGGGAACCCGACCAGGTCGATCAGCACGATGTTGGAGCAGAACGCGGCGGCCAGCAGCAGCACGGTCCGCCACTCCGCCTGAGTGGACAGGTCGATGTCCTCCCCGGACTCGGATTCACCCTTACCGCCGCGCAGCACGTCGACGGCCAACACCAGGGCGATGATCACCAGCAGGCCCCCGACCAGGAGCGGCACCGTCTTCGGCCCGACCGGGCCGCGCTGGGTGAAGTCGGCCGCCATCGTCAAGGCGTCGACCATCACCAGTGCGCCCAGCCCGGCCAGGAACGCGACCAGGGCCAGTTCGGAATGCGCCTTCAGCCAGCCAGTGGCGGTCCGAGCAGTCCTCGGTGCCGATGATTCGGACCTGCGAGCAGTCCTCATGCCAGCCCCAGGTCCTTAAGGATCTTCTCGACCTCGTCGGACTGCTCCTTCATGAACGTGCCGAACTCGTCACCGGCAAGGAAGGCGTCGTCCCAGCCGTTGCGGGCGAGCGCGTCCTTCCACTCCTTCGAGCCGTGCATGTCGGTGTAAACGTCGACGAGTGCCTTGCGGTCCGCGTCGCTGATCCCAGGAGGCGCCACGACACCGCGCCAGTTGGTGAACTCCACGTCGATCCCGGCTTCCTTCAGAGTCGGCGCATCGATGCCTTCCACGCGCTCCGGCCCGGTCACCGCGAGCACCCGAAGCTCACCGGCTTCGATCTGGTCCAGGTACTCCCCGACGCCGGAGACACCGAAGGCCACCTTGTTTCCCAAGATGGAGGCGAGCAGCTCACCACCGCCGTCGAACGGGACGTAGTTGACGCTCTTGGCCTTGAGCCCGATCGCGTCGGCCACCAGCATCGGGGCAAGGTGGTCGGGGCCACCCGGCGAGGAACCGCCACCGACCGGAACCGAACCGGGGTCGGCTTTCCAGTCGTCGACGACTTGCTGGATGTCGGTGTACTGGGAGTCCTTCGACACCACGATAATGTCGGACTCTTCGACCAGCCGTGCGATCGGCGTGGTGTCGGCCAGCGTCGACGGGGCCTTGTTCGTGTAGACACTGCCGACCACGCCGAGGCCCATCTGCATGGCCAGCTTGCCGTTGCCCTTCTCGTTGACCAGCCTGCCGAGGCCGACCGTGCCACCGGCGCCGGGGAGGTTGAACACCTCTACCGCGCGGGCGAGCTTCGCCTGCTCCATGGTCTTGGCCGAGGTGCGCGCGGTGATGTCGTAGCCACCGCCGGGGGTGTTGGGCACCATGATCCGCAGGCCGTTCATCTGGTCGTTTCCGCCGGCAGCGCCACCGGCCGCGTTGCACGCCGACAGCGTTATTGCGGCCGCCACGGCCACCGCCGTAGCGAGCACCTTTCGCATTCTCACTGTGATCCCTGCCTCTCTACGTTGAGTGAGCTGAATCGTGAGGGCACCCGGGCCGCCGTGTCTGCCTTGCGGCCGCAGCGTTCGTTGTGGTCATTGTGTTCACGGCTGCCGGGTACGGGGCCCGGCCGTGGCGGGGTCACACTGTGACGTGCAACGACGCCGGAGGTGGTTGAACGTGGGCAAGAAGGGCTCGCTGGCTCGCCAACTCCTGGTGCTCCAGTTGCTGATCGTGCTGATCCTGCTCGGTGCCGTCGCCGCCGTCGCCATCGCGCAAGCTCGGGAGGACTTCCGGGCCACCGAGGGCAGGCGCATGCTCGGGGTCGCGGAGAACCTGGCCGCCAACCCTGGCCTGTGGGCCGCGCTCCATGCCCCGTCTCGCCACCAGACGCTCGCTCCGTTCGCCGAATCCGCCCGGGCGCCTTCTGGTGCGGAGTTCGTCGCGATCGCGAGGCCCGATCTCCAGGTGCTCGCCTCGCAAGACCCCGACCACCTCCGCAACCGGCTGCCGCTCGGCGAGTCCACCGTGACGCAGGGCGGTTCCTGGGTCGGAGTCATCGGCGACCAGGTGGTCGCGCACGTGCCCGTCATCGGTGACGGCGAACAGGACTACGAGCTGCTGGGCTACGTGGCGGCGGGGCAGCAGCGGCCCAGCATCTGGCAACTCGTCGCCGATAACCCGGCCAACCTCATCGCGCTCCTGGGCATGGCTACCGCGCTCGGGGTCGCCGGGTCCTTGTGGCTGGCCTGGTGGGTGAAACGACAGACGCTCGGCCTCGAACCGAGCGAGATCACCGGACTGGTCGAGCACCGGGAGGCCATGCTGCACGGGATCAAGGAGGGCGTCATCGGGCTCGACCAGCAGCAGCGCGTCACGCTGGTCAACGACAAGGCGAAGGAGCTGCTGTCGTTGCCGGACGACGTCGTGGGCCGCAGCGTGCGTGAACTCGACCTCAACGACCGCGTCGTGGACGTACTCACCGGCACCGCGACTGGCAGCGACCAGATCGTGCTGCGCAGGGGCAAGGTGCTGATCATGAACCGGATGCCGATCCGGCTCAATGAGCAGGTACCCGGCTCCGTCGTCACGCTGCGGGATCGCACCGAACTGGTCGAGCTCCGCGACCAGCTGGACGCCAACCGCAACACCACGGAAACGCTGCGCGCGCAGGCCCACGAGTTCAGCAACCGCCTGCACACCATCGCCGGGCTGATCGAGCTTGGCGAGTACGACGAGGTCAGCAACTACGTCGACCGGGTCAGCGCGAGCCGGGACCAGTGGCAGGCCGAAGTCATCGGCAAGGTCGACGATTCGGCGGTGGCCGCGCTGCTGATCGCCAAGGCCAGCCTTGCCGCCGAGCAGGGCGTCGGGCTGCGGTTGTCCGCGTCGAGCGAGCTGCGCGCGATCGACGACGCGCTGTCCGCGGACCTGGTCACCGTGCTGGGCAACCTGGTGGACAACGCGCTCGACGCCCTGCGCGGGCAAGCGGACGGAGACTGCCCCGGCTGGATCGAAGTCGATCTTCAGCAGTCCGCCGGTGAGGTGCGGGTGCAGGTCACCGATTCCGGCCCCGGTATCGCTCCCGAAATCGCCGAAGAGGTGTTCCGGCACGGCTTCACCACCAAGGCGGCGGAGCAGGGCGGTCAGCGGGGGCTCGGCCTGGCGCTGACCCGGCAGATCTGTGTGCGGAGGGGCGGCATGGTCGAGGTACACAACGCCGAGGGCGCGGTGTTCACGGCAACGATGGCTAACGAGGTGAGAACATGATCCGGGTACTGGTCGTCGACGACGACTTCATGGTCGCCAAGGTGCACAGCGGCTACGTGGCCAAGACGCCCGGCTTCGAGGTTGCCGGCGTGGCCAACTCCGGCGCGGAGGCCCTGCGCATGGTGGACGAGCTGCGGCCGGACCTGGTGCTGCTGGACATCTACCTACCCGACGTCGACGGGCTGACCGTGCTCCGCCGGATCAGGGGCAGTGGCGCCGATGGCACCGATGTGATCGTGATCAGCGCCGCGACCGACGTGGAGACCGTGCGCGGGGCCATGCGCGGCGGCGTGCTGCACTACCTGATCAAACCGTTTACCTACAGCGCGCTGTACGACCAGCTGCGGCACTTCGCGACCCTTCACGCCAAGCTGTCCGGCCTGTCGGACGCGGCACAGTCCGATGTGGACCAGGTCTTCGGCGCCCGGCCGCACGGATCGTCCCCCCTGCCCAAGGGGCTCACCACCGAGACGGCGGAACTGGTCGAGGGCGTCCTGCGATCGGCGGACGGCGACCTCTCGGCAGCCGAGTGCGCCGAACGTGCCCAGCTCGCCAGGGTGAGCGCGCGACGGTACCTGGAACACTTCGTGCAGACCGGCCGAGCCGAGGTGCGCCTGCGCTACGGCGGTACCGGCCGCCCCGAGCGCCGCTACCGCTGGGTAGCCCTGCGCTGAAAGACGCTTTCAGTCCGTTCAACGGACTGAAAGGGCCACTCACTCCACCCAGTGGACTGAAAGCGTCTTTCAGCGCTCGGCACGCGTAGTCAGGCCGCCGGGGTGCGCACCTCGCCGTAGGTCGTCGTGCGCTGTCGTGCGGGGCGGCCGGCGAGCTCGGCGAGGTGCTCCAGTTGGCTGACGGTGCGGGATGAGCCGTGCTCGGAGCCTGCCATCCGCGAGATCGTCTCCTCCATCAGCGTGCCGCCGATGTCGTTCGCGCCGCCGCGGAGCAGCCGCGCGGTGCCGGTGTCGCCGAGCTTGACCCACGAGCACTGCACGTTGTCGATCCGCCCGTGCAGCGCCAGCCGGGCGAAGGCGTGCACCGCCCGGTTGTCACGCATCGTCGGGCCGGGGCGTGCGACGCCCGCGAGGTAGATCGGCGCGTTGTGGTGGACGAACGGCAGGCCGACGAACTCGGTGAAGCCACCGGTGTCGTCGGCGATGTCCGCGAGCACGCGCAGGTGGCCGAGCCAGTGTCCGGGGTGATCGACATGGCCGTACATCATCGTGCTGCTCGACGGGATGCCCAGCCGGTGCGCGGTGGAGACCACCTCGATCCAGGTCGCCGCGGGCAGCTTGCCCTTGGTCAGCACCCACCGGACGTCGTCGTCGAGGATCTCCGCCGCGGTGCCGGGAATCGAGTCGAGCCCGGCGTCGCGCAGCTCGGTGAGCCACTCCTCGATGCTCACTCCCGCCTTGGAAGCCGCCGCGACGATCTCCATCGGCGAGAAGGCATGGACGTGCATCCCCGGCACCTTCGCCTTGATCGCGCGCACGATGTCGGCGTAGTAGGTGACCGGCAGTTTGGGGTCGATGCCGCCCTGCATGCACACCTCGGTGGCGCCTGCCGCGTCCGCTTCGGCGGCTCGCTGGGCGACGTCGTCGACGGAGAGCCGGTACGCGTCGGCGTCGCGCTCGCGCTGGGCGAAGGCGCAGAACCGGCAACCGACGTAGCAGACGTTCGAGAAGTTGATGTTGCGGTTGACAACGTAGGTGATGTCGTCGCCGACCACTTCCGCGCGCACCTCGTCGGCGAGCCGGGTCATGGTGTCCAGGGCCGCGCCGTCGGCGGTGAGCAGCGCCAGTGCGGCCTCCCGGTTAGCCGGCGCGAGCAACGCGGCGGGGTCGTCGGCCGCCACGGCCAGGCCGGCGCGGACGTCCGCCTCGAGCCGCACCGGCGGAGCGCTGAAAGACGCCTTCAGTCCGTCCAACGGACTGAAGGCGTCTTTCAGCGCGTCCCAGTCGCCGTAGACACTGTCGAAGTCGCCACGCCGGTCGGCCGTACGGCCCTCGGTGTCGATCGCAGCATGCAGATCGGCCCGGCCCGTGGTGTCCAGCCCGCCGTCCGGCTCCTGCCACTGCCGCCCCTCGATGACGGCGTCATCGTCCGCGAGCCCGTCCGGCGTGGCCAGCGCCAGCACATGATCATGCACCCGGACGTCGAGCCACCGGTCGGCCGCCCGCACGTACTTGGGATAGACCGCCAGCCGCTCGCGCAGCGTGAAGCCCGCCTCCGCCGTCCACGCCTCGAGCTGATCGAGCGCCGGCCACGGGCGCTCCGGGTTGACGTGATCGGGCGTCACCGGCGACACGCCGCCCCAGTCGTCGATCCCCGCCCGCAGCAGCAGCGCGTGCTCGTCGCCCGCCAGATTCGGCGGCGCCTGCACGCTGACCCCCGGCGGCATCAGCAGCCTGGCGACGGCAACGGTCGCGGCGAGGTCGGTGAGGTCGAGGTCGGGCACGGCGCGCATGGCGGTGTCCGGCTTCGCGCGGAAGTTCTGCACGATGATCTCTTGCACGTTGCGGTACTGCCGCGCCCGCTGCCGGATCGCCAGCAGCGACTCCGCACGCTCGGTGCGGTTCTCCCCGATGCCGACCAGAATCCCGGTGGTGAACGGCACGCCGACCCGGCCGGCGTCATCGAGCACCCGCAGCCGGACGGCGGGCTCCTTGTCCGGGCTGCCATAGTGCGGGCCGCCCTTCTCCGACCACAGCCGCTCGGCGGTCGTCTCCAGCATCATGCCCATGCTGGCCGCGACCGGCTTGAGCCGCTGCAGCTCCTGCCAGCTCATGACGCCGGGGTTAAGGTGCGGCAGCAGGCCGGTCTCCTCCAGGACTGCGATCGCGCACGCCCGCAAGTAGTCCAGGGTCGACGAATAGCCGCGCTCGGTCAGCCACTGCTCGGCCTCCGGCCACCGGGCTTCCGGCCGGTCGCCCAGGGTGAACAGTGCTTCCTTGCACCCTGCGGCGGCACCGGCGCGCGCGATGTCCAGCACCTCGTCCCGCTCCAGGAACGGGGCTTCGAGCTTGCCGGGCACGGTCACGAAGGTGCAGTAATGGCATCGGTCCCGGCACAGCCGGGTGAGCGGGATGAACACGCTGCCGCTGTACGTGACGATCCCCGCGCGGCCCTGGTCGGCGAGGTGTGCGTCGCGGACCCGCGCAGCGGCGGCGAGCAGCTCGTCGAACTGGGAGCCGCGGGCGTGCAACAGGGTGGCTGCCTCGGTGACATCCAGCGCGACACCATCGGTCGCCCTGCGCAGCGCGCGGCGGATCGCGCTCTCCGATGGCGTTACCTCGTGAAGAGTCATGATCGCGAGCCTACGGGCGCCGCGAGGTCCGCCGCCAGGAGGCAGCTTCGAGTCAGGTACTTAAGGCGGCGCGGTTCAGGCCGCGTGCGAGCCCTGCGCCCGGGGCAGCGGCCCGGTGTGCTCGGCGGCGGGCGGCCGCGAAGGCGCGGGGACGGCGGTCTCCCGGTCGTCGGCGACCCGGACGGCCCGCGTCGCCGTGGTGCGGTCGGCGGCGTCATTCCTGGAGGCGACCGAACGGGCGAGTGCTGCCCTGCGGCGGCGCGCGAAGCCGGCCAGCATGCCGAGCAGCCCGATACCGACGGCGACCAGCCCGACCGGGCCGAGCATGCCGAACGAGCTCGCACTCGGCGCGGCAAGAACTTCCGTGGCCGCCGAGGCGATCGGCACGTTCACCGAGAGAACCGCGGCCACTGCCGTGAGCGCCGTTGCCAAGACTCGGACCACCGGTCGAATGACCAGCTTCCGCATCCGGCTACGCACAGAAAGCACCTCCACCGCCTGGGCGACCCCCGATCGAGGTCAACTCGGCCAAGTCCGCCTTCAAAAACTACCTACCGTGTCAACCCGGTGATCGATTGGCTGACTTGGCAGCAGACGTTATCGAATGTCGCAGTGCATCTTGCACCCGGGTGGGGTTGCGCGCCCAGCACATCCGTTCGCGTGTCAGCGATCGAGCGCCGAATCGCTGAAATACCTTGAGCTCTGGTCCATCCGCCGATCAACTCGGTGTGGCAATGCCATGCTCGCCAAACGTTGAACCTTGCGGTGAGCAGAGCAGCCGCGACCACCCTTCGGGCGGCCCCATCTCCTCTGCTGGCGGATGGCCCAACCGCTGCGCCTCGTCGCCGAGTGGTCGTCGAGCTGGGCGATGCGCTCCCGCAGCCCGACGATGCGGAAACCCGCGGAGCAATGCAGCGCGATGCTGGCACGGTTGTCGGTGAACACGGACGTCTGCAACGTCCACAGGCCGGCGTCGTCGGCGCGAGTGACCTGGGTGTGCAGCAGCGCCTTGCCGACACCGGGGCCACCGCGGCCCAGCCCGCGACCTCGCCGTCGATCTCGGCGATCCAACGGTGGTCCGGCAGCCACTTCGCTTCGAGCGTGGCCCTCCTGGGCACCTCGGTCTCGAACGTCGCCAGCCCGGTGGCGATGCCCTCCCCGTAGATCCGCCGCACCGCCGGCCAGTCTTCGCCGCACAGTGCACGCACGGCGACGTCGCCGGGCAGGTCGGCGGGGCAGCACGGGCGCGCCGCGAGCATCCCCATCACCGGGTCGGCGGCGTGCGGCAAGCCGGTGCAGCACGCCTCGTTGATGGACACGATGGTGGTCGTGCCTTCCTTGCGCATGTGCAGGAAACCCACTTCGGCGAGCTTGCGCACGTGATGTGAGCAGGTGGACTGGCTGATGCGGAGTACATCGGTCAACGCGCCGACGGTGACGCCTATCCGACGGGCGCACAGTGGGTGGCGCAGTACCTTGCGCCCCTCGCCGCGGCACTGACCGAGCACATTCGCTACGACTCCGAGGTGGTCGGAGTCGCCCACCGCGGCCGCGACCGGGTCGTCGACGCGATATGCGGGCAAGCACGTCCTGGTCGCCGGCAGCGGGCACTCCGCGCTGACCGCACTGGTCGAGCTGGCCGAACTCGCCGAGCGCGAACCGCGGACGCGCATCACGTGGCTCCTCCGCCGCGGCCTGGCGGACGACACCTTCGGCGGCGGCGAAGCCGATCAGCTACCCGCCAGGGGCGCGCTAGGGCTGCGCGCGAAGCAGGCGGTCGCAGCCGGCCACATCGAAGTGACGACGGGTTTTCGCACCCAGGCCGTCGAACGCGACCCGGACGGCTCGCTCTCGCTGATCGCGGTGGACGGCAGGCGGCTCGCCGGGGTCGACGAGGTCATCGCGCTCACCGGGCTC
>WHSS01000137.1 GCA_009379975.1 Actinophytocola sp.
GCCACCTGCGCCATGGTGTCGGCGGGGATCGGCGGCGCGTCGTTGTCGATGTCCAGCTCGGCGTCCACCCCGGAGTCGATCAGGTGCAGCGCGGAGACGTTGCCGATGGTGACCCCGCGATAGGCGACTTCGGCGCCGGTGAAGATGCCGCCCGAATCCGCCAGTTGTGCGGTCACGACGTAGCCGCGCGCGCCGAAGAGCCGGTCGAGGCCCGCGTACTTGCCGCCGACATAAACCACCGACGCGACCGCGATCAGCACGAACGCGAGCAGCTTGAGCCGGGTGCCACGGGTCAGCATCAGCGGCCTCCCAGCAACGCGCCGAGCAGCGAGGAGTCGCTGCCCTGATCCGCACCGAGGTCCGGCAGCGGCAGGTCCAGCGCGGGCGCCTCACCCTGCCGCTCGGGCGGCGCCGACTCCGGCAGTTCGATCGGCTGCTGCCCGGAGTTCCGCATGTTGGCGAGCAACTGATCGAGGTTGAGATCGAACTCCGCGTCGACGTTGGCGAAGTCGCCCTTCATGGTGTCGCCTGCGTTCCACGGCAGCGGGTAGGTCGGCAGGATCTTGAGCGCCTCGGGCAGGTTCCGGCCGGCGTCGGCGAGCTTGCGCACCGTCGGCTCCAGCGCCCGCAGGTTCGCGACCAGCTGCTCGCGGCTCTTGCCGATGGTGTCGACCGAGACGTCGGACAGCTTGCGCAGCAAGGAAAGCATGCCGACGATCTCGTCGGCATCCTCCGCGATCACCCGGATGCCCGGCGAGAGGTTGTCGAGCGCGTCGGTGAGGTTGTCCTCCTCCTCGACCAGCGTGCGCGAGAGCGTGTCGAGGCCGTCGATCGCGCGGGTGATCTGCTTTTTCCGGCCGTCGAGCTCGGTGGCCAGGTGATCCACCCGCGACAGCAGCGCCTTGATCTCGGCTTCGTTGCCGTACATCGCATCGTTGAGCTCGCTCGCGATGGTGCGTAGCTGCTCGACGCCACCCCCGGAGAGCAGCATCGACAGCGCGCCGAAGACTTCCTCGAGCTCAGCGTGCCGGGTGGTGCGGGACAGCGGGATCGTCGCGCCGTCGGCCAGCGTGCCTTTCGGCTTTTCCGTCGAGGGCGGACGCAGGTCTACGAACTTCTCGCCAAGCAGGCTCGACTGGCGCAGCTCGGCGACCGCGTTGGCGGGCAGCACGACGTCACCGTTGACGATCACCCGCACCAGTGCCGACTTGGTGTCGGGCGCGAGCTCGACCCGTTCCACCCGGCCCACCGCGACGTCGTTGACCTTGACGCTGGCCTGCGGCACCAGGTCGAGCACGTCGGAGAACCGCAAGGCGACCCGGTACGGGTCATCGCCGAGATCCGCGCCGCCCGGCAACGGCGTGTGATACAGCCCGCCGAACCCGGCGTCACCGCAGCCGGTGGCCACCAAACCCAGCGTCGTAAGCACCGCGAGCAGCGCGTTGCGGTAGCGAGCCGTCGGCCGAGTCATCGCCCACCTCCGCCGCTGCTCGCGATCATCGCTTCGTACAACGGCAACGGCAGGTCCGGCGGCTCGCCCCGGCCCAGCGCCGCCATCACCTCGGACACCGAAGGCAGCGGCACCGTGCCGTCGAGCACCGGTGCCAGCTCGTGACACGTGTCGGCGACCGTGCTCGGCACCTCGGCTGGCGTGCCCGCGGCGATGAGCCGGCACAGCATGAGCACCGGCGGGAGGGTCAGCTCGTTGAGGTTGCCCCGGATGCCGACCGTGCCCGACGCCGCGTCATAGGCGTTGATGAAGTTGTTCATCCCGGCGGGACCGACGTCGAGTACTTCGGCGAGCTCGCCCCGCCGGTCGACGAGGACCTTCGTGACAGCGGCCAGCTTGTCCACATTGGACGACAGCAGCTCGTCGTTGTCGTCGACGAAGCCGCGCACATCGGTCAGCGCGGTGGCCAGCGTGGACAGCGCCCCGTCGACCTCACCGGATTCGTCGGCCAAGAACGTCGTGACGTCGGCTACCCGGTCGAACAGGTCGCCGACCTGCCGATCGCTCTTCGCCAGCAGCTCGGTGAAGCTACCGAGATGCTCGACGGTGTCGAAGAAGTCGCCCTTCGAGGATTCGAACGTGGTCGACACTCGCGCCAGCTGCCGCACCGTTTCGCTGAGGTTCGCCCCGTTGCCATCGAGGTTTTCCGCCACCGTGTCGAGCGCACCGGCCAGCGCGCCTTCCGAGTTCGCGCCGTCCGGGCCGAGCGTGGTGGCGAGGTCGTCGAGGCTCGCGAACAGGTCGTCGAGCTCGATCGGCGTCTCGGTGCGCTCGCGCGGGATCACCGTGCCGGAGGCGATCCGCTCGCCGTCGGAGTAGGCCGGGGTCAGCTGCACGTAGCGGTCGCTGACCAGGGTCGGCGCGACGACGACCGCGCCGACGCCGGCGGGGACCGGCACGCCGTCGTCGACCAGCATCTCCACCCGGACCGCCGACCCCTGCGGCCGCACCTCGGTGATGGTGCCGACCTCGACGCCCAGCACCCGCACCGAAGAGTCGGCATACAGCCCGACGGCGCGGTCGAAGTAGGCGGTGAGCCTGGTGCCGCCCGCATCCCGCGTGGCGGTCCACAGCCCGGCGGCGAGCAAGAGCACGACGACACATGTCAGCGCGAGCCAGCCGTAGGCGCCGCGGGCGAACCGGGTATCGGCGTTCATCAGTTCCCCCCGACTCCCTGGTTGGGTGCCGAAACCGGCGACTCGCACCCCTGCGGGTTGATCGTCATGCCCGCCGCGGTCATGGTCGGCGGCATGAACCCGCAGAGGTAACCCTCGAACCAGCGCCCGTTGCCGGTGGCGTTCGCGCCGATCCGGGTGAACGGCGCGAGCAGTTCCAGGCTGCGGTCCAGGTTGTCGGCATTGCGCCGCAGCACACCGGTGACGTTGTCGAGCTTGCGCAGCGCCGGGCGCAGCTGCTCCTTGTTGTCGGCGACCAGCCCGGAGAGCTGCTCCGAGACCGCCTTGGTGCCCGCGAGCAGCTGATGGATGGCCGCTTTGCGCCCTTGCAGCTCGGCGAGCAGCCGGTTGCCGTCGTTGATCACCTTGTCCAGCTGCTTGTTGCGACCCGAGATCAGCTTCGAGACCTTGCTGGTGTTGCCGAGCAGCGCGCCGAGCTCCTCGTCTCGCGATGCCACCGTCTTGGACAGCGACGACAGCCCGCGCAACGCTTCGGACAGGTCCTCCGGCGTGTCGGCGAAGGTCTCCGCGATCACCTCGAAGCTCTTCGCGAGCCTGCCGGTGTCCACATCGGACACCGTGTCGCTCAGCTGGTTGAACGCATCCTGCAGCTGGAACGGCGTCCTGGTCCGGCTCAGCGGCATCGGCTGGTTCGGATCGAGCGTGCCCTTGCCCGCGGGCAGCAGTGCGAGGTACTTCTCGCCGAGCAGGGTCTTGATCTCGATCGACGCACCGGTGGCGTCGCCGAGGTAGGAGGCGGCGGTCTTACCCTGCCGGTCGATGCGGAACGTGACCAGCACCTGCTTGCCCGCCAGTTCGACGTCCTGTACCTCGCCGATCCGCACGCCCGCGAGCTGGACCTCGTTGCCCGGCTGCAGCCCGGCCGACTCGGCGAAGTACGCGCCATAGCTGGCGCCGCCGCCGATCAACGGCAGGTTGTTCGCGTTGAGCGCCGACAGCACCGAGAGCACGAGCACGAGCACCGTGACGGCACCGACCGCGGCCTGGTTGCGTTCCTTCAGCGGTTTCACGGGCCGCACCTCGCCGGGTGCTCGGTCGAGGGCAGCGGGACCACCGGCACGTTGATGTTCAACGACTCGACGCCGATGGTGCCCGAGATCCCGCAGAGGTAGTAGTTGTACCAGCTGCCGTAGCTGAGTACCCGGGTGTACTTGGCGAGGTTCGTCGGCATCCTGCGCAGGATCTCGTCGATCACCGCCTCCTGTTCGTCGATGTTGCCCGCGAGCCTGCCCAGCGCGGTGATGTTCTTCCGCAGGGGTGGCCGCGCTTCGTTCAGCAGGCCCGACACGCTGCCGGTGAGATCGCCCAGCGCCTCAGCGGCCTCGCCGATCGGCTTGCGCTTCGCCGACAGCCCGGACACCAGTTCCTGCAGCGCGTCGATGAGCTCCTTGGTCTGCGGGCCGTGGCCGTTGATGGTGCCGAGTACCCGGTTGAGGTTGCCGATGACCTTGCCGATGACCTCGTCCTTGTCCGCGATGGTCGAGGTCAGCGATGCGGTGTGCCGCAGCAGGCTGTTGATCGTGCCGCCCTCGCCCTGGAACACCCGGATGATCTCGTAGGACAGCCGGTTGATCTGGTCCGGATCCAGTGCCCGGAACAGCGGCTTGAAGCCGTTGAACAGCACGGTCAGGTTGAGCGCGGGCTTGGTGTGCTCGACGTCGATCGTGCCGCCTTCCGGCAGTGGCGTCGGCGAGTCGACGTGCGTGCCGAGCGCGAGGTAACGCTGGCCGATGACGTTGCGATATTTGACGGTCGCGGTCACCGTCGACGGCAGCCGATGCGCGGTCTCGATCTCGAAGCGCACATCGGCGACGGTGTCGGCGGCGACTTCGATGTCGGCGACCTGGCCGACTTTCACCCCGGCGATCCGGACGTCGTCGCCCGCCTTGAGCCCGGAGACGTCGGTGAACCGCGCGGTGTAGCCGGACATCTCGCCGAAGTTGGTGTTCGCGATGGTGGTGCCGAGGATCGCGGTCAGGACGACGGTGACCACGGTGAAGATCACGATCTTGATCAGCGAAGGGAGGAAGGCCATCGCAGCTGGACCTCCGCTCCCCGGTAGAGCGGGCCGACGAGCAGGCTGGCCCAGCCCGGCACGCGCTCCGGGTCGTCCTCGAACGCCGGTGACGACAGGTATGCGATGAGCTCTTGCTCCATCGGCGAGTTCGCCACCGCGAACGAACCCGCCGCCGACCCGCCGCCCCCGCTGCCGTAGTCCTCGTAGTCGTCTGCTTCGCTGCCGTCCGGTTCGGACGGTGGCGGCGGCTTGCTCGCCCCGTCGTCGATCGGCCCGTCCGGCGGGTACTGCGGCCAGTGATCCGGCCTGCTGACCACCGGGTAGCAGCGCGGCCCGCGCTTGTCGTCGTAGCGCGGCTCGTCGACGCCGGGCTGATACGCGCCGCGGCTGGTGATCATCTCGATCTTGACCCGGCTGACGTGGGGATGATCGGTGCCCTTACCGAACGCGCGCTCGGCCTCCGGCACCTGCTCGGCGAGCTGCCGGAGCATGCACGGGTATTGCGGCGAGTACTTAGCCAGCACGTCGAGGGTGCCCTGTGCGGTGTGGGTCAGCGCGATCAGGTTGTCCTGGTTCAACTCGAAGAAACTCGTCAGGTCGGTCGACGCCGCCGTGACGGTGGAGTAGAGCTCGTGCAGGTTCCGCTGCTTCGCGACCAGGGTCTCGCTGGTGGTCGTCAGCTCCGACATCGCGTCGAGCAGATCGGGCATCGCCGCGGAGTAGGTACGCGCGACGTCGTTGAAGGCGGCCAGGTTCGCCTTGAAGTCCGGCAGTGTCGGGTTCAGCTCGCCCAGCAGCTTCGAGACCTCGGTCAGCGTCTCGCCCAGCTGCTCACCCCGGCCGTCCAATGTGGTGGCCACGGCGTTGAGCGTGCTGGCCAGCTTCTGCGGCTCGACCGCGCGCAGCAGCGGCACCAGGTTGTCGAGCACCCGCTCCAGTTCGATCGCGTTCTTGCTGCGGTCCTGCCCGATGACGTCGCCCGCCTTGATCGGCCGCGCCTGGGTCCGTTCCGGCGGCCGCAGTGCGACGTAGCGCTCGCCGAACAGCGTCTTGGGCAGCAGCCGCGCGGTCACGTCGGCGGGGATCACTTCGAGCCGCGCCGGGTCGAGGGCGAGCTCGATGTCCGCCCCGTCACCGCGAGACGAGATCGACTTGACCTCGCCGACGACCATGCCCCTGACCTTGACGTCGGCGCCCTCGCGCAGCTGGTTGCCCGCGAAGTCCGTATCGAGGTTCACCAGCGCCACGTTCGCGAACGCCTTGGTGTAGATGCCGATGGTCACCGCGAAGAACAGCGCGGCGACCAGCAGGAACGCCAGCCCGAGCGCCTGGTGCCGCAGCCGGGCCAGCAACATCCTGCGGTGGGGGCTGGGCGGTGTGCTCATCCGGCGATCCTCACCGTCGTCGTCGAGCCCCAGATCGCCAGGCTGAGGAAGAAGTCGAGCACCGCGATCAGCACGATCGAAGTCCGCACCGCCCTGCCGACCGCGAGCCCGACCCCGGCAGGCCCGCCGCGCGCGGTGTAGCCGAAGTAGCAGTGCGTCATGATCACCACGAGCGCGAACATCATCACCTTGAGGAACGACCACAGCACGTCTTCCGGCGGCAGGAACATCGTGAAGTAGTGGTCGTAGGTGCCCGCGGACTGGCCGTAGACCCACACGGTGATCTGGCGCGAGGCCACGTAGGAGGACAGCAAGCCGATGGCGTAGAGCGGGATCACCGCCGCCACGCCCGCCAGTACCCGGGTGGTGACCAGGAACGGCAGGCTCGGCACGCCCATCACTTCGATCGCGTCGATCTCGTCGGAGATCCGCATGGCACCGAGCTGGGCGGTGAACCCGCAGCCCACGGTGGCCGACAACGCCAGCCCCGCGGAGAGCGGCGCGACCTCGCGGGTGTTGAAATACGCCGAGATGAACCCGGTCAATGCCGCGGTGCCGAGCTGGTTGAGCGAGGCGTAGCCCTGCAGGCCGACGATCATGCCGGTGAACAGCGTCATGCCGATCATCACGCCGAGCGTGCCGCCGATGATCGCCAGCGCGCCGGTCCCGAAGCACACTTCGGTGAGGATCCGCAGCAACTCCTTGGAGTACTTGCGAATGGTCTGCGGCGCCCAAGCGAGCGCGCGGAAGTAGAACGAGAGCTGCTCGCCGAAGCCCTCCAGGCTCGCACCGGGCCGGGCGATGATCTCCAGGGTCCGGTCACCGAGCTCCGCGCGTTCCACCTTGGTCGCCATGGCTACAGCGCCTTCGGGGGGACGATTTGCAGGTAGATCGCGGTGAGCACGACGTTGATCAGGAACAACAGCAGGAACGAGATCACCACGGCCTGGTTCACCGCATCGCCGACGCCTTTGGGGCCACCCGCCGGGTTCAGCCCGCGGTAGGCGGCGACGATCCCGGCGACGAAGCCGTAGAGCACCGCCTTGAACTCACTGATCCACAGGTCCGGTAGCTGCGCGAGCGCGTTGAAGCTGGCGAGGTACGCGCCGGGGGTGCCGCCCTGCATGACGACGTTGAAGAAGTAGCCGCCGAGCACGCCGACCACGCTGACCAGGCCGTTGAGCAGCACCGCGACGACCATGGCGGCCAGCACCCTCGGCACGATGAGCCGGTGCACCGGGTTGATGCCCAGCACCTCCATCGCGTCGATCTCCTCGCGGATCTTGCGCGCACCGATGTCGGCGCAGACCGCCGAGCCGCCCGCCCCCGCGACCAGGAGTGCGGTGATCAGCGGGCTCGCCTGCTGTACCAGCGCGAGCGCGCTCGCCGCGCCGGTGAAGGATTGCGCGCCGATCTGCTGGGTCAGTGAGCCGAGCTGCAGCGCGATGACCGCGCCGAACGGGATCGCGACCAGCGCGGTCGGCAGGATCGTCACGCTGGCGAAGAACCAGCACTGCTCGATGAACTCGCGGAACTGGAACGGCCTGCGGAAGATCCCGCGCAGCACTTCCCACGCCAGCGTGGTCATCCGGCCGATCTGCGTCAGCGCGGCGGCACCGGGGAGCGTCACAACTCCGCTCTTGCCCGTCATGCCTTCTCCGCTCCGGCTCTTGCCGTTACACCTTCAACGCGTGGGTGGCCGTCGCGCCGCCGTCGGCGACGAACTCCGCGCCCGTGCAGTAGGAACTTTCATCGCTGGCGAGGAAGAGCGCCACGTCGGCGATCTCGCGTGGCTCACCGACCCTGCCGAGCGCGACCTTCTTCGCGATCCAGCTGGTGTCGAACTCGCCGCCGCCCAGCGCGTCGCGCACCATCTGCGTGTCGATCATTCCGGGATGGATCGAGTTGACCCGGATGCCGTCCGTGCCCAGTTCGAGCGCGGCGACCTTGGTCATGCCCCTGACGGCGAACTTGCTCGCCGTGTAGGCGACGAGGAACGGCGTGCCTGCCAGCCCTTCGACCGAAGAGACGTTCACGATCGAGCCACCTCCCGCCTTCCGCATCGGTGCCACGACGGATCGTAACCCGAGAAATGTTCCGATTTGATTGACGCTCATAACACGTTGGTAATCGGCGAGCGTGGTGTCCTCCAGCCGGGAGAAGTGCAGCACCCCGGCGTTGTTGACCAGCACGTTCAGCGAGCCGAACTCGTCGACGGTGCGCTCGACCGCGGTGGCCCATGCCGCCTCGTCGGTCACGTCGAGCTGCTGGAAGACCGCGGCGTCGCCGAGTTCGTCGGCGAGCTCCTTGCCCAACTCCTCGACGACGTCGGCGATGAGGACCTTCGCGCCCTCGGCGACGAACGCCCGTGCCGCCGCCGCACCTTGCCCCCGGGATGCTCCCGTGATCAACGCGACCTTGCCAGCCAACCGGCCCATACCCGCTCCCTGTGTCTCATGGCTCTTCTTATGCTCAAACGACGTGCTTGCAGCGCAGGTCACACCCTAAGGAAGGGTCATGAGCTCCTTTGCCGCGAAGATGCGGTCCGTCTCGCGTCCGGCGAAATACGAGCCGACCTGCGTCGCCAGCTCATCCTGCGTCCAGTGCTCCCCCGAGGTGTCGAACCGTTGCTCGATCGCGGGCGGGCTCAGCAGCGCGACCATGCCGCCGTGCACGACGAAGACCTGTCCACTGATGGCTTCGGCCGCAGGCGATGCGAGGTAAGTGACGAACGGCGCGACATGCGTTACCGATAGCGGATCTACTCCGTTCTCCGGCGCGGGCCCGAAGACCTGCTCGGTCATCGCGGTGCGTGCCCGGGGGCAGATCGCGTTCGCCTTGACGCCATAGCGTGCGGCGCCTCGTGCGGTCGCGACGGTCAGCGCGGCGATGCCCGCCTTCGCCGCGGCGTAGTTGGGCTGCCCCTCGGAGCCGAACAGGAACGCCTCGGACGCGGTGTTGATCACGCGGGCGTATACCGGGCCGCCGGTCGCTTTGGACTGCGAACGCCAGTACGCCGTCGCGTTGCGGGACAGCAGGAAATGCCCGCGCAGGTGGACCCGGATGACCAAGTCCCACTCCTCGTCGGACATGGTGAACAGCATCCGGTCGCGGACGATGCCCGCGTTGTTGACCACCACGTGCAAGCCGCCGAACCGCTCGACCGCGGTTCCGGTCAGTGCGTCCGCCGTGGCCCGTTCGGCGATATCACCGGTTACCAGTGCCGCCGTCCCGCCCGCCGCCTCGATCTCGTCGACCACGCCCGCGGCACGCTCCTCGGCGCCCGCGACGTCGTTGAGGACCACCCGGGCGCCCGCGGCGGCCAGCGCGATCGCCTCCGCCCGGCCCAGGCCCGCCGCGGCACCGGTCACGATCGCGACCTTGCCATCGAGGGCATTCGGGCCATCTACGCCTTGCTCGCTCACCTTGGGAACCACCTCGGTATTCCATCTAGAACATGTTCTCGCTTACACTAGAACGCGTTCTCATTCTGCACAAGTTGTCGCCGACCGGAAGGCATGGCATGCACATCGGCTATACCGCCGAGCAGGAACGGCTCCGCGCCCGGCTCCGGGAGTACTTCGCCGAGCTGATGACACCGGATCGGCGGGCAGCGCTCGCGGCGGGCGGCGGCGAGTACGGCGACGGCACCGCGTACAAGGAGATCGTCCGGCAACTCGGCGCCGACGGCTGGCTGGCGATCGGCTGGCCCGAGGCCCACGGCGGTCAGGCGCGCCCGATGCTCGATCAGCTGATCTTCACCGACGAGGCCGCCATCGCGGGCGTGCCCGTCCCGTTCCTCACCATCAACACTGTCGCGCCGACGATCATGCGGTACGGCACGCCGGAGCAGCAGGCGTACTACCTGCCCAAGATCGCGAAGGGCGAACTGCACTTCGCGATCGGCTACTCCGAGCCGTCTGCCGGGACTGACCTGGCGTCGCTGCGTACCCGCGCGGTGCGTGAGGGCGACGGCTATGTGATCAACGGCCAGAAGATGTGGACCAGCCTGATCGAGTACGCCGATTACGTCTGGCTCGCGGCTCGCACCGATCCCGCCGCCCGCAAGCACAAGGGCCTGAGCATCCTGATCGTGCCGACCTCGGCGGACGGGTTCTCCTGGACCAAGGTGCACACCGTGGCCGGGCCGGGCACCAGCGCGACCTACTACAGCGACGTTCGGGTCGCGGCCGACGCGCTGGTCGGCGAGGAAAACCGGGGCTGGCCGCTGATCACCAACCAGCTCAACCATGAACGGGTCGCGCTGACCTCGGCCGCCCCGATGCTCGAGTCGCTGCGGCAGGTCGTCGAGTGGGCCCAGCAACGCAAACTCCCCGACGGCTCGCGCCTCATCGACGCCGAATGGGTGCGGCTGAACCTGGCTCGGGTGCACGCTCACGCCGATTACCTCAAGCTGCGCAACTGGCAGATCGCTTGGGCCGCTGATTCGGCACAACTCGGACCGGCTGAAGCGTCGGCGACAAAGGTGTTCGGCACCGAGTTCGCCACCGAGGGCTACCGGCTGCTGATGGAAGTGCTCGGGGCGGGCGCCGTCGTCCGGCAGGACTCGCCCGGTGCGTTGCTGCGCGGCCGGATCGAACGGCTGCACCGCTCCTCGCTGATCCTGACGTTCGGCGGCGGCACCAACGAAGTGCAGCGCGACATCATCGCCGCCACCGCCCTCGGCCTCCCCGTCTCCCGATAGGACCAGCGCATGGATTTCAGCCTCAGCGAAGCACAGCACGACCTTGCCGCGCTCGCCCGCCGCATCGCCGGTGACGCGGTCGAGCGGGATCCCGCCCGCGAGCTAGGCGGCTTCGACCCCGGACTCTGGCGGACGATGGCCGAGGCAGGCCTGCTCGACGCCGCGTTGCCCGCCTCGGTGGGTGGTGGCGGCTTCGGGCTGCTGGAGCGGTGCACCGTGGCGATCGAAGTCGGCCGGGCCGCCGCGCCGGTACCGTATCCGACCAGCATCGCGGGCGTGGCCGCCACCATCGCCGACCTCGGCTCGGGGCAGCACGTCGAGCGGTGGCTGCTGCCGATGGTGCGCGGCCGGCGGACGATGACGGCGGTGCTCGCCGATGAGGGCTCGGTCACCGGCCTCACCGCCGCGCGGTCGGGCAGTGGCTGGCGGCTCTCCGGCGGGCAGACCGCCGTGCTCGACGGCGCCTATGCCGGTGGCTACCTGTGCGAGGCGAGCACGCCCGACGGGGATGCGCTGTTCCTCGTCGAGGAGGACAGCACGGGCGTGACGGTCAGCGAGCAGCAGGCCGTCGACGGCGCGGGTGCCGCCCTGGTCGAGTTCGACGAGGTGGTGGCCTCCGACGACGCGCTGCTCGGCTCGCCGGGCGATGGCTCGGCGGGCCTGCTTCGGCAGCGGCTGACCGTCGCGTTGTGCGCGCATCAGTTCGGTGTGCTCGAGCGTGCGCTGGAGATGACGGCCGAATACGCCAACAAACGCGAGCAGTTCGATAGCCCGATCGGCTCCTTCCAGGCGGTGCGGCAGCGGCTGGCCGATGCTTACCTGGACGTCGAGGCCGTCCGGCTCACGCTGTGGCAGGCGGCATGGCGGCTGTCGGCGGGGCTGTCCGCGGGCGCCGAAGTCGCCACGGCGAAGTTCTGGGCGGCGCAGGCGGGGCACCGGGTCGCGCACACCGCGGTGCACGTCCACGGCGGCGTCGGCATCGACCTGGATTATCCACTGCATCGCTATTTCGTGGCTGCCAAGCGCAATGAGTTCGCCCTCGGCGGAGCGACCGCTCAGCTGCGCGCACTCGGCACGCTGCTGGCCGAGGAACCCGCGTGAGAAGCGCCGAACTAGGAGGAGAGTCATGACCGAGGCCGACTATGTGGTTGTTGGCGCGGGCAGTGCCGGGTGCATCGTGGCGAGCAGGCTGGCCGAGCAGGGCGCGAGCGTGGTACTGCTCGAAGCGGGGGAGTCGGATCACACCCGGTTCGTTCGCATCCCCGGCATGATCTCGCTGGTTCACTCGCTGCCGCAGATCAAGAAGCGCTTCGACTGGGGCTACTACACCTCGCCGCAGAAGCACGCTCTCGAGCGCCGCATCCCGTCCACCAGGGGCAAGGTGCTCGGCGGCTCGAGCTCGATCAACGGCATGCTCTTCGTGCGGGGCCATCGGGGCAACTACGACTCCTGGGCCGCGGAGGGCTGTGACGGCTGGAGCTACGACGACGTTCTGCCCAGCTTCAAGCGGCTGGAGAACTGGGAAGACGGCGCGAACGAACTGCGCGGCGCGGGCGGCCCGATCACAGTCACCCGGCAGCGGGACCTCACGCAGGCCTCGCTCGGCTTCATCGAGGCGCTCTCCGACACGCTGGGTGTGCCCCGGCTCGACGACTACAACGGCGCCGAGCAGGAGGGCGCCGGCATCTTCCAGCAGAGCGCGAGCGATGGGCTGCGGTATAGCTCGGCGCAGGGGTACTTGAACGGCCGCACGGGCGAGAACCTGCGGGTGGAGACCGGCGCGACGGTGTCGGCGATCCGGTTCGAC
>WHSS01000285.1 GCA_009379975.1 Actinophytocola sp.
CGGTAGAAACGCTCCCGCCTGCCCTGCCGGAGGAGGCGCAGCCACCGCAGGAACTCCCGCGGGCTGTGCTTCTTACCAATGAAGTAGAGCCCGAACCGGATGATCTCCAGCATGCCGAGCTTGCGCATGCCCGGCTGCGAAAGAAGGTAGCCGCGGTTGCGGTAGGTGTAGTAGCGCTTGACTTCGCTCGCGGGATCCTGCGCGTGGAACTTCCCCGCCAGCATCGGCTTGAACTCGTCGGAGCCGTCGGGGTGCAGGTAGCGCGTCTTCAACGACGTCCCGAACGGCAGCCCGGAGCGCATCAGCCGCCGATGCACCTCGACCTCGTCGCCGCGGAAGAACAGCCGTAGGTCCGGCACCCCCACGACGTCGAGCGTGGACGAGCGGAACAGCGCGCCGTTCATCAGGGACGCGATCCCCGGCAGGAAGTCGGTGCCGAGCTCTTCGGCCGCTCGCTTCCAGGTGAGCCCGTTGCGCAGCGGGAACGCCAGCCGCTCCGGGGCGTCGATGTTGACCACCATCGGCGAGATCGCGGCCAGTTCGCGCTTTTCCGCTTCGGACAACAGCACCTGGAGCACGTGCTCGTCCGCGGGGCGGCCGTCGTCGTCGGCGCACCACACCCATTCCGCGCCGAGCGAGAGCGCGTGCAGCATGCCGAGTGCGAACCCGCCAGCACCACCGAGGTTGCGATGGGAGAGCAGATACGTATGCGGCAGCCCCGCGTTCTCTACGACATCCCTCGCCGGCTGGTCGGGGCCGTTGTCGACGACGACAAGGTGATCCACCGGGCGGGTCTGCGACGCGATCACCTTGAGCGACTCCGCGAGCAGTTCGCGGCGGTTCATGGTGACGACGACGGCGACTACCGCGCCTGGTCGGATCGCTTCAGTCATGTATCGCCGCCCTTGACCGCGCTGTGGGTGTCAAGCCCCAGCCGCGCGGCCGTCTCCGCCCCGATGTTCTCGAACGGGTCCTTGCCCTTGTAGGCGGTGATGACGTCGCGCAGTGGGCCCTGCATCTTCAGGTGGCCCTCGTCCATCCAGATGGCCGAGGTGCACAACTCCAACAGTAAGTCGTCCTGGTGCGATGCGAAGACCAACAGGCCGGAGCGCTTCACCAAATCCACCAATCGGTCACGCGCCTTGTTCAGAAACGCCGCGTCCACCGCGCCGATGCCCTCGTCCAGCAGCAGGATCTCCGGGTCGATCGACGTGACAACGCCCAGCGCGAGCCGCACACGCATGCCGGTGGAGTAGGTGCGGAGCGGCATCTGCAGGTAGTTGCCGAGCTCGGTGAACTCGGCGATGTCGTCGACCCTCATCTCCATCTGCTTACGGGTCATCCCGAGGTAGAGCCCCCGGATCATGATGTTCTCGTAGCCGGAGATCTCCTGGTCCATGCCGACGCCGAGGTCGAAGACCGGCGCGACCCTGCCGCGGATCGACGAGGTGCCCCTTGTCGGCTCGTAGATCCCGGACAGCAGCCGCAACAGGGTGGACTTGCCCGCCCCGTTGTGACCGACCAGGCCGACGCGGTCGCCGTCGGCGAGCGACAGCGTGATGTCGTGCAGCGCCTCGATGATCGGCACCCGGCTGTCGGTGCCGATCTTGCCCCCGACCTTGCCGAGGACCTTCTTCTTCAGCGATCGCGTCTTGGCGTCGAAGATGGGGAAGTCGACGTAGGCGTTGCGAACCTCGATATTGACCATGAGTCACACCGCCCCTTTTCGTGCGCCGCTGGCGCACTGCCCGGTCACTGGCTGAAACGTTCGCATACTCACACCCAATAAGAGACGCGAGCTCGATAGTTGCGCATGATGAGCAACGTGAGTGCCCAGCCGCCGATGGTGATTCCGCCCACCACGAGCCAGTGGTGGCCACTCTGCGCGTTGCCGATCATCGGCGCACGGATGATCTGGATGAAGTGATAGAGCGGGTTCAGCTCGTAGATGTAGACGCGCCAGCCCGCGTCGGCGAGATCGGTGAACCTGGCGCTGAGGATGTCGGTCGACCACACGATCGGGGTCATGAAGAACAGCAGGCTGCTCAGCGCCGAGATCACCTGCGGGACGTCGCGGAACCGGGTCGAGACGACGCCGAGCAGCAGGGAGACCCACACCCCGTTGATCAACAGCAGCAGGAACGCCGGGATCGCGAGCAGGATCGACCAGTCGAGCCCTGGCTGGAAGACCCTCGCGGTTTCGACGATCTTGTACTCGCCGAGCAGGTCGCTGAAGAAGATCGCGAGCACCGCGAAGTAGACGATCAGGTTATGCCCGAACATGATGGTCAGCCGCCACGTCGTGCGCAACGCGTAGACCGTCAAGGGCGCCGGGAGGTGCTTGATCAGCCCTTCGTTGGAGATGAAGGTGTCGGCGCCCTCGGTCAGGCATCCCAGGATGAACGCCCAGACGATGAAGCCGACCGTGATGTAGGGCAGGAACGTGCCGATCTCGGCGCCGAAGAGCTGCGAGTACAGCAACCCGAGCCCGATCGCGGTGATGCCCATGCTCAGGGTGATCCACAGCGGCCCAAGCACCGAGCGGCGGTAGCGCTGCTTGATGTCCTGCCAGCCTAGGTGGCTCCACAGCTCACGGTCACTGAGGCCGAGCCTGATATCGGCGAACGCGCGAGCCCAGGTGCGGCTCTTTCCTGGGATCACTCTCGCCCGCGGGCCTGCCGCCTGCGGTTCCGTCGTGCTGGTGTCATGCACGAGCAGGAAGGTTACCGGCTGTGGTGGCGGGCAAAAGTAGGGCATCGCCACCACGTCCGGCTTGTGCCTGCTGAGCGGGGGCCTAAAGCAGGCGAACGACCATCTGATTGCCCTCGTAGGTGAAGGCTTCGTAGCGGAACTCGACCCCGAATTCTTCGACGTACTCGGTCCAGGCGCGGTATTCGTGCCGCTGCCAGCCGGGGTAGTTGAAGAACTCGTCGAACACGATCACTCCGCCCTGCTTCATCCGTGGCAGGACGTTGCGCAACACCGAGACCGCCGAGCGATAGAGGTCACAGTCGACGTGGACGAAGTCGACGGGGTCTTGGTGCTCGTCGAGGAACCCGGGCAGCGTGTCGTCGAACAGCCCGACCACCAGCTCGGCACCGGGCACGTCGGGCAGGTCGGTGCGGGCGAACGTGCCAGCGGGCATGCCGGGCAACCAGGCTTCGGGCAGCCCGTCGAAGCAGTCGAACCCGTAGATGTCCGCACCGCCCCGCTGCTCGGCGATCCGAGAGAGGGTCTCACCCGTCGCAACGCCGAATTCCAGCGCCAGCCCGCCCGACGGGGCGATCGAGAGCCCGTGGGCGAGGGTTTCCGACGGCGTGCGGAACGGCTTGGCGCCGACCAGTTGCTCGCTCGCGAAGCGGCTGCTCTCCAGCGCGGCGGCCTGGTCACCCGCGTAAATGATGTCCTTGCGGCTGCGGATCTCGAACTCGACGACCCGGTCGATCGCCCGGTCGACTTCGTGGGCGATGGACGCGCGGAGCTCGGCGGCGACCCGGTCGAGTTCGGCCAACTGCTCCTGGTGGTGTCGCTGAACGACGACCTCGACGGCCCGCATGAGCTTCGCGCGGGCGGCCGCCCGCAGTGAGTTGCGTGTGCCCACGATGTCCCCTCGTTGTCGCTGCTGTTGGGTTTTATGCGGTGGGAGGGTCCGATGCTAGGCCACGCCGGTTCCGGGCCGGGTGGCCCCACCAGCGCCGTTCGCGGCAAAGTGCGACGCGGGGCGTATGGTGGAGGGAACTGAGAGTGAGTGACTACGTTCCTTATGAGTAACACTGATACCGCCACCGAGGTGGCCGTTAGCGTCCCCGAGCTCGACCCGGCAGAGGTCTGTGCGGCCTGCTCGCATGCGCTGAGCGATCACGACAGCATCGAGACGAGGTACTGCGCGGCGACGGCCGCGTCGACTCGCGATCGCGGCTGCATCTGCGGCCGCGGCTGAGCTGTCCTCGCTGCCGCCATCGGCGGTGACGACGATGGCGCAATGCCCTCCCGTGATCCTGACGCGAGGCCCGTCTACTACCTGATCGCCTCAGCCGGCTTTCCGAACCTGGGCGATGAGCTCATCACCCGCGCGTGGTTGCGCTATCTCGCCGATGCGGCGCCCGATGCGACGGTGTGGGTCGACACACACTCGCCCGGCCCGGCCCGGCTGCTGCACGGCGAGTCACATCCCGGGGTCCGCTTCGTCGACACCCTGTGGCGGCTGAGCTCGGAAGCGGAGTCGGAAGACCCGTGGGAAGTGGCGTCGTGGGTGCAGCAGGTGGTGCACAACCCCGGCATGTCGCCGCGGTGGCATCACGGGATCTCGCTGCTGCAGCACCTCGACGTCGTGCATGTGCTGGGTGGCGGTTACGTCAACAAGGTCTGGCCGAAGCACATCGGGCTGCTCGCCGGTGCCGCTTCCGCGATCGACCGCTCCGGCGCGCGAGGCGCCATGACCGGCCAG
>WHSS01000158.1 GCA_009379975.1 Actinophytocola sp.
CGCATCCAGCCCACGGGCCAGCGCATCCAGCCCGGTGTTATACGCCTCCTTCGAATTCTCACCCCACCACGGCGCGACGATGTCCTTACGGGCATTCCAGATCTTGCGCAGCGCGGGCAAAGACCACCCCACGCTCGGAGTCAGCTGCTCCTCGCCGATGCCATAGCTGCGTTCCGCCGCCCGCTGATCCATGACCGCCTTCACCAGCGCCAGCATATGGTTATGCGCGAACCGGGCGCCGCCGGCATGCGACGTCAACGCGCGCGACTGTCCCGGCGTGGGACCGAGCGCGAACTTGTAGGCCTGCGCCACCCACCTATCAGGAACCTCGAACCTAGCCATCAGCGCCGGACCGTTGCTTGGTGGCGGTGACCGCCCGCACCGCCCGATTCCGCGCACCCCGCCGCCCGTACAACCGCGCGCCCATCGAGGTCAGGACCTCGATCATGTCCCGCACCAAAGCATCCGTCCTCCCACCCAGATCAGCCACCACAACCCTGCGGCCACGCGCCGACAACGCCGCTTCACGATGCTCGACCCCGAACCGGGCCAGACAGTCACGACGCTCCACGACCACCACACTCGCAGACGGCACCGACAAGATCCGCCGCAACCTCAGCTTCCCATTCGACCCGGACCCAATCTCGCACACCACCACGTCAACCTCCTCCCCCAGCCTGGCGCGATCGGGTGACACGACCACGGATTCGCCACCCTATCCGAAGCAGCAGCGCCACCAGGCCGGCACCGATGATGATCCGTTCCGGCCAGGCTCCCACCGTGGTGGCGACGGTCGTCGTCGTGCGCAGCGGCACGGTCGCGACCAGCGAATCCGCGGTGAACAGCTCGGTACTGCGTACCAGGCTGCCGTCCGGCCGCACGATCGCGCTCACCCCGCTCGTGGCGGGTACCACCGCCGCCCTGCCATGTTCCACGGCGCGCACGCGGGACATCGCGAGCTGCTGATGGCTCATCTCCCCCGGTCCGTACCAGGCGTTGTTCGTCGGTACGACCAGCAGTTCGGCACCGCTACGCACCGCTTCGCGGGCGACATAGTCGTAGGCGGCCTCGTAGCAGATCGCGACGCCGACGGTGACGCCGTTCACCTCCAGCACACTGGGCCGCGTGCCGGCGAGCATGTCGGCGGTGCTGTCCAGAAACGGCGTGAACCATCGCGCGATCGGCCGCCACGGCACATACTCCGCGAACGGCACCAGCTCCTGCTTCACGTAGTGCCCCTGCCTGCCCTGCTCCGGATGCCAGGCGATCACGCTGTTCTCCGCGCGGCCGTCATCACGCACGTTCAGGGCGCCAATCAGCGCGGGCACGCCGAAGCCGGCCACCATGGCGTCGATCTCGTCGTCCGCGCCCGTCACTTCGGTGGCGGTCTCCGGCCACACGACCAGGTCGGGACGGGGCAGCTCGCCCGCCGCCACCCGGGAGGCCAGCCGCTCGCTTTCGGCGAAGTGGTTACGCCGGATCTCGCTGCGGGCATCGAGCAGGTCCAGGCCGATGTTGGGGGCGTTGCCCTGCACCAGCGCAACCGTTGTGGTGCCCGCGGTGGCCGCCGTGCCGACATTGGGCCACAGGGCGGCGCCGGCAAGTAGTGGGATGGCCGCGTACGCCGCGGCTCGCACCATCGGTCGCAGCGGCGGCGGGGTCCTCTTGCGGTCACGCACGACCCGCGCCAGCGATACGAGCAGCCGCGCCAGGCCGAAGCCGGTCAGCACGACGGCGAAGCTGACCAATGGAGCGCCGCCGATCGACGCCAAGGAGGTGTAGACCCCCTCCGGCTGACTGAACGCCACCCTCCCCCAGGGAAAGCCGTTGAGCGGGACGGCGGTGCGTAGCGCCTCCTGGCCGACGTAGAGCGCCGCCATCCACGCCGGCCCGCCGGGAAGCTTGGCGACGACGGTGGCCGCCGCGCAGGCGAGGGCGGCGAACAGCGCCATGAGCCCGGACAACGCCAGCCAAGGGGCCGACCCGAAGCTCGTGCCAAGGAAGTCTTCGATCCATACCAGGTGCAGCAGGTAGAACGTCAGCCCGAACACGAACCCATAGCCGAGGCCGGCCCGCGCACGCCTGCCGTGCAGTACGAGACCGAGGCCGGCGAAGCACAGCGGCGCCAGCCACCACAGCGAGCGCGGCGGGAAGCTCAGATAGAGCAGCGCGCCGGCGGCGATGGCCAGCGCCAGCCGCGCGACGACCATCGGCGTTCGTGTACCGGTCGGTCGCCGGGGCACGGTGTCAATTACGGCGGACTCGGATGCGGTCGCAGTCACGGGACAAGCTTATGTGTCCGTCCAAGATCGGATGACATGGGAAGAAGTGAATAGCCCGACTTCGAATAAGACCCTGGCATCTCGCTCAGCCGGTCTCGAAGATCGTCGTGCCCGCTCGCACCGTGCGCAGGCAGCGCGGTAGCGGCTCGTCCGGCGCCAGGGACGGCAGCGGCGGCACGCCCGAGCGTGGGTCGGTCGACCAGCGCCGCACCCGCGAGTCGGACGCGGCGACCACCAGCTCGCCGGCGTCCCAGATCGTGTAATGCGCGGGCGCGCCGGGCACCAGCGTGCCACTCACCCCGTCGGTCACACCGGCCGCGCGGTAGCCGCCTCTGGTGTGGGCGTTGAACGCACCGCGCACCGTCAGGCCCTGCCCCGGTGTCCGGTGATGCGTGGCGGCACGCACACTGGCCCACGGGTCGACCGAGGTGACCGGCGCGTCGGAACCACTGGCGAGCACGACGCCTGCCGCGGCGAACATGCCGAACGGGTTCATCTGCCGCGCCCGCTCGACGCCCAGCCTGGTCGCGTACATGCCGTCCGTTCCGCCCCAGAGCGCGTCGAAGAGCGGCTGCACCGACGCGGCGACGTTCCATCCGGCGAGGACGTTCGCCTGCTCACGATCGACCATCTCCACGTGTTCGAGCCGGTGTTTGCCCGCGACCAGCGCGCGCCTCCCGACGATGGCCCCCGCCTGGGCGAAGCCGTCGATCACCGCGGTCATGGCGGCGTCGCCGATGACGTGAAAGCCGGCTTGCAGGCCCGCGTGCGTGCAGGCCACCAGGTGCGCCGCGATCTCATCGGCGTTGAGGTACCGGTTGCCGGTGCACTCCGGCTGATCGGCATAAGGTTCGTGGAGCGCGGCGGTCCGGGAACCGATCGCGCCGTCGGCGAACAGGTCGCCCGCGAGGCCCCGCGCTCCGAGTTCCTTGGCCCGTTGCACCGCGGCCGAGTCCGCCGTGGTCGCCAACTCGCCCCAGTACGGCACCACTTCGGGCACATCGGGGCCCGCGGCGATCTCCAGGAGGCTGGCGAGGTCGGCTTCGCCGCTGATGTCCGGACCGGCACATTCGTGAACGCTGGCGATGCCCTGCGCGGCCGCCGCCGCGAGGAACGCCCGCTGTGCCGCCGCCCGCTGGGCTGCCGGGATCGCATGCCGCGCCGCGCTCCGCAGTAGATGATGCGCCGTACTGGTCACCGGGCCGCGAGCATCCCAGCCCGGCGCCTCCCGCGCCTGGGGTGCCAGCTCGACCAGTGCGCTCGACACCAGGGCGGAATGCACGTCGACCCGGCTCAGGTAGGTCGGTACCACGCCGACGGCCGCGTCCAACTCCTCCCGGCTGGGCAACCGCGCGGCAGGCCATGCCGTCTCGTCCCAGCCGTGGGCGATGAGCACGTCGTGAGGGCCGGTGGTGCGCGCCGCCGCCGCGATCGTGGCCAGCAACTCCCCGGCGTCGCGTACCACCGTGAGGTCGACACCGGTGCGGTGCAGCCCGGTCGCGGTGGCGTGCACGTGCGCGTCCACGAATGCCGGCGCCACGAACGCGCCGTCGAGCGGCACTTCGGTCGCCTCCGGGTGCAGCGCCTGCCCTGGCCCGTCCTGCCCGACCCACACCACGGTGTCGCCGGTGATCGCCATGGCCGTCGCGTCGGGGGATGCGGGCGAGTGGATGCGCCCACCGGTCAGCAGCGTCGTCTCGTTCACGGGTGCAGTCTGCCCTGTCAACGGGCGCGATCGCGGCCCTGGTCGGCGCGGTGTGACACATTCCGGCGACACTCGCGGGGCAAGCGGCAATATTTGCGTCTAACATGACTTATGGCAGGATGTTCTCCGTTACTCGCGCCCACAAGGAGGAGAACAGAATGACCGCCGTCTCCGAGCAGCCAGCCACCACGGTCGGCACCGAGCTCGATCAGCCCTACGTTTACCAGCGCAAGGAGCTGCTCGAACCCGACTGGCGGCGTTTCCCCGGATGGGCGAATGTCACCGACGCCGAGTGGCGCGACGCCCAGTGGCAGCGGGTGCATTGCGTGCGCAACATCCGGCAGTTGCGTGGCGTCATGGGCGACCTGCTCGATGACCGCTTCTACGATGAACTCGCCGCCGACCAGCGCGACATGGCGACCATGTCCATGCTGCTGCCGCCGCAGATGCTCAACACCATGGCACCGCACGCCGAGCCCGCGGAGTTCAGCGACGCGTTCTTCGCCGACCCGATCCGCAACTACATGCTGCCGGTGCGTTCGGATCGCGATTCCGTCTGGCCGTCGCACCCGCACGCCGAACGCGACTCGCTGCACGAGGCGGAGATGTGGGCGGTCGAAGGCCTGACCCACCGCTACCCCACCAAGGTCCTCGCCGAACTGCTCTCCACCTGCCCGCAGTACTGCGGGCACTGCACGCGGATGGACCTGGTCGGCAATTCGACGCCGCAGGTCGACAAGCACAAGCTCGCGCTCAAGCCGGTCGACCGGCAGGACGCCATGATCGAGTACTTGAAGGCGACGCCTGGCGTGCGTGACGTGGTGGTCTCCGGTGGCGATGTCGCCAACGTGCCGTGGCATCAGCTCGAGGCGTTCCTGATGCGGGTGCTCGACGTTGAGACGGTGCGCGACATCCGGCTGGCGACCAAGGCCCTGGCCGGGCTGCCGCAGCACTGGCTGCAGCCGAAGGTGGTCGAAGGCTTGGAGCGGGTGGCGCGGACCACGGCCCGCCGTGGCGTCAACCTGGCCATTCACACCCACGTCAACCACGTGCAGTCGGTGACGCCCTTGGTGGCCGAGGCCGCCCGCACCGCGCTCGAGATCGGCGTCCGCGACGTGCGTAACCAGGGCGTCCTGATGCGTGGCGTGAATGCGACCCCCGAGGCGTTGCTTGACCTGTGCTTCGCGCTGCAGGGCGAAGCCAGCATCCTGCCGTACTACTTCTACATGTGCGACATGATCCCGAACTCCGAGCATTGGCGCGTCGCGGTGCATGAGGCACAGGCCCTGCAGCACTCGATGATGGGTTACCTGCCCGGCTACGCCACGCCGCGGATCATCTGCGACGTGCCCTATGTCGGCAAGCGGTGGGTGCACCAGCTGGCCGGCTACGACCGTGAGCGCGGCATTTCGTACTGGACGAAGAACTACCGCACCAGTATCGAGCTCGACGACCCCGATGCTCTCAACCGCAAGTACGAGTACTACGACCCGATCTCGACGCTGCCGGAGGCAGGCCAGCGCTGGTGGGCCGACCACGCCGCGGCGTAACAGCTCGTGAGTGAATATCCGCAACTACCACCCGGGTGGTAGTTGCGGATATTCACTCACGAACAATCCGGCCACGGTTACTGGGTGGCCTTGAGGAGGTTGACCCGGCCGAAGCCGAAGTTCACGTCCCGGCCGGCCGAGCCAAGGTCGTCGACCGACGAACCGAGCTCCCCGCGCCAGGCATCGACGCTACCGCTGCGGTTGGCGCTCGCGATGACCGCAGCGACGCCCGCGGCGTGCGGGGTGGCCATCGAGGTGCCCGATGCCTTCCGGTACCCGCCGTCGTTCCACGTCGAGAGGATGTCCACGCCGGGAGCCGCGACCTCGACGTCCTCGTTGAAGGTCGAGAACGACGCCTTCTCGTCGTTGTTGTCGGTGGCCGCTACCGAAACCACCTCGGGGTACGCGGCGGGGTAGTTGAGCGCCGAGTTGCCGCCGTTGCCTGCCGCCGCGATCAGCAGTGAGCCGTTCTCGGTCGCTTTTCGCACCGCGGACTGCAGGGTCGCCGAACCGCTCGAACCGCCGAGCGACATCGAGATGACGTCCGCGCCCTTCTCGTTCAGCCACGTGATGCAGTTGGCGACCATGTCGAGCGTGCCCGAACCGCTGGCGTTGAGCGCCTTGCAGACCGCCAGCGACGAGTTGAAGGCAACGCCCGCCACGCCCTTGCCGTTGTTCGCGGTGGCCGCGATGGTGCCTGCGACGTGCGTTCCGTGACCGTTGTCGTCCTCGCACTTGGCCGGATCGTCCACGATCGTCGGGTCGGCACCGATGATGATGATCAGCAGGCTCAAACCGAAGTTGTTCACGCCACCGCAGTCGGCGATGCGGTCGCCTTGGAACTCCTCGTGTGACTTCATGATGCCGGTGTCGACGATGCCGACCTTGGCGCCACCGGTCGCCGGGAAGTCATCCATGCCGGCGGCCGCCCAGCCTTCCGGCGCGTCGATGTCCGCGTCGGCGGTGCCACCACCCTGGCCGGTGTTGTGCAGTCCGTAGAGCTCATCGAACCGAGGGTCGTCCGGTGTCGCCTGCGTGGTCATGATGGTGTTCAGCTCGGCGTACTCGACCGCGGCCGACTTGTTCAACCGTTCGACCGCCGCCTTCGGATCGCCCTTGACGCGCACCGTCTGTGCCCCTGTGCCGAGGATCGGCGCGACGGAGTCGAGCACGCCCACCAGCTTCTCCACCGCGGATTGAGCCTTCGACGACGCGCCCGACTTGTACTTGACGATGACCGTGTCCGGCGAATACCGCTCTGCCGATGACGTCTGACCCGCAGTGGATCCCGGCGGTACCGCGGCCGCGGTCACCGGAGCCGATAAGGCCGTCGCGGCCAGGCCGCCAACAGCTAGGACGAGTGCAGTACGCCATCTGACAATATTCATCGAACGGCCTAACCCTTCTCTCGGACCCTCTTGGGGGTCATTCGTTCGGGACTCCTAGCTCGGTTGAGCGGTTACAGAGCGCAGTACGTGAAAGATACTCGCTCGTTTGAGTCATTCAATACGGCCATTCGTAGGAACGCTCTCGCACTTCTGTCTACCCTATGTAGTTTCCTGTCCTAAAGGGCAACGCTCCGTGTTGGTCTGGCCACCCATGCGCTGAAAGACGCCTTCAGTCCGTTAGATGTAGTGAAAGGAGCTTTCAGGCCATTCAGCGGACTGAAAGCGTCTTCCAGCGCGCGATAGGATCTTGGACGATGCGGCTTATCAGGTTGCGCGCGTGGCACGGTGGGCTGGTTCTCGTCCTCGTGGCCGCCGTCGCGTTCGTGTTCTTCTTCCCCAGCGACGAGCCCGCGCCCGAACGCAGTTCCGGGCCGCCCGGCACCGGCCCGGTCACGCTGGTCAGCATCGGCGACAGCAGCGTCTCGGGCGAAGGCACCGGCGAATACCTCCCCGCGACCAACGGCCCCGGCGGCAACTGGTGTCACCGCTCCCCCAAGTCGACCGTGCTTGTCACCTCGGTGCCCGGCATCGAGAAGACCGTGAACCTGGCGTGCTCGGGAGCCGCGACCGAACACGTTCGGCTCACCGACAAGACCAAGTACACCGAAGGCTCGCAGGCGGCCCAGCTGCGTGAGCTCACCAAAGACCACCGCATTGCGGGCGTCGTCGTCGCCATCGGAGCCAACGACGACCCGAAGTTCTCGCATCGCATCAATGAATGCGCCCAAGCCTGGTGGGGCGGCCCGCCGTGCAGCGATACCCTGGCGAAACACTGGCCGGACACGATCAACGCCATGACGCCCAAGATCGTCAGTGCGCTGGAGGACGTTCGCGCCGTGCTGGCCGAAGCGGGCTATGACCGGTCCGATTACCAGCTGATCTTGCAGTCCTACCCGTCCCCGGTGGGCCCGGACATCCCCGAGAGCCTGCGCTCACTCGACGGCTGCCCGTTCCGCCGGCACGACCTGCGGTGGATATCGACCGAGGGCGTGCGCATCATCGCCGAGGGCATGAGCCGCGCGGCGGAGCAGGCCGGCGCGCGATTCCTCGACCTCTCCCGCGCGGGCGAAGGACACGAAGCATGCACCGGCGGTGATGACCCCAGCGCGGAGTGGTTCACCAGGCTCACCGTGCAATGGGACGACCTCGGTGAGGTGGATCGGGCGAGCCATGCGGCGCAGGAATCGTTCCACGCCAACATCGCGGGACATGCCCAGTTCGCCCGGTGCCTGACGGAGTTCTTCACCGCCACCGAGCCCACCGCGACATGCCGCGAGGGTGAGGACGGCAACCTGCATCCGGCACCGCCAGCGGGTTGAGGTTCGCCGGCACTGGCCGCCGCCGAGCACGAACCGACCAAGCGTTGGCGCATCGAGCGCTTTCAGCGCGGTGGGGCTAGAGCGCGGACGGCCTGCCCTCGAACGGCGTAGACAGCACCACCGTCGTCCTGGTCGAGACCCGGGCGAATTCCCTGATCCGGCGGAGCAGGTCTTCCAGGCCCGCGGGCGAAGGCACCCGCACCAGCAGCACATAAGACTCGTCGCCCGCCACCGAGTAGCACGACTCGATCTCGCGGATGTGTTCGAGCCGCTGCGGGTAGTCGTCCGGCGCGCCGGGGTCGTTGGGCGTCAACGAGATCAACGCTGTCAACGGCAGCCCGATCTGCTCACCGTCGAGCCGCGCCGAGTACCCCTTGATGACGCCACGCTGCTCGAGCCGCCGGACCCGCTGGTGCACCGCGGAAACCGACAGCCCGACGCGTTCGGCGAGATCGGTGAAGCTGCACCGGCCGTTGGCGTTGAGCTCACGCGCGATGGCCTGGTCGGTGGGTTCCAGGAACGCCGTCATCAGTCGACCACCGTGAGCCCGTGCGGCCGCTGGTTCAACGACTCGACACCGTCGTCAGTCACCACCACGATGTCCTCGATGCGAGCGCCCCAGCGCCCGGCGTGATAAATGCCCGGCTCCACACTGAAGGCCATGCCCGGCTCGAGCACGAGGTCGTTGCCCGCCATGATGTAGGGCTCTTCGTGAACGTCGAGCCCGATGCCGTGGCCGGTGCGGTGAATGAACTCGTTGCCGAACCCGGCCGCGGTGATCACCTCGCGCGCCGCGGCGTCGATGTCCTGGGCAGGCACGCCGGGCCGTACCGCCGCCACCGCGGCAGCCTGCGCCTGGCGTAGCACCTCGAAGGTGTCGGGCACATCCGGCGCGGCGGGTTGCCCGACCGAGTACGTCCGCGTGCAGTCGGAGTTATAGCCCGCAGGCGTCGGTCCCCCGATGTCCACCACGACGACGTCGCCCTGCTCGATGACTCGATCGGAGACGTCGTGGTGCGGGCTCGCCCCGTTGGGCCCGGAGCCGACGATGACGAACTTGGCCTCGGTGTGGCCTTCCTCGACGATGGCGGCGGCGATGTCGGCACCCACCTCCGCTTCGGTGCGACCCGCTCGCAGCAGCTCCGGCACCCGGGCGTGCACCCGGTCGATCGCGGCGGCGGCATCGCGCAGCGCGGCGACTTCCTCGGTGCCCTTGCGCATTCGCAGCTCACGCACGATCGGGCCGGCAAGGACCTGCTCGGCATCCGGGAGCGCGGCGCGCATGTGCAGCACGTGCAGCGCGATGGTCGCGTCGCTGACCGCTACCCTGCCGACGCGACCGCCCCGCGCCGCGAGGTCGGCGACCAGCCGATAGGGATCGTCGCCGTCGACCCACGTCACCAGTTCGACACCAAGGTCGTCCACCGGCACGTCGGCATAGCCGGGAGCCTCGAGCTTCGGTAGCACCAGCGCCGGGGGTGCGTCGGTGGCAGGCACGACCAGGGTCGTCAACCGCTCGAACGAACCGCCTGCCTGCCCGAGCAGGTAACGCAGATCGGAGCCGGGCGCGATGAGCAGCGCGTCGGCGCCCGCGTCGGCTGCAGCGGCACGGGCACGGTCGATGCGGGCGCGCAGATCAGCGGGGTCTGGCGCGGGATGGTGGAGTGATCGGCGAGACATGCTGTGAGCTTAAAGCTTCGGTGCCCGCGCGGTGCAAGCCAACCCGCCAACGGTGGCACGAGCGTGGGACTGCCTGACGCGAGACGGGACCGCGCTATGGCAAGCTGCGACCCATGACCGCACCGCTCGCCCTCCTCGATGCCGCCAGCTTGTACTTCCGGTCGTTCTTCGCGCTGCCCGATTCGATGCGGGCGCCCGACGGGACACCGGTGAACGCGGTGCGCGGCTTCGCCGACACCGTCGCCCGCATCCTCACCGACCGGCGGCCTGCCCGGCTGGTCGCGTGCCTCGACGCCGACTGGCGCCCGCAGTTCCGAGTCGATCTGTTGCCGAGCTACAAGGCACACCGCGTCGCGGAGGAGGCCGAGGCCGGGGTCGACGCCGAAGAGGTACCGGACGCTCTCGGCCAGCAAGTGCCCGTCATTCTCGAACTGCTCGAAGCCGTCGGCCTCGCGACCGCCGAAGCCGCAGGCTACGAGGCCGACGACGTGATCGGCACCCTCACCGCACGGGAGGTGACTAACCCGGTCGAGGTCATCACCGGTGATCGAGACCTGTTCCAGCTCGTGCGCAGCGCGCCCACCCCGGCTTCGGTCATCTACGTCGGTAAGGGCTGGGCCAAGGCGGAGGTCCTCGGCCCAGCGGAGATCGCGCAGCGTTACGCCGTGCCGGTGGAGCGGGCAGGTGAGTCGTACGCGGAGATGTCGATGCTGCGCGGGGATCCCTCGGACGGTCTACCCGGCGTGGCGGGCATCGGTGAGAAGACCGCCGCGAAGCTGATCACCCGGTTCGGCACCCTCGACGGGCTGCTCGAGGCCGCCCGCGCGGAAGACCCCGATGTACCGAAACGAGCCCGCACCCAGCTGCTGGCGGCCACCGAGTATCTCGCGGTCGCCCCGACGGTGGTGCGCGTCGCCGCCGACGCTCCGGTGACCTTCACCCGGCCCGACCCGGTGCC
>WHSS01000291.1 GCA_009379975.1 Actinophytocola sp.
ACGCCATCACCTTCGGCGGCGCCGATGCCGCGCTGATGGAGCGATGGGCGCATCTGCCGGCGTGGCGGCAGATGCTGCTGCGCGCCGTGCTGTTCCGGCTCGCCGCGCACGCGCTCGACCCGCGCCCCGACGGCGGCGCGTTCGACCGGCTTCGTCATACCGCGGCCATGGTCAGCCGCTTCGTCTAGCTCTAGCGAGGACAGAAGCCCCGGCATAGCGGCGGGAACCTGCTGGCAAGCTGCTAAAGTCGAATGCCGACCGGAAGAGCTGATGATCATGGTCAACACCCTGCTCGCGCGCGTTCTGGCCCCGCTCGCCGTAGCCGCGCTCCTGCTTGCCGGCTGCGGCTCCGACGACGGCGCGGCCGGTAATGGCGGCGGTGCTGGCGGCAACGGCGCCGAACAAACCACTGCACAACCGGACGTCCCGGAAGAGACCACAGAAGAGGCGCCGGAAGCGGGTGAGCCCGTCAAGATCGCCATCAAGGACTTCGACTTCGGCGAGGACGTCACGGTGAAGGCGGGTACCGAGTTCGAGGTCACCAACGAAGACGGCGAGGCGCACACGTTCACCACCGACGACGGCACATTCGACAGCGGGTCGATCGAGCCGGGCGCGACCGAGACCGTCACCATCGATGAGCCCGGCACTTATGACTTCCACTGTGAGCCGCATCCGAACATGACCGGCACGATCACCGTCGAATGAGCAGTCATCGCTCGTGAGTGATCGCGCGTGCCCCGACAACCGGAATCACGCACGACGCGGGCCGCACGGTCGTTGTGAAGCCCGTCACGAGGTGTGCTTGCCCACGCTCCACCAGCAGGAAACCGCCGCCTAGCTGCGACGGAGTCCGGCCCGTGCGGGCAATGTCAAACGCCTGAAACAAACCGGCATCTCCGGGTAACACCGCGAACCTACCTTCGAATGAGCCGAAGGAGGTGCGATCCCCAGTGACGCTGGCCGCGGTCAAGACAGGCACGGCGACGCATTGCCCGTACTGCGCGTTGCAGTGCGGGATGCGAGTGACGCCCGCGTCGAGCGGAGCGACCGTCGAGCCCCGGCAGTTCCCGAGCAACGGTGGCGGACTGTGCCAGAAGGGCTGGACGTCGGCCGCTCTGCTGACCTCACCTGCCCGGCTGACCACACCACTGGTGCGGGTGGACGGCGAGCTGCGGCCCGCGAGCTGGGACGCCGCGCTGGACCTGATCGCCGCGAAGCTCGGCGCGATTCGCGACGAACAGGGCGCCGACGCCGTTGGCCTCTTCGGGGGTGGCGGGCTGATCAACGAGAAGTGCTACGCGCTGGGCAAGTTCGCCCGGGTGGCGCTCGGCACCTCGCAGATCGACTACAACGGCCGGTTCTGCATGTCGTCGGCCGCCGCGGCAAACATCAAGGCGTTCGGCATGGACCGCGGCATGCCGTTCCCCGTCACCGACCTGGCACAGGCGGACGCAATCCTGCTGATCGGCTCGAACCCGGCGGAGACGATGCCGCCGTTCATGCAGCACCTCCTGCCCGCGGCGGAGCAAGGCAGGCTGATCGTCGTCGACCCGCGCCGCACGCCGACCGCCGAGCGGGCAGCACTGCACCTGCAGCCCGCTCCCGGCACCGACCTGGCTCTCGCGCTGGGCATCCTGCACGCCGTCGTCGCGGAAGGGCACGTCGAACAGTCCTACGTCGACGACCGCACGAACGGCTTCGCCGAGACCTGGCGCATCGTCGCGAGCTGGTGGCCGGAGCGGGTGGAGCGGATCTCCGGGGTTGCTGCCGCCGACCAGCGCAAGGCCGCGAACATGCTGGCCGAGGCACGCAACGCTTACGTACTGACCGCGCGTGGCACCGAGCAGCACGCCAGCGGAGTCGACACGGTCGGCGCCTGGATCAACCTCGCGCTGGCGCTTGGGCTGCCTGGCCGAAAGGGTTCCGGCTACGGCTGTCTCACCGGTCAGGGCAACGGCCAGGGCGGCAGGGAGCACGGCCAGAAGGCCGATCAGCTGCCCGGTTACCGCAAGATCGACGATCCGGCTGCGCGCGCGTACGTCGCGGGTGTGTGGGGCGTGGACCCGGAGTCGCTGCCCGGCCCGGGGCGATCGGCGTACGAGCTGCTAGACGCGCTGGGCACCACGGGGGGTGGGAGCCTCGGAGAGGGGGGCGGGAAAGGCATCGACGGCCCGAAGGCCCTGCTGGTGTTCGGCAGCAACGTCGTCGTCTCCGCGCCGCGCGCCGGCCACGTCGCCGAACGGCTGGCCGCCCTCGACTTCCTCGTCGTCGCCGACATCGTGCTGTCCGAGACCGCCGCCATGGCCGACGTCGTGCTGCCGATCACGCAGTGGGCGGAGGAGTCGGGCACGATGACCAACCTCGAAGGCCGGATCCTGCTGCGTCAGCAAGCCATCGACCCGCCGGAGGGCGTGCGCAGCGACCTCGAGGTGCTGCAGGGGCTCGCGACTCGCATGGGCCAGCCTGCCGAACGGTTCCCCACCGAGCCGGAGACCGTGTTCACCGAGCTACGGGAGGCGTCCAGGGGCGGCGTCGCCGACTACTCCGGCGTCACCTACGACCGGCTGCGCGAGGGCGAAGCGCTCTACTGGCCGGTGCCAACGGTGTCTGACGGGCCTACCCTGCGAGCAGGGGAAACCGAAGACCACCCCGGCACGCCGCGGCCGTTCCTCGACCGCTTCGCTCACCCCGACGGCCGAGCCAAGTTCGTCCCGGTGACCTATCGCGGGTCCGCCGAGCCGATCGACGCCGACTATCCGCTGCTCGCGACCACCGGCAGGCTGCTGGCGCACTACCAGTCGGGCGCGCAGACCCGCAATGTCGATGAACTTCTCGCCGTCAACCCGGAGATGTTCGTCGAGGTGCACCCCGACACCGCCGAGCGGTACGGGCTGACCGAAGGCGACAGCGCGGTGATCGCATCGCGCCGGGGTGAGGTGCGGGCGGCCGTGCGCCTGGTGGCGTCGGCGCGGATGGACACCATCTTCCTGCCGTTTCACTTCCCAGGGGCACAGCGTGCCAACCTGCTGACGAATCCGGCACTCGACCCGACCAGCCGCATGCCCGAGTTCAAGGTGTGCGCCGTCCGCATAGCCAAGGCAGAGGAGCGATCGTGAACGACAAGCACGCACCGCGCCGCGTTGTGATCGTCGGCTATGGCATGGCGGGCTCGCGGCTCGCGGCGGAGATCCGGCACCGCGACCCTCAGGGTGAGCGGGTCGCGGTGACCATCGCCGGGGCCGAGTACCACAACGCCTACAACCGCATTCTGCTGTCCAACGTCATCGCGGGCACGATGTCGCCGGACGCCGTGCACCTGCACGACGCGACGTGGGCCGAGGCCAATGGCATCGACCTTCGGCTGGGCACCGACGTCACCGCGATCGACCGGGCGGCGCGCACCGTGGCGCTGGCTGACGGCACATCGCTGACCTACGACGCCCTGGTGCTGGCCACCGGTAGCCGGGCGTGGATCCCGCCGACGGAAGGCCTGCTCGACGAGGACGGCCTGCTCGCACCGGGAGTGGTCCCGTTTCGTACCTTGGAAGACTGCGAGGCGATCCTGGCGGCGGCCCGCGCGGGCGCGCCGGTAGCCGTCCTCGGCGGCGGGCTGCTCGGGCTGGAGGCCGCGCGCGGTCTGGCCGGCCGAGGCAGCCTGGTGACGGTCGTTCATCCGGTCGGCCACGTGATGGAGCGTCAACTCGACCCGGGCGCCGGCGGGGTGCTGGCCACGTCGCTCGCCGGGCACGGCATCGAGTTCCGGCTCGGCAGGCTGGCCGCGCGGTACGTGCCGGGCGACGGCCTGAAGCTCGACGACGGCAGCCACGTGCCCGCAGACCTCGTCGTGGTCTCAGCGGGGGTGCGTGCCGAGACCGGCCTGGCCGAAGCCGCCGGGCTGACCATCGACCGGGGCATCGTGGTCGATGACTCGCTGCGCACCAACGACCCGCGCGTTCACGCGATCGGCGAC
>WHSS01000194.1 GCA_009379975.1 Actinophytocola sp.
CCTTGGGCTCCCTGCTGCCAGTACGGAATGGGGCGCGGGGTGAGGTGGTTGCCTCGGGGCTGTTCGCGCGGCCAGCACGGTGAGGCGCGCCCGTCCGTGAGCGAACGTGACGTTCAGACACTAGGTCGGGCCGAATGTCACACCCACCGACGGACGCGAGTGCGGATTCGCGGTGGGGCGGCGAGTCGTCGCCGCCGCGTCGGTGTTCGAACATATGGTTGGTTCATGCGGTCGGTCCATTCGCCTGCCGGGAGATGCGGGTCGCCCTCGGCGGGTGCTCGCTACTCGAGATGTCTGGGCGACCCTCGGATCCCGGCACACCGACACACTGCCTGCCGCGAGACGGACTTCGGTTACTGACGACCCTGGCGAATGGAACGGAGCTCAAATTTCAAATGCGGGCGCTGCACACCTCCGATTGGCACCTCGGCCGCACCTTTCACGGTGCGGATCTGCTCGCTGAGCAGGAGTCGGTGCTCGGTCATCTGGCCGACGTCGTCGCCGAGGAGCGGGTCGACGTGGTGCTGGTGGCGGGCGACATCTACGACCGGGCGGTGCCTTCGGCGGAGACGGTGCGCGTGGCCGCGCGGGTGTTCGCCAAGATCCGGCGGGCTGGTGCGCAGCTCGTGCTCACCGCGGGCAATCACGACTCGGCCGCGAGGCTCGGCGTGTTCGCGGAATTCGTCCCTGCGGGCGGGCTGCACCTGCGCACCGAGATCGATCTGCTCGCCGAACCGGTGCTGCTCGACGACGAGCACGGGCTGGTGGCGATCTACGGCATCCCGTACCTGGAGCCGGACCCGTGCCGGCATGCGATGGGTATCGAGGCCAAGGGGCACACCGGGGTGCTGACAGAGGCGATGCGCCGCATCAACGCCGACCTCGCGGGTCGCGATGCGCGCTCCATCGTGCTGGCCCACGCCTTCGTCACCGGCGGCGAGGGCAGCGACTCCGAGCGGCCGATCACGTCGGGTGGCGTCGAGCAGGTCGGCGCGGCGGTCTTCGACGGGCCCGACTACGTGGCGCTCGGCCACCTGCACGGCCCGCAGCGGCTCAGTGATCGGCTCCGGTACTCGGGCAGCCCGCTGGCGTACTCGTTCTCCGAGACGTCGCACCGCAAGGCGGTGTGGCTGGTCGACCTCGACGCCGATGGGCTCGCCGAGGTGCGGCGCCGGGAGCTACCGGTGCCCCGTCCCCTCGCCACCGTCACCGGCTCGCTCGCCGACCTGCTGGCCGGCGCCGCGCATGCCGATCTCGAGGAGTGCTACCTCTCGGTGACGCTGACCGACCGGGTGCGGCCCATCGACGCCATGCGCAAGCTGCGCGAGCGCTTCCGTTACGCCGTGCACCTGGACTGGGTGCCCGAGGGCGGTGACCCGCGCGGTGTGCTGCGCTACGCCGATGCGGTGCGTGGCCGCAGTGACCAGCAGATCACCGAGGGCTTCTTCAGCGACTGCCGCGGTAGCGAGCCGAACCCGGCCGAGCGGATCCTGCTCGATGAGGCCCTCGTCGCCGCCGGTAAGGCCGAGGATCACGGCACATGAGGACTGCTTGCAGGTCCGAATCGTCGGACACCATGCTGGCCGACGCCATGTTATCGGCGCGGCTTGCCGCGCTCGGCAAGGAGGCCGCATGAGGCTGCACCGGCTCGAGGTCGCCGCATTCGGTCCCTACGCCGGGCACGAGGAGGTCGACTTCGACGCGCTCGGCGCCGATGGGCTCTTCCTGCTGCACGGGGAGACCGGCGCGGGCAAGACAGCCCTGCTCGATGCGATCGCGTTCGCACTGTTCGGCACCGTGCCCGGCGCGCGAGGTGAGGTCAAGCGCCTGCGGAGCGACCTGGCGGACGCGGGCACCGCCACCGAAGTCGCGCTCGAACTGACCGTGCAGTCCCACCGGCTCCGGATCGTGCGCAGTCCGGAGTACGACCGCCCGAAGCGGCGCGGCGATGGCACCACCAAGCAGCAGGCGAAGGCGTCGTTGCTGTGGCTCGGTGACGCGCCGAGCGGGCACACCACCGAGCCGATCACCAGGATCGACGAGGTCGCGCGCACCGTGCAGCGCCTGCTCGGCATGACGGCCGACCAGTTCTTCCAGGTGGTGCTGTTGCCGCAGGGCGAGTTCGCCCGGTTCTTGCGCGCGGACACCGCCGAGCGGGAGCGGCTGCTGGAGCGGCTATTCGACACCAGGCGCTTCGAGTCGGTGCAGGACTGGTTCAGTGCGCGCCGTAAGGAGTGCCGGGCGGCCTTGGACGTGCAGCGCGCGTCGCTGCGTGAGTTGGTCGCGCGGTTCGCACAGGCAGCGGGCGGCGAGCCGCCGGAAGACACGTCGGGGAGCACGGAGTCGACGCTGGCATGGGCGGCCGAGCTACGCGCGCGCGCCGCCGAGGAGCACGAGCAGGCTCAGCAGGTCGCGGCGGCGGCGCGGCGGGAAAGTGACCGTGCCGACGCCGAGTTGGCCGAGCGGCGCGCGGCGCGGGAACGAGTGCGCCGGGTCGCGGAGGCGCATGCGAAGCTGCTCGCGATCACGCGCCGGGCGCCCGAGCTGGCACGGCACAAGGCGGAGCTGGCCGACGCCCAGCGGGCCGGCGCGGTGCACGCGGCGCACCGGCAGGCGGATCGAGCGCTCGACGAGGTGGAGCGGGCGACCGAACGCGAGAACGCCGCGATCACGGCGCTCGAAGGCGGCCACACCGGCGGTTCTGCCGGCGAGTTGCGGGCGAGGGCGAGCGAGCTGCGCGAGCAAGCAGGCCAGCTCACCGGGGCGATCGCGGAGGCCGAACAGCAGGTGACCGACGAGCGCAGGCTCGACGAGTTCGCCGCCGCCACCGAAGCCGCGAGCGCCCGCGTGACGGACCTAGCGCAGCAGGTCGAAGCGCTGCCCGAGCAAGTGAGTGCGCTGCGCGAGCGGCTCGCGGCCGCGGCCGATGCCGCGGCACGGGTGGACGCGGCACGTGCGCGCGCCGACGAGCTTGCGCAGGCGCTCGACGACGCACGCCGGTTGCCCGGCGCGCAGCGCGCCGCCGAGGCAGCCACCGAACGGCTCACCGCGGCCATCGATGCTCACCAGCAGGCGCGCGAACACCGCCAGGAGCTGCGCGAGCGGCGGCTGTCGGGGATGGCGGCCGAACTGGCTGGCGAACTGCGCGATGGCGAGCCGTGCCCGGTATGCGGTGCGGATGAGCATCCCGCACCAGCGACGGCCCACACCGGCGTTGTCAGCGAAGCCGACGAGCGCGAAGCGGAGCGAGCCGAGGCGGCTTCGCACGGCGAGCGTGAGCGGGCGATGAGCGCGAAGCATGAGGCGGAGGCCGCCGTCGCGAGCCTGCGAGCGCGGGTGGGCGAGCGCGACGAGGCGCAGCTGGCCTCGGAGCTCGGCTCGGCGCGGGAAGCCGTCGCGGAGCTTGCGGAGCGGGCGGCGAGCCGGGAGCGCCTGGCGGCGGACGAGCGAGCGTTGCGAGGCGAGGAGCAGCGGCTGGGCGCCGAGCGGGCGAAGGCGGACCGGGCGGCGGCGGAGGCGTCAGCCGAGCGCGCGAGCCTCGCGGCAGCCGTAGCGGAGCGCGCGAGGCGGCTCGACGTCGCCCGCGGCGAGCACGCGAGCGTCGCGGAGCGGCGGCGCAGCCTGCAGTCGCTTGCGGAGCGCTATGACGCGCTGGAGGCAGCGAGGTCCGAGCTGCTGACGGCGCGGCATCGGCAGGCGGAGCAGCGGGAGGCCGTCGCGGCGGAGGTGCGCGAAGCCGGGTTCAGCACGTTGGACGAAGCGCTCGCCGCGGCCCGCGAGCCTGCGCAGCTCACCGCGCTTGCCGAGGAGATCTCGCAGGCCGAGGTCGCTGAGCGCGCGGCGAGGGCGGTACTCGACGAGCCGGAGTTGGCCGGTATCGAGCCGGATACGGAGGTCGATGTCGCCGGGGCGCAGGCCACGGTCGTCGCGGCACGGGAAGCGGCCGACACCGCGCTGGTGACGCTGCGGGCGGCGAGTCAGCGAGCGGAAGAGCTGGCCGTGCTCGAGCAGCGGCTGGCCGACCTGTCCGCCGAGCTGGCTCCGGCAGAGGAGGAGTTCGCGGAGCTGGACGCGGTGACCGATGTGGTGAACGGCCGCGGCCAGAACGCGCGCCGCATGTCGTTGCACTCCTACGTGCTGGCCGCCCGGCTCGAAGAGGTCGCGCTGGCGGCGACCACGCGGCTGCTGGTGATGAGCCAGGACCGGTTCTCGTTCGTCCATTCCGACGCGGCCGGTGCACGTGGCACCAGGGGAGGGCTCGGGTTGGACGTGCTCGATGACTACTCGGGCAGCATCCGGCCGGCGAAGACACTCTCCGGCGGGGAGGCGTTCCTTGCCTCGCTCGCCCTCGCACTCGGACTGGCCGATGTGGTGGCGGCGGAGACCGGCGGCGCGCAGTTGGACACCCTGTTCATCGACGAGGGGTTCGGCACGCTCGACGCCGAAACGCTCGACGTCGTGATGAACACCCTGGACGGGCTGCGGGCCGGTGGCAGGGTCGTCGGCCTGGTCTCACATGTCGAGGAGCTGCGACAGCGTATTCCTACCCGGCTGCGGGTGCACAAATCCCGCACCGGTTCGACGCTACTCCTGGAAAACTGAACCCTGGCGTGCTGGCCCTCGTGCGTGAAAGTCCTTGTTCTGGCGCGCTTAATCACTCACGACCGCTGACCTGCGAATTCACCGCTTCAGCAGGCCGGACAGCAGCACCAAGAGCGCCTGCTCGGCCTCGGTTCGTGCCAGTGCCTGGTCTTCCGCGTGGGCGATCATCAGGGCCGCCTCGATCACCGCGCTGAGCACCACCTGCGCCAGCGCGGGAACCGGCGCTTCGACGATCAGCCCGGCCTCGATCGCGGCGTCGAGTTGCTCGGTGATCAGGCCAAGCCCGTGGCGGGATTCGACCTCCCGCCAGCCTTGCCAACCCAGCACGGCGGGTGCGTCGGTGAGCGCGATCCGTACCACCTCGGGCCGCTGGCAGGCGTCGAGAAATCGCGACAGCGCGGTGACCGCCCCGGCCCATTGATCGGGCGCGGCCTCGGCGGCGGCTTTGAATTCCGCGTTCAGCTCGGCCTCGAGATCCTCGAAGACCGCGAGGAAGAGCGCCTTCTTGTCCGCGAAGTGGTGATAGAGGGCGCCGCGGGTCACGCCCGCGGCGGACACGATCTCGTCAGCGGGCACGTTCGCGTAGCCACGCTCGGCGAACAGCGCGCGGGCGGTCTCCACCAGCGTGGCACGGGTTGACCGGGAACGGTCGGCCTGGCTACGTCGTGGCGTGGGCACGCAGGAAGTCCACCACGACCCGGCTCAACCGCTCCGGCTGGTCCTCCGGCACGAAGGTGTAGCTGTCGTCGATCCATGCCAGCTCGGCGCTGGGCAGCGTGCCTGCCAGCCGTTCGGCCAGGCGCGGCGGGAACAGCTTCTCCTCGCGCGCCCAGGCCAGCAGCACCGGTTTGGCGAACCGGGGCAGCACTTCGGCGGCGGCGAGGGTGTGCCGCTTGTCTACCCCGACGAGGAACCGGCGCAGGTCGCGCCTTATCGCGGCATCACGCCTGCTGGGCAGCAGAAACGAGTCGACGATGGGTTCCGGCAGCGACCGCTTCGCCACCCAGCCGAAGGTGAACGGCAGCCGGTGCAGTGCCCGGACGCGCAGGGTCTGCGCCAACAGCCAGGTGGCGCCGGGCACGCGTGCGAAGCGCGGCAGGAACGCGAACGCGGGAGGGAAGAACCGCTCGAACGAGTCGGACGGCGTGAGGACGACGCTGCCGATCCGTTCCGGGTGCTTCGCCATCAGGATCTGAGTGATCGCCCCGCCGGTGTCGTTGGCGACGACGACCACGTCATGCAGGTCGAGTTCCGCGATGAACTCCGCGATCAGCGACGCCACTCCGGGCGGAGTGAGGTCGGCGCCCGGTACGGGAACCTCATGCGCGCCGAGTGGCCAGTCCGGTACCAGGCACCGGAATCCGGCGTCGGCCACGGTGGGGACGACCTTGCGCCACAGGTCGCCGTTGACCAGCAGCCCGTGCACGAACACGACCGGTGGTCCCTCGCCGCGTTCGCGGTAGCGGATACGTGCCGAGGTCAATCGGGCCTCGTGCACCGTGCCCAGTTCTTCGCTGATCGCCATGGTCGCCTCCCGTGGTCCGGTTGCAATTAACATACATACGGTATGTATGTTTCTGCAAACCGGCGATGGGATCAGCGGTCAGCGGGCTTGTGGTCCGCCTCGTGGGTGATCAGCCAGCGCTTGACGTCGAGCCCCCAGCGGAAGCCGCCGAGCGATCCGCCGATGCGCAGCACCCGGTGGCACGGCACGAACAGGGCAACCGCGTTGCGCGCGCAGGCCGACGCGGCGGCGCGCACGGCGGCCGGACGCCCTGCCAGGGCCGCGTACTCGGAGTAGGTCACGGGCTCGCCGGGAGGGATCTTCCGCAGCACCTCCCACGCGTGCGTCAGAAACTCGCCGGATCGCTGCCGCACGGGGATGCCGTCGATGGCTTCGACTTCCCCGGCGTGATAGCGGCGCACCGCGGTGCTGACCGGTCCGAGATCAGCTCGCTCACGCAGTTCGGCCGGGCGCAGTGAGGGCGAGATCTGTGGTGTCAGCTCGTCGATATCCGCCGTCCATCCGGCGGCGAGCACAGCGCCGTCCGGTGCGACTATCGCGGTAAACGGGGCAATCGGAGTGTCCATGGTGGACCAGCTGGCGTTTGTCATGATGCTTTTCCGTTCTGTTTCGGGGCGGATCGCCACAAGTGCATGCAGGCATAGGACCGCCACGGCCGTAGCGCCTGCATGCGCTCGGTGAGGCCGGTCGGGTCGTGCGGGAAGCCGATGGTCTTGGCGCCGTTGCGGAGTCCGAAGTCGCCGGTGAGCAGCACGTCGGGGGAGCCGAGCACACGCATCTGCACGTAGTCGGCCGTCCAGGGCCCAATGCCTGGCTGCGCGAGTAGGTCCGCGCGCAGTTCGTCCGGATCTCGGCCGACGTGCAAGTCGAGTTCGCCGGAGGCCAGCGCGGCCGTGACGCCGACGATCGAGGAGATCCGGCGTGCCGGGCCGCGCAGGATCTCCGCGCCGTGCTCGGCGATGGCCTTGGCGGTCGGGAACAGCATGGCCGGTTCGGCGCCGGGCGTGTCCGGCAGTGGCTCGCCCAACGCGGCGACGAGCTTGCCAGCGGCCGTCCGCGCCGCGGCCACCGTCACCTGCTGGCCCAGCATCGCCCGGACCACCAGCTCGTGGGCGTCGGCTGCGCCCGGTACGCGGATTCCCGGGACCGCGGCGACGCTCGGTACGAGCAGCGGGTCCGCGCCGAGGACGTCGTCGACGGCGATCGGGTCGGCGTCGAGGTCGAGCATGCGGCGAACCCGAGCCACCGCACTGCTCACGTCGCCGACCTCGGACAACCGGAGCGAGCACCGGATGTGGTCATCGGCGGCGGACAACCGGACCACGCCGGATCCGAGCGGGAGACGCAACGTGCGCGCGTAGCCGTCTTCCTCGGACCACGTCTCGACGCCTTCGATCGCGCGGTCGGACAAAAACGCCAGCACACCGGCCGCGTCGAAGGGGCGCCGGAAGGGGAGTCGCAGGCTGAGGCGGAGGGACTTGCTCGGGCCGGAGCTTTCGGCGCCGGGGTCGAGCGTGGCGCCCTCGCGCCGGAGAGCCGTTTCGCGCATCTGCGACGGGGTGGTGGCGAAGACGTCCCGCACGGTGGCGTTGAACTGCCTGACGCTCGCGAAGCCCGCGGCAAAAGCGATATCGGAGAACGACAGCGGCGACACCTCGATGAGCAGGCGGGCAGCGTGCGCCCGATGTGCCCGGGCCAGCGCCAGGGGTCCCGCGCCGAGTTCGGTGGTGAGCACGCGGCCGAGCTGGCGCTCCGAGTAGCCGAGCCTGCTGGCGAGCCCGCTGACGCCCTCCCGCTCGACGATGCCGTCCGCGATCAGGCGCATCGCCCGCGCGGCGAGATCGGCGCGCAGATTCCACTCGGGTGAGCCCGGCACCGCGTCGGGCAGGCACCGGCGGCAGGCCCGGAAGCCCGCGGCCTGCGCGGCGGCCGCGGTCGGGAAGAACTCGACGTTGCGTGCCAGGGGCGTCAGCGCGGGGCAGGAGGGGCGGCAGTAGATCCCCGTCGTGCGTACCGCGGTGATGAACTGGCCGTCGAAGCGGGCGTCCCTCGCGGTGACCGCGCGGTAGCACCGGTCGAAGTCGCGCCAGAGCGCCTGCCGCTGCGGTGCGGGCCGATCCACAACGAGCTGTGTCATGACCATGATCCTGCCACCACATCCGGCCATGCACTGGCGGTAATCGGACATCACGGCGCACCGGTGCCTCGTGCGTGATGACCAGTGCGGGAGCAACGAAAATCACGCACGACCCCCGAGTGGCCCGTGGTCGAGGTAACGCACCGTAGACTGTGCGGTCGTGAGTTTGACCCTCGGGATCGTCGGCCTGCCCAACGTTGGCAAGTCCACCCTCTTCAACGCCCTGACCCGCAACGACGCGCTCGCCGCGAACTACCCGTTCGCCACCATCGAGCCCAACGTCGGCGTGGTCCCGCTGCCGGACGCCAGGCTCGACACGCTTGCCGAGATCTTCGGCTCCGCGCGCACCGTGCCCGCCGTGGTGTCCTTCGTCGACATCGCGGGCATCGTCAAGGGAGCGTCGGAGGGGGCGGGACTCGGCAACAAGTTCCTGGCCAACATCCGCGAAGCCAACGCCATCTGCCAGGTCATCCGCGTGTTCGACGATCCGGATGTGGTGCACGTCGACGGCACCGTCGACCCGACGAGCGACATCGAG
>WHSS01000073.1 GCA_009379975.1 Actinophytocola sp.
AGCCCGGGGGTTAGCGGGGCGCCATCCGCAGGGCGCCGTCGAGGCGGATGACCTCGCCGTTGAGGTAGTCCTGGTCGATGATGCTGAGCGCGAGCCGGGCGTACTCGTCCGGGCGCGCCAGCCGCTTCGGGAACGGCACGCCCGCGGCCAGGGTGGCCCGGAACTCCTCGCCGACCGTGGCCAGCATGGGGGTGTCGACGATGCCGGGGGCGATGGTGAGCACGCGGATGCCCACGGAGGCCAGGTCGCGGGCCGCGGGCAGGTTCAGGCCGACGATCCCGCCCTTGGACGCCGAGTAGGCGGCCTGGCCGATCTGACCATCGAAGGCGGCGATGGACGCGGTGTTGATGACGACGCCGCGCGCGTTGTCGGCGAGCGGTTCCGTCCTGGCGATGGCTTCGGCGGCCAGCGTGGTGACGTTGAAGGTGCCGATCAGGTTGACCTCGACGACCTTGCGGAACAGCGCCAGGTCGTGCTGGCCTTTCTTGGACAGGATCCGGGCCGACGGGCCGATGCCGGCGCAGTTGACCACCGTGCGCAGCGGGACCCCGGCGTCGGCCGCGGTCGCCACGGCCGCCTGGACCTGCTCGGGGTCGGTCACGTCGGTCTCGAGGTAGGTGACGCCGTCGGGGTGATTGGCGTTCGCGATGGCCGCCGCGAGGTCGAGCGCGAACACCGTGGCGCCCTGGGCGGCGAGTGCGGCGGCGGTCGCGCCGCCGAGGCCGGAAGCGCCGCCGGTGACGATCGCCGCTGTCGAGGTGAGTTCCATGGTGTGCCGCTCCTTCGTGCCACTGAAATGTCCTGAGCTCTGGTCCAGCCGCGGGGTGAATCGGCGGCCGCGACCACCCTTCGGGCGGCCCCGTCCGCCGATGGGCGGCTGGCCCAACCACCGGTCCCGGTCGGGAGGTTAGTCAATCGGCGTCGCCCTGCGGATGGCACCCCGGTAACCGCCACCACGCCCCATTCCCGGCAGGCAGCGGGGAGCCGAAGGCGGCCTTGGGTGCCATATAGGCACCCAATGGCACCTTGGTTCCGCTGAGTTAGTGCGGTTAACGGGCGTCTTTTAGCGCCCGGCGGCAGCAGGGCCCGGTAGCCTCGAGGAGCGATCGACAAGTGTCGGCGACCGGGAGGGCGTATGGCTGTTACGCACCAGCACAGCTGCACACTCTGCGAAGCGACCTGCGGGATCGTGGTCACCACCGAGGGCGACAACGTCGTGGATATCCGGGGCGACGAGCAGGATCCGACGTCGCAGGGCTACATCTGCCCGAAGGCGACCGCGCTCGCCGACCTCCACCACGACCCGGACCGGCTGCGGCGCCCGATGCTGCGGGAGGGTTCGGGCAGCGGCGCGACGTGGCGCGAGGCGGGCTGGACCGAGGCCTTCGACCTGGTGGGCGAGCGGCTTCGAGGCATCCGCGCGCAGCACGGTAAGGACGCGCTCGCGGTCTACCAGGGCAATCCCACGGCGCACAATCCCGGGCTGATGACCTTCGGGCAGGGCTTCTTCCGCAGCCTCGGCACGCGCAACCTGTTCTCCGCGACCTCGGTCGACCAGTTGCCGCAGATGCTGGCCTCACTGCTGATGTTCGGGCATCAGGCCTTGCTGCCGGTGCCGGACATCGACCGTACGGACCTGTTCGTCTGTATCGGGGCGAACCCGGCGGTGTCCAACGGCAGCATCATGACCGCGCCCAACATGCGCGGGCGGCTCAAGGCGCTGCGGGCGCGCGGCGGCCGGGCGGTGCTCATCGACCCGCGCCGCACCGAGACCGCGGGCATGGTCGACGAGCACCTGTTCATCCGGCCCGGCACCGACGCCTTGCTGCTGTTGTCGTTGATCAACGTGCTGTTCTCGGAAGGGCTGGTGCGCGTCGGGCGGCTCGCCGGCAACGTGATCGGCGTGCACGCGCTGAAGGTGGCCGCGCTGGACTACCCGCCGGAACGCACCACCGGCGTGACCGGCATCGCGCCGGAGACGGTGGTCAACCTCGCTCGCGAACTGGCGAGGACCGAGCGCGCGGTCGTCTACGGCCGGGTCGGGGTCTGCACGCAGGAGTTCGGCGGGATCGCGTCGTGGCTCGTGGTGGCGGTCAATGTGCTCACCGATCATCTCGACGAGGTCGGCGGCGCCATGTTCACCACGCCGGCGATCGACCCGATTCCGCTGGCGGGCATGGGAGGTTACGGGGGCAGCTTCGACTCGTATCGCAGCCGGGTGCGCGGGCTGCCGGAGTTCGGCGGCGAGCTGCCGGTGGCGACGCTGGCCGAGGAGATCGAGGCGCCGGGTCCGGGGCAGATCCGGGCGCTGATCACCTCGGCGGGTAACCCGGTGCTGTCCACGCCGAACGGCACTCGCCTCGACCGCGCGCTCGACAAGCTCGACTTCATGGTCGCGATCGATCCCTACCTCAACGAGACCACCCGGCACGCGGACGTGATCCTGCCGCCGACCGGCCCGTTGGAGCGCTCGCACTACGAGCTGTTGCTGACGCTGGTCGCGGTGCGCAACTCGGCGAAGTACTCGCCCGCGGTCTTCCCGCGCGGCGAGGATCAGCGGCACGACTGGGAGATCTGCCTCGAGCTCGCGTCGCGGGTACTCGGACCCGACCAGAAGCTACTGCGGGGGCCGGGGTGGCTCAGCAAAGCGGCGCTGAGCAAACTGGGGCCGGAGGCGATCTTCGAGGTCGGCCTGCGGGCGGGCCCGTACGGGGTGCGCAAGCTCATCGGTGGGCTGTCACTAGGGAAGTTGAAGAAGCACCCGGAGGGCGTCGACCTCGGTCCGCTCGAGCCGCGGCTGCCGGGCAGGCTGCACACCAGGGGCAAGCGGATCAACCTCGCGCCAAGCGAATACCTCGACGATCTCGACCGGTTGCGCGGGCGGATGGATTCCTGGGCGCCGGGCGAGCTGGTGCTGATCGGCCGACGGCAGCTGCGGAGCAACAACTCCTGGATGCACAACAGTGAGCGGCTGGTGAAGGGCAAGCCGCGCTGCACGCTGCTCGTGCATCCGGCGGACGCCGAGCGGAACGGGCTCATCGATGGCGAGCTCGCGGTGCTGTCGTCACGGGCCGGTTCGGTCGAGGTGCCGGTCGAGGTGAGCGACGCGATCATGCCGGGCGTCGTGAGCTTGCCGCACGGCTGGGGTCATGGGCGGCCGGGCGTCCGGCTGCGGGTGGCGAGCACCCACGCCGGCGTCAGCATCAACGACGTCACCGATGAGAACTGCGTCGACGATCTCACCGGCACCGCCGCGCTGTCCGGACAGCGGGTGCGGGTGACCGCGCTGGAGCCTGCCGCGGTGTGAGGCTCGAGCCGCCATCGTCGTGAGTGATAAAGCGTGCCGGGGCAATGGGTTTCACGCACGACAGCGCGGCTGGCACGACGGCGGCCGTCAGTGGTGGCGGTGCCGTAGCAGCAGGGTCAAGCGGATGACGAAGATGACCGCGAGCAACGCGACGGCGATCTGAACCCACAACATGGGCGGCTCCCTTGCCTCACATTCTAGACGCGCAAGCCGCCCGTTTGGTTCGCTCTGTCCGGTTACGGTTTGGAATGGCTGCGAGCCCAAGGGGCCCCTCGGTGCATATGCGGCACTCAAGGAGTCCTTCGGCTCGTCCCGGGGCCGTACTGTGATCACCGCAGGGGACGCGCTGCCAAGCGGGGCCGCAGGGTGTCGATGAAGTCGTCGCTGAGGAAGCCGACGGTGCCCGATGCGACCACGCGTTCCACGATTTCGACCACGACGACCTCGGCGGCAACGAACTCTCGCAGCGTCGCATCGCGATCGGCTTGCCACGTGGCGTAGCCCAGTAGCGTGAGGTCGGTGAAAGCCGCGCCGAGATAGTTCGCGGAGGCGGCGGCGAAGGAGTCGCCGAACACCAGCGTGCGGTCATTGATGGTGCCGTCAAGGGGCTCCGATGTCATGCGGACGGGTTTCCGCAGACTCCTGGGCTGCTTGCTCGTCCGATTGGTGACACCGTCGGGCCGTAGCTGATAGTTGGTGGAGACGGCGGTGGCGCGCTTGCCGAGCATGGGAGGTAAGTCGGCCGGCCCGTAGTGGATGCCGTCGGGGACGACGTCCCACGTCGCGGTCCTGCCTGGCGCCAGCTTCTCGGTCAAGAGCCGGGCCAGCGCGATCGATCCTTCGTGCTTCCAGTGGGAGTCCTGCGGGAAGTACACCGGCTCGCCGATGCGGGATGCGGTCTCCGCGAGAGTCTCCCGGAGATCGATCGCGCCCGCACCACCGGTAAGCGGTGGCCAGAGCCGTTCGGTGGCCTCCGCCGCACAGTCCTTGCCCGCATAGCTGTCTGGCAGGTATTGGGGCACCATCGTGGTCTTGTCCGGAGCGATCACCAGCAGAAACGTGCGGCCGGAACTCTCGACGGCGTCGCGCAGCTTCAGCAGTTTCTCGACACTCCGGCCGACCAGCTGTTGCGGATGACACTTCCCGGATACATCGCTGCCGAGGTAGAGCCAGCCGTCCTTGCCTTCGATCACGCGGCTATACCCGGCTTGGCTGGGTGGCACTTCCGCCCCGGGTGTGCCGCCCTCTGCGGGGACACCCGGCAGCGGCCCTCGATCCGGAGCTGAGCCGAACGGCGCAGGTTCGCCGAAAACGGTCCGGCTGATGGCGTCGACGGCACCGATGGCCTCACCACGGAATATGAGCTGGTCGGTGGCCCAGCCGGGCAGTTCGGTGGCCATTTCCCAGCCTTGCTCGGGGCCGGGAAACGCGGCGAGGGGGCGGTTCTCGATCTCCGACGGGCGCAACCCGATCGCCCACAGCGCGGTGGGAGTCACGAAGAACAGCACCGCGCACAGCAGTGCGGCGATCTGATGGCGGGAATGTCGCGGGCGGTGGAGCGAATGCTCCCTCGGCAACCACGCTTCATGCACCGCGGGCAGCTTGCCGAAGTTGGACACCACGGGGCATACGTTAGCGTCCCGGGCCTGCCTCATTGGTCCGATCGGCCGAGGTCGGGCAGAATGTCACGAGATCGCCGTGGGTGCCGTAGGAAGTCGACACCGGCGCTGCGGGCGCGGGGCCGGAGGCCCGCCTGAGTGATCGGGGAGGTTATGGCGGATGGCGACATGCATGCTTCTGGTGAATGGCCCGGCTTATGAATAAGCACACGAGTGTCGGTGTGAGCGATCCCGCCGCCGTCGTAATGGCGCCTGCGCGTGGGCGAAGCCGTGGTCGCGGTGGCAGCCGACGCGAATTTCCCGGTGGGTTCCGGCTCGTCATCGGCGTGGCGGTCGTGCTGGTTTGCTACGCGGAAATAGCCGCGTGGTTCCGTGAGCACGATCAACACTTCGCCGCGGGCGGGGTCATCGAGCTCCTCATCGCCACGCCGTTGCTGGTCGAGAAGGACCTCGGCTTCGCGGGCGCGGCCTTGCTGTTGCTGGTCGCCGGGTTCGCGATAGCCGATGCCACTTGCGGTGATGGCACGGCGCGCTTCGTGGTCCGGAATTCGTTGCGGGTCATCCCGCTCGCGCTGATCGCGACGGTGCTGACTTGGGCCGCTTACGGCAGCTCGCGGCGGTGGGCCCATGCCGAGCTGTTGTTCGCCGCGGTCATCATGCTGCTGTTCGCTTGGCTGACGTTCAGGATGTTCCGGCGCGAACCATGGATCGCCGTCGCCGTGCAGATCACCCTCTGCTCGGTCGCTACCGCGGTCATCCCGCATGTCGCGGGCGCTGCGGCCTCCCCGTTCGGCGCCTCGGCGACGTTCGGGCTCGCCGTTGTACTGGGGCAGACCTGCTGGCTTGTCCACGCGGGGCACGTTCCGCTCTGGGCGGGCGCGCTGCTCGGTGTGGCGTGCTGGATGACCTTCGTCTGGGGGGATCGAACCGGGTTCGGACACGACGCAGGTGACGCGAATCCGCTCACGTTGGCTTACGCGACGGTGCTGATGGCCGCCGCGGTGCAGGTGCGGGCCGAGATCGCGACGGGCAGGATCATGTCCTGGTTGACATCCCGGTCCTACCCGTTACTGCTCACCGGGCCTGGCGTCGGCGTGCTGGTGCTCTCGTGGCTGCCGGCAGCGGTACCCGCCGACATCCGGGCCGTCATGGCGATCTGTGTGGCAGGGCTACTGAGCGACGCGTTGTATCGAGCTTGGGATCTGCCGGCGCAGCGGTTGGCGGGCTGGGTGATGGACGTGCTGGTCGACAGAGTCGATCACGTCCCTGGCGTCGAAGACACCACGAGGCTCCGGTGACTGCCGGGCACGCTCCATCGCCGACCGGCGCGCGGGTGAAAAACCGGTTCGTCTTCCTGGATGTCTTCCGGGCGGTCGCGCCGGTGCTGGTGATCTACAGCCACATCGTCACGCTGTTCCTCGACGAGCGGGGCCTGACCTCGTCGGTGGTGGATGCGATCAATGTCCAAGTCCGCGACCCGCTGCGACTGGAACAGAACCTGGGGCACATCGCCGTGGTGATGTTCTTTCTGGTGAGCGGCTTCGTCATCACGCACACCGGCATACAGGAATCGCATCGCGAGTACGGCATCAAGCGCATCTTCCGGGTCTACCCGTTGCTGATCTTCACCGTCCTGCTGACCGTCGTACTCGGTTCGCTGGATCTCGAGGTGCTGACGACGGGTCAACTCTTCGTGCTCGAACCGGAGTACGTCATCACGAACATGCTCCTGGTGAACTACTTCCAGGTGCCGCAGGTGATCCTGGTCGGGGTGGCATGGACACTGATCATCGAGATCATCTTCTACGGCGTGGTCTTCCTGCTGCTCGTGGTGCTGCGGCGCAGGACTTGGCTGGCCATCCTGATCGAACTGACCGCGGTGCTCGTCGTTCTGCTCATCGCTCGCGAGTTCGGGGACTCCTTCTTCCTTTTCGCGGTGTCGGTCTCGTATCTCCCTGTCGTGCTCACGGGGCAGATCACCTGGGCGGTCTGGAGCGGCCGCATCCCGCTGTGGGCGGGCGGCTGCTTCGGTGCGGCGGCCTGGCTGCTGTATGTGTTCGGCGACCTGCGGGATATGGGACGCCTGGACGATGCCTACAGCTCAACCTTCGCCCTCGGCTTCTGCCTGTTCCTCGCGTTCCTGCTGCTGGAGCCACGGCTGCGGCCCGCCAAGCCGGTCTCGTATCTTGCCGACCGCAGCTACTCGCTCTATCTGCTGCACGGGCCGATCGCGTTTCCGATACTGGACGCACTGGGCGGCCGCGTGCCCCTCTTCATCGCGGTCGCGATAAGTGTTGCCGCGACCGTGGCCGCCGCGGAACTGACGTTCCGGTTCGTTGAGGTCCCTGGCCAGCGCATAGCGAGGCGGATCAGCAGGCGGTACCGGTTGCCGCGTGTCCAGCAGGCAGGCCCGCCGCGCCATGCTACCCACGGCTCAGCGGGTCGGCTGCCGAGACCGCACCGTGCCCCGCTTCGCGTTCCGCCGGTGCCTCAGCCACGCGTCGACCGGCCGTTCGATGACCCGGTGCAGGGCTTCGGCGACAACGGCCACGGTCAGTATCGTCGCGCCCATCGCAAGCTCATGCCCTACCAGCGGTACCAGCCCGTCCATGACAACGAAGACACAACCGAGATGAACAAGGTAGATGGCGTAGGTACGCCGCGCCCACCCCCCCACCCACGCTGATCTGCTGATCGGGCCGCTGATTTTCAGCGTGAGCAAGACCAGGAGGATGAGCAGCAGCGCGGTGCGCGGCATCGCGCCGCCTTGAAAGGTGTAGCCGCCCATGCGGTCCGACCAGGCGAACAGCAGGTAGTGAGCGGTGCCGATGGCGAACCCGGCGAGGCCGCTGATCTTGCCGCGGTGCACCAGCGAGATCACCTGTCCGATGCACAGCAGCGGAATGTAGGTCGCGAACTGGCCCAGCGTGTGCAGCAACCACGACGCGGTCTCGCCGGTTCGGCTGGTCCTGCTGCTCGCCGAGATGAGCAATGCGGCGAAACACACCACGGCGGCGACGGCCGGTGCCAGCCACGCTCGTCTGCGCAATATCGGAATGCAGAGCGCGACGAGGATATAGAAGGCGGTCTGGTGGAGCAGCGTCCACGTCACGCCGACGATCGCCGTCGAGGGATAGGTCAGGTGATGGGCGAGCACCATCCCCCGCAGCAGATCGCCGACGCCGAGCGGGGTCGCCGCCTCCGACGACACCTGAAGCCCCCGATTGATGAGGAACCACGCGATCAGGGTGACGGCCCACAGCAGCGGCGCCAGTCGTGCCAGCCGGCGGAACAGGAACTGGCCGCTCCTCTCCCGATCGGTGGCATGGGTGACGACGACGCCGCTGACGAGGAAGAACAGGCCTACGCCGGCGAAGGACAGATTCGAGTTCAGGTGCAGCGGGCCGACGATGAAGGTGGCGACACCCTGATCGAGCCAGGATGACTCCCGCCGCACGCTGAACCACGACAGGATATGGCCGAAGACGACGAAACACGACGCGAGCACGCGCAGCAGATCGAGCCCGTGCAGCCGACCCGAGCCGTGGGACGGCCGCACCTCCGCGGTGATCGCGCGCTCCCGGGTCGGCATCATGTCGCGCCGCCTGCGGTGGCACGGCGGCCGATGACTCCCGCGATCGGGCGCATCACACCTCGGTAGAGCGCCTCGGCGGCGAGCAGGGTGGCCAGCAGCGCGAGGGGATAGGCGACGAGCAGTGGGACGGCATTCGCAAGGAAGCCGAGCAGGCCGTAGCCCACCGTGCCCACGGTAAGCAGGATGGGCAATGCCCTGCTGGCAAGCCAGCGCACCACCGGCCGGTCGCCGATCTGACGCCGAGCAGTCAGGGCGAGCAGCGTGAGCAGCACGGCGAAGATCGCCGTGACGGGGTACCACCACGGCGTGAGGGCCGGGTACAGGATCTCGGCGAGCACGATCAGCCCGAGCCCGATCAGGCCGAAAGCTCCCGCGAGCCAGGCGGGCAGGTGGCCGGCTCTGGCGAGCCAGCTCAACTCGCCGAGCACCGGGAAGGCCACGAAGGCGGAGATCATGCCGATCGACCCGGGACCCTCGCCGGCGTCGTGCTGCGCTGTCGCTGCTGCGGTCAGCCCGATGCCGAGGGCAAGCGCGCACAGTTGCACTGCGACAGCGAGCCACGGCAGGCGGCTGAGCAGGCTCACGGTCGCGAGGAGCACGGCGCCGAACAGCAGTCCGGTCGTGACGGGCCAGGCCAGGCCGACGAACGCAGGCGTTTCGGCAACACCGCCGGTCAGCACGAGATTGGCGAGGAAGCCCTCACCGGTGACCTCGGTGCGTGTCGCCGTGGCGAGTGGCTCCGCGCCGAGCAGCAGCAGGGACGCGCTCACGGTGACGGCAGCCCACACCGTGGGGATGAGCCAGCCGAGTCCGGCGACTATGCCGAGGCCCCTTCGCCATGCCGCGGCTGTCATCGCATATCCGGCGACGATCAACAGCATCCCGATGCCGAGCGGCCCGAAATCTTCCCCGACGCCTGCCGGCTGGTTGACCCATTCGCGCATCGCGACGATCAGCGCAGGAGAGTGACCGTGCCGGTTCAGCCACAATGCGCCGAGGTAGCTGTAGAGGACCGTGACCACGGCGCATGCGACGGGCAGCCTCGTCTCGGCTGGAATTAACGGCACGCTCCGGCCGACAACGCTGTCCGACAACCGTGTTCCGGCCTGCTGCGGGGTCTTATTCATAAGTCGGGCTCTTCACCGGTCAGGTCACCGTGATCTGGCGTCTCACCTGCAGCCGGTCGGCGCGACCACCCTCCGGGCGGCCCCGCCGACCGACTTGTGAATAGCCCTCCCGGTCTGCCGAGCTCGCCTCGCCGTTCAGTCATTGGGCGGGAGAGCTTCCAGTTGCCTCTCGAGCAGCGGTACGAGTGCCCTCGCCGCGTCCACCCCCGGCGCGGCGGCGAGATGGAGCCGGACCACGGTCCGGCCGCTCGCATAGTGCGCCCGCGCCCCTTGCCCAGCGCCGTCATGAACTGTCGTCAGCACCGCGTGTCGGCTGGGGAATCGTCGCATGCCGGAGTCGGCCTGCAAGGCGTCAAGTGCTTCGGCCGATTGGGTGGCCGCGGTGTGGTTTCGGAGCCGCACCGCCAGCACGATCAGCTTGCCCTCCGGCAAGCCAGAGGCGACGGTGACCCGCGCGGTTGCCGCCCCGCCGCGATCATAGGCGGCGACCTCGGCGTCGCTGAGGAACTCCAGCTGCTGCACCTGTTGGAACTGCCGGACATGCGCGTAGGTCTCGGTCGAGCCGTAGGTGGCGAGTGCGAGCCCGTCGCCTGCGTGCCTGCCGGCTTCGCCGTGGGGCGTGACGCCAGGCGTGGTCGGCTCCGGCAGCTGGCCTCCCAGCAACTGAAGCCCGGCGACGACCATACCGGCCAGCACCGCGGCTGCCACCACGTCTGACGGGCGCGGTTTTCCCGCGCGGCCGCGCTTCAGCTCGGACGGAGCCACAGCGTGACGAAACCGGTTTCCGCGGTCGTCGCCGCCGCGATGATGTCGCCGTCCGGTAGCTGTTCCGATGCCGCGGAGTCCGCGACGTCCAGCACGACCAGCTCGTAGGGCAGCTTGCGGTAGTTGATGAGGACCTGTTCGGGATCGTCGCCGAGCTCCGCGATGGCTTCCGGGCTGAACTCGCAGACGATGTCCGGCCGGTCCCGCAGCAGGACCTCGCTGAGCCCGTCCAGCGCGCGGTGGTCCCTGCCCTGCAGATCGAGCTTGATCAGGCTGACCGGCGTCGCCATGACTTCCGGTATCCGCTCCAGCCGCGACGACGGCACGGTGATCACGTCGGGGCCGGCGGCCTCGGGTGCGGCGGCCTCCCTGACCCGGTTGTCACCACTGTTCGACGCGTCGGAGCGCACCAGTTCGACAAGTCCGTCGGCGTCCCAGGCCGCCACTTGGAGCGGGCGGATCCGGTCAGCGACGGCGGCGGGCAGGTTCGCGGTGATATTGCGTTCGAGTAGCTCGAAGTTGACCGGGTCCGGCTCGACGGCGATCACCGAACGAAGGGCAGGGCAGGACTGCAACAGCTTGAGCGTGTGATAGCCGACGTGCGCGCCGACGTCGAGAAACGCGCCAGGTCGTGCCGCCATGAGCCGCGCCATGAGGCGTGCTTCGCTGGGCTCCCACGTGCGGTGGTGGTTGATCCAGTCCCATACGACGGTGTCGGTGGGCAGCAGCAGAACGCCGGCATCGCAGACGATGACATCGGCGCCTGCCGGCACGGGGGCATGACGGAGCCGGGCCGCCTGATAGAGGGCGGCCTGTTCACGCTTGAGCTGTTTGATCGCCGCCTCGTCTTGATCGGCGCGGGTGTCGCGGTCGTGGAACATGTCGTGCGTGCGCAGCTCGAGGCGCGAGAGGCGATCGGCGATTTCCTTGGCCATGGCGAGCCCTGCCCGCATCTCGGCGGTCGAGCTGTCACCGGACCGAGACTGCGCGGTCAGCTCCTCGCGAAGTTCGGCGACGGTTCTGCTGAGATCACGGATCTCGTCGGTGGCTCGTGCGCTGCGGCGGATCAGCGGCGCGGCCGCGCGGTCCACGTTCTCGCGCACCGTGTCGGCGATCGTGCGGTCGGTCCGTGTCTGCCGCGCTTCGAGCTCCTCGATCCGGTGCAACAGCGTCGCGGCGGAATCCTCGACGCCTGACATCAGCTCGGACATGACGGCGCGCTGGTGCACGTCGTAGTGATCGATAGCGCGGTTGACGGCCTTGCGGAGCGCGGGGGCGAGTGGCAGCCGCGACGGTGACGTGGTGTCGGGCCGCCACCGGAGCGCTTCCTTGCTCTCCGTGAGTCGTCGTAGCGGATGCTCCGGCGTGGTGTGCGTGGCGCGATTGCGTTCTTGCCACGTCTCGTAAGCCCGTTCCAGTTCGGTGCGTACCCACGCCGAGGCGGCTGACATGGACCTGGTGCCGAGAATGTGGGTGCGGGCCGCACTGCCGCGACGCGCCGCTTCGGCGGGGTTGTCCGCGACTTCCCGCATCGCGTCGGCGGCGGCATCGAGGTCGGGATCCGCCCACACGGCGTCGGAGTGGTACGGCTGATTTCCCTCGCCGACAGCGGTCATGCGATAGGGAATCGGCCACCCGGTGTTCTCGTCGAGGAACTCCGTCGTGCTCGAATAGTTCGTCGAGATCACCGGTAGCCGCCGCACCATCGCCTCTGCGACGGTCAAGCCGAAGCCTTCGCTGCGATGCAGCGAAACGTAGCAGTCACTGTCGCGGTAGAGCGCGCCCAGCTCGGCGTGGCTGATGTAGCGCTCGACAAGATCGATCCGGTCGTCATCGGCCACCATCACCCGCAGCCGTTCCGCGTTGCGTGGATGGCGTTCGCCGTTGATCACCTTGATGGTCAGCCGGACATCGGCGCGGCCGGGGAATGCCCGTTGAAAGGCGCTGACCGCACCCCACGGGTTCTTCCGGTCACCGATGCTGTTGAAGTCGAAAGCGAAGAGGAACCGCGTAGGGTCGGTCTCATCACGGACGCGGCTTGGCGGCGCGCCAGGGTCGCGGACCGGCACGGGGATCGTCTTCACCGGCACCGGCGAATGTTCCGCGATCGCGTTCCGGCAGAACTCGCTGATCGTCCACACCTCGTCGACCTGAGCGAACGCCGAATGCAGCGAGGCGGGGAAGTCTTCGAGCTCCCAAGCCCACAGTCCGATGGTGTAGCGCTCATGGCTGAGCTCCGGATAGTGGCTCAGAATCACGTCGAGCTGGTCGGCGTTGACGGCGAGCACGCTGATCGGGAACTCGGGACGACCCCGTTTGCCCGCGTGATCGACGCCGGTCCGGTTGAGCAGAGCCTGCTCCTCGACCACGGAGATGACGTCGATACCGGCACTGTCGATGGCTTCGTGAACGATCCGGCCCATCTCGCCGACGCCGAGCTGAGCGGTGAGGTAGCCGGCCAAGTTGACGCCGAACGTGTTGACCGGGCGGTCCGTCTCGCCCGCCGCGCCGAGCGCGGCCCATGCCGGCAGGGCATTCTCGCGCAGGCCGGAAGTGCTGCACCAGCCACGGAACTCGGCCGCATTGGCCGACGTGGGTTGGGGAAACGCGGTCTGCAGGTCGACGCGTGATCGCCAGACCGACAGGGCGAGCCGGTGCAAACCCGCGGCGGCTTGGGCGTTGTCGGCGGGCGAGATGAGCCACTGCCGCAGGCCGCGGCCGCCGTCCGGTCCAAATGCGTGCGGTGGCGGCTGCTCATCCTTGCGTTCTGCGCGGATCCAGCCTTCTCTGAAGAGAGCTCTCGTACTCGCCGAAATGGGCTCGCCGTCCGGGAAGGTCGCGAATCCGTAAGGGATGGCGGCGAGTGACTCGGCGTAACCTGCCTCGCGGAGTGCAGCGCCGTAGTTGACGCACAGTTTCCGCACCAGCGGGTGTTCCGAGAGCAGCACCCGGGGCTTGTCGGCGGCGTGATGTGAGAGCAGCCAACTCGTCTCGGGGCGATACCCGCTGAAGTGGAAAAACCGAAGCGGCTGAGCGCCCGCGTACACCGTGCCGTCCGAGTCTGCGGTGAGCCCGCGCTCATGGAGATTCCAGTACGCGACGTTGAACCCGGGATCCCGAAGCACGTGGTTGCCGAACAATGCGGGTACCTGATCGACCCAGCGCTGATCGGTGAACAGCTGCCGCTCCGGCGCGACGATCGCGTCGTGCCGGAGCCGCTCCGCCCAGAAATCGAGGAAGTCTTCAGAACCTGGGCCGGTCGCGATGAATCCGAGGTTGAATACACCGGAGCCCATGATGGCGGCTTCGTCGGGCTGCTTGCCGTCCCGCGGCATGGGACTGAGGAAATGCGGGGTCAGCACGAGCTGACGCTCATTCGCTAGCTCGGCGACTTCCGGCATCTCGGCGAATATCTCGATGTCGGGATCGAGATAGATAACGACGGATTCAGGAGTCGATTTGCGCAGCTCACGAAGCAGGAACGGCTTGACCGACGTCGCAAGCTCGGTCACGTTGTAGGCGGTCGCCATCCGGTGATAATCGGATTCCGTGATACCGAAGGCAGCAGGCCCGACGAGCAGGCAATCCGGATGGTCGATGTGCTCTCCGCCGCCGGACGGGCCCTGCCAATGTTCGTCGATCACCGCGATGACAAAGCCGTGACCGCGATGATGCCGCAGGTATGACCTGGCGAGGACCGTTGCCGCGGGAAGGTAGTTCTTCGCCACGATGGTGCAAGCCGTGACGCTGTTCACCGGTGTCACGGCCTCAGACATCGGCAGGCAGTACGTCTAGCTGCGCATTCAATACGGTGTCGTAGTCCGCTCGCGCCTCGTCGAGACCCTCGGAACTGCGGATCTCGAGACGGACGATCGCATTCTCAGCGACATAGTGCACGCGAATCTGGGCGCTCTTGTCGGACGAGTTGGTGAACTCGGTGACGAAAATACCCTTGGGCGCGTCCTTGGCCTTCTTGGCGCCGTTCTTGACCTGAATATCGCGAAGCTTCTTGACGGCCTTTTCCGCGTCGTCGCCATCGGTGACTTCGGTCAGCAGCAACACCGCCCTGCTGCCACTGGGCAGGTTCTGCACGTGGAAGTTGGCCTCGCCCGCGTCCGCCTTCTTGTAGGCCGTAAATTCGTCGTCTGTGAGGTAGTTGAGGTCCTTGACCTGGGAGAACGACTCGATCGCGTCGTAGGGCTCCGCCGTCCCTTCGAGCTCCGCAACGGGGAGTTTCTCCGGCTCAGGTGGTGGCGTCGTCGTGGTCGGACTCGGCGCGGTGGTCGTCGTCTCCGTGGGGCTGCCGCCTCCCGCGGTGGATGACGAGTCGTTGCCCAAGAGCCACCAGGCGCCGAAGCCGATTCCCACGAGCAACAGCACCGTCAGGACGACACCGACGATCTTTCCGGTCTTGCCGCCGCTCTTTTCGGAGAAGTCGTCGAAGTTCTCCGGTCCTTGCTTGATCCAGTCGGCATCGCCAGGAGGGGCGATCGGCGGAAATTCGCCACCGCCCCAAGGCGGGCTCACGTCCTGCTCGGGGGCGTTCCAGGCGGGCTGCTGTTGCGGAAAGCCGCCTGGGTGCGAAGGCGGGCCCTGCTGCTGTTGCGGGAAACCGCCCGCAGGCGAATGCGGGTTGTATTGCGGCGGCTGCTGCGTCTGCCAGTGCGGCACGGCCTGAGTCTGATCGGATGCCGGATCGTGCCGGACGACCTGGGTGGCGTCCGCGGGCGGCCCTGGCTGCTGCTGCGGCGGCATGGGCGTCCCTTGCGGGGGAGACGCGGGCGAGATCATTTGCGTTGACTCGGCGTTGCCGGACTGACCACCCTGGTCCGGTTGTGCGGTTCCCGGGGCTACCGCTGAGGACAGCACCTGGTCACGCCTCGTCCGGTATTCGTCCGCGCTGATCTGGCCAGACGAGAAGTCCTCATCAAGCTTGCGCAGTTCCTCCTGCCAGGTCACCCCTGGCACCCCCTTTCGGGAACAATCTGATCGTTTCGCCACATTACCGTGCGCGCAGCGCCGACAGGTCGGCGACGAGCAGCGCAGAGCCGAACCTGCCGGATTCCGCTGCCACCGCGCCGACCGAGGACATTGTGCCCGTTCCGTGTGACCGGCGCGTTGCCGACCACCAAGTCGTAACCTTGGTAGCGATGCCGCGACGGAGAGTCACCTGCGCGGTCGAGTACATGATGCCCGAAATATCACGATAGAGTCCTTTCGGAGCAATATTTGCGATGACAGGCAGAATGGCACGCTATGGGAGTTGAGAAGCTACGTGCTGTCTGGGATCGATTGGGGTCAGATGACCTGTTGTGGGCCGTTTTATCGGATCCCGAACAGCGCGGGGGGCAGTGGCGCATCGACGAGTTCCTGGCGACCGGTCCGGCGCACCTGGACCGGTATGTCATACCGACGCTGCGGCTGCATGATGTGCCGTTCGGCCAGCGGGTCCTCGACTTCGGCTGTGGTGTCGGCAGACTGACGCGAGCGTTGACGGCGCACACGCCGGCGGTGGTCGGCGTCGACATCGCGGCTTCCATGATCGACGCCGCGAAACGGATCAACGGCGACATCGAGGGCGCGTCGTTCGTTCACTACGACGGACGCACGTTGCCGTTTCCCGATGACAGCTTCGACACCGTAGTCAGTCTCATCGTGCTGCAGCACGTGCCGCCGGCGGTGCAGGTGGCCGCGCTCCTGGAACTCAACCGCGTGGTGCGGCCGGGTGGCCATGTGCTGGTTCAGATACCGAGCTATGCCAAACACGTTGAAGGACTCGACGCGCCGGCATGCCGAGCATCGATCGCACTACTCGAGATCCCCACGGCCGCGCGGCCAGGGGAAGCGCTGCGCTTGCGAACCAGGGTTACCAACCTGGGTGATCAACCGTGGCGTGAACAGCACGGCGTGAAGCTGGGAAATCATTGGTACGAGGGCGAGATGATGTTCGTGCAGGATGACGGCCGCGCAGTGCTGGGCGGCGATGTAGGCCCCGGCGAATCGGTCGAGGTCGAGTTGCCGGTGCGGGTTCCGGACCGATGCGGGGAGTTCGACCTGGTGCTGGACCTGGTCCAGGAGTACGTGGCGTGGTGGGCCGAGCTTGGCAATGAGCAAATACGAATCCCGGTGATGGTCGCGGATCGCTCGGAGCAGGCATCGGTCAGGCAGGCAGACGTCAGCGCATTACCGGGCGGCCGTCCTGCACGGAACGGGCGTGTCGTCCCGATGAAGAACAGTGGTCACGACCATGACGGGATCGAGATGCACGGGATGTCGTTCGAACTTGTGAACGCGCTGTTCCGTCACTGTGGCAGCGAGATCGTGAGTGCGGGCCTGGACGACCTCGCCGGTCCGGAATGGGTGAGCCGCACCTACCTCGTCAGGGCGGGAGAGGCGTGACCGGCGTGCGGGTGTGAGCCGAAGGGGCCCGTCGGTGCGTTTCGTGTACCAAGGGTCCTTGGGCTCGCTCGCGTCGCGCCCGCAGCCCTTGCCGCGCGCCGCACCCCTGATCCCGGGCCCTTCCTGCGTAACCGAACGGTGTTCGCCGCCGAACTGTCGGTGAGGCGCCGTCATGAGCGGTGCCCACTTCACCCTTTCTGCAGAAAGGCACCACCATGAGGTCAACCGTCTATGCCAGGCGGAGGGAAACCGCGCCCGGCAGGCGTCGCGGTCGGGTCACCGTCGCGTTCGTCGCAGCGCTCGGGCTTGGGCTCGGGCTGTCTGGTCCGGTCGCCAGCGCGCATCCCGAGCACGGCGACGGAGGCAAGGAACTGTTCGCTGGAGAGGGCGTTGTCACCAGCGACAAGCAGCACGGTGGCGACTCCGGCCACCTGCCCGCGGTCAACAACAACGTCAACCTGATCGGCAAGGGTGAGGTCAGCCAGCAGGGTGGCACGTCAGCGCGCGGCCGCGTTGCCGACGTGTCCGCTCACGGCGACTACGCCTACCTGACCGCGTTCCGCACGGATGACTGCCTCGGTGGCGGCGCCTGGGTCATGGACATCTCCGACCCGGCCAACCCGGCCGAGGACGAGTTCCTGCCGACCACCGACGGCAACTACGCCGGTGAAGGCTCGCAGGTCATCACCCCGGACTACGGGCCGTACGCTGGCCAGCAGATGTTCCTGCACCAGAACGAGACCTGCCCAGGTAACGGCGCCGCGCTCGCAGCCGCGCAGAAGCCCGCACCCCACACGGGCGGCATCAACATCTGGGATGTCACCGACCCGGACAACCGCACCAAGCTCGTCGAGCACGCCGGTGACATGGACACTCCTGCTGGCGCCGCGCGGGAGAACCCGAACACCGTGCACTCGGTGTTCGCGTGGAACTCGCACATCGACAAGAAGGTCTACGCGGTGTTGGTGGACAACGTCGAGTTCGAAGACGTCGACATCATGGATATCACCGACCCGGCCAACCCGGTCATGGTCAACGACACCCTGGACCTTGTCGAACTGTTCGACGTCGACCAGGAGACACCGTCGAACCTTCGGTCGATCTTCAACCACGACATGATGGTCTACAAGGTCGGCCAGCGCTATGTCATGAACGTCAACTACTGGGACGGCGGCTACGTGCTGCTCGACGTCACCGACCCGACGCCCGGCAACGTCACGCTCATCGCCGAGTCTGACTACGCCGAACTCGACGAGGAGCGGGCCAAGCGGGGCCACGAGATCTCGCCGGAGGGCAACGCTCACCAGTCCGAGCTCTCGCCGAATATGAAGTTCATGATCGGTACCGACGAGGACTTCAGCCCGTATCGGGTGGTTGCGACCATCGACTCCGGCCCGTATGCGGGCACGGAGTACACCGCCACATCGGCTAGTGCTACCCCGCCGATCGACTCGAACACCTCGATCTCCGGTACGCCGGACTTCGTCGGTCTGGCCTGTGACCCGGTTCCGGCCGGTTCCGGCGTCGCCTTGATCGAGCGCGGTGAATGCCCGTTCCAGATCAAACTGGACAACATCGTGGCGGCGGGCTACTCGGCGGGCATCGTGTTCAACCTCATCGGCGATGGATGCCTTGGCCAAGTCCGCATGCTCGCCGCGGGCGACATCCCGTTCGTGTTCGTCAACCGATTGGCCGGGCTGCAACTGCTTGGTGTGGAAGGAGTGGACGCTAACAACGCCTGCATCACGCCGACGCCTCCGTTGGGTTCGCCTGCGGAGGCGACCACCATCGCAGCGATCTTCGACGGCTGGGGCTACGTGCGGCTGTTCGAGACCTCGTTCGGGAACAAACCGGGCACCACCGGTTCGGTCAAGCAGATCGACACCTATGCGGTGCCCGAGTCGCAGGACCCTGCCTTCGCATCCGGTTTCGGTGACCTTTCAGTGCACGAGGTCGCGATGGATCCCGAGCGGAACCTGGCGTACTTCTCCTACTACGCGGCAGGCTTCCGGGTCGTGGAGTACGGCAAGAACGGCATGACAGAGGTTGGTGCCTTCATCGACGAGGGTGGCAACAACTTCTGGGGCGTCGAGGTGCACCAGCACCCGAACGGCGAGCAGTACGTGCTGGCGAGCGACCGTGACCACGGTCTGTACGTCTTCCAGTACGGCGGCTAGCCGCGGGTAGTCGCACAGCACGCGGCCGCTGGGCCGGGCATCCTCTCGGGTGCTCGCTCAGCGGTCGTTTGCGTCGTTCGGCGTAAGCCGGTCGGCGCCGCTGTCTTTTTCGCATTTGCCAGCCCTGACCGGGCGATATAGCATGTGCTATATGACTGAGGAGTCGGACCTGCTGGTGTCGTTGGCCAACGTTGCCGCAGAGGTTGATCGACAGCGCGCCGAGGCGAGCGAGATGCTGCGCCAGGCCGTCGGGCAAGCTACTGACCGCGGTCTCACGCAGAAGCAGATCGCGCGTGCCATCGGCCGCAGCCAGCCCGAGGTCTCCCGGTTGATCAAGGCATATCGGGCCAGAAGGCTGCCGCCGACGTCCCCCTCGGCAAGTTGCTGACACGGCATCGGCGGAAAATCCTCGCCCTCGCGCAAGCACACCATGTCTCCCACGTGCGGGTCTTCGGGAGTGTTGCCCGCGGCGAGGATGACGACGTCAGCGACATCGATCTTCTGGTCGATCTCGAACCCGGCGCCGACCTTTTCGACCTGGCTGCTCTCGACGTCGAATTGGAGAAGCTCCTCGGGCACCCAGTCGATATTGTCCCAAGTCGTATGCTCAAACCGCACGTCGCCCCGTCTGTCCTGTCCGACGCGGTCGAGCTATGAGCAGGCGTCGACGCAAGGATTCAGAACATCTCGCGGATGCCCAAGAACACCCCAGGATGCTGCGGGAACACCTGTCTCGCGGTGGGCTGGACGATGCCCTGATCCGTGACGCCTAGCCAGCCACTGGCTCGAAGTTGCCATCGATGCCGTTGCCAGGGTGAGCAAGGACCTGCTCGACGCCGAGGCTCCGGAAGACTGGCCCAAGATCGTCGCGATGCGCAACATCTTGGCGCACCAGTACGCCGACCTTGATCGGGAGATCCTGCAGAACACCATCGGCTACCAGGCTTGAAGCAATTGGTATCCCGCATGCACGCCGCCGCGGTCGCCGTCGACGGCGATGCTGACCGGGGTGCTGCCCGCGTTGCCGTTCTTCCCGAAGGTGGTCAGGCTGATCGTCTTCTGCCTGACGAACGGCTGGAGTTCGTTCACCGTGGCAGGCTGCACCCCGCCGAAGATTGTGCCGAGTTGGCCCAGCCGCAGCCAGAATGCCCCGGCGACGAGCACCGACAACGCTGCCAATGCCCATGCCTGCCATGTGTATCCGCCGAGCTGCGCATCGACGAAGTGGTTGACGGTGTGCACGGTGTTCGCCACGAAGAACCCGGCGAGCACCGTGTGGAGTGCGTCCGGCCAGATCACGGCGAGCAGCACGGTGACGCCGATGCCGATCTGGAAGACGCCGATGTCGTGCAGGAAGTGTTCGTGGGGCGGGAAGTTGGCCATGACGGCGAACGACCTGGGTGCGAACAGCGCCCAGAAGCCCGTCGCCAGTGTGAAGCCGGCCACCAGCAGTGCTACCGCGATAACGGCGGGTCGTCGCCACCGATCACCG
>WHSS01000070.1 GCA_009379975.1 Actinophytocola sp.
GTCGGTTGTCGTTGATCAATGCCCTCAGGACCGACCGACCAGAAATGCGCGGGGGCAGGGGAAGGAAACCATGACGAACGAAGACAAGCCCAGCACGGACGCGATGCACGGGAGAAGGGCCCTGCTGACCCGAGGCGGGGCGGTACTCGCCGGGGTCGCGGGCGCCGGGGTCGCCAGCGCGATCACCGCGCCGGCCGCCAACGCCGCACCGGGCGATGCCGTGATCCAGGGCTCGGACAACGACGCGGAGGCGACGACGACCGGGCTCACCAGCACCTCGTCGGACGCGACCCTGGACCTGTCCAACGGCAACACCGCCAATGTGGCGCCGCTGCGTCTGGCACCAGTTGCGACCCCGAGCGCGAACAACGTCAGCGCGCAGTCGCGCGGCGGCGACCTGTTCAACTACGACGGCGAACTCGTGATGACGCACTTCGGACAAGAGTCCGGCGTCGCGGAACCGCACGTCGGTTTCGCCCACACGAGCTACTGGTCCAACACGATGGTCACGATCGAGCCGCAGCGTGTCCTCGACACCAGGGACTCCGCGACGCACGACAACATCGTGAACAAGGCGGGGAACCTCGACAGCAAGGGACGGCTGATCGCGGGGAAGGCGATTCGAGTAAGGCTCGACGGGCTGGTGAACTTCGGTGATGCCGTCAACGCCAACCTGACCGTGGTCAAGCCGCTGGCGAACGGCTACGCGTCGATCACCCCCGAGAACCCGGGTGCCGCGCCGTCCACCTCGTCGATCAACTACGTCACGAACCAGATCATCGGGAACTTCGCAGTGGCGCCCATCGGCTGGGAAGAGGGCGAGTCGGACGGAATCTGGGACTACGTGTACCTCTTTACGTACGCAACAACGCACCTCGTCCTCGACGTATCCGGTTTCGCCGTGCCGCACGTCAGCATGGTCAACCCCCCCGCGTTCGCCGCCCTCGGTGCGCAGCACGAAGACAAGCAGGCCAAGCGCAGGCAGATGGCCGCCGAGCACCTGCTGAAGGTCAAGGGCCAGGCCAAATAGCGACCTATGGGCCACCAACGCATTGTCATCGCACTAGCCGCCGGGGCTGACGTTCCGCACTTCTCGATCGCGTTTTGGCCCCCCGTTTCAGCGGGCTTCGGTTGAGCTGTAGACGTTGGTTGGGATGTGTAGGGGGTCCAGGACCTGTTGTTGCAGTTCGGTGAGTTCGGGTTCGAAGGTCTGCACGATCTGGCCGTCGTTGTTGATGAGTTGGTGGCGTTGGACGTCGTCGAAGATCTCCAGGATGCGCGGAGCGCTCGGGGCGGGGCAGTTGCGGAGTTCGGGGTAGAGCGGGATCCCTGCGAGGCCCTGGTTGCTCATCGAGGTCCGGATCTCGCGTTCGACGAGCGCCTCGGTGAGCATGGCCAGGAAGTGGCAGAGCAGCAGCGCTTCGATGCGGTGCGCTGTCTCGAGGTAGACCGGCGCGACTTCCTGCGGTCCTTTGAGCAGATGGTTCCGGCGTTCGAGGTTCGGCTGGTAGTGGTAGGCGGCGAACACTTCGGCTCCGGTCATCGCGGTGTCGTTGGTGATGGTCGGGAAGCAGCCGTCGGTGACCGCGTCGTAGCTGACCTTGTCGGCCCAGATGGCGGCGGTGATGGTGAAGACCGTCTTCTCGGTGCGTCGGTAGCGGGTCTGGGCGCCGGGTCGGCCACGGTTTTCCTGCCGGTGATCGACCTGGGTCGTTTCGGTGATGGTGAAGCCGACCCAGCGGGTGGCCCCGGCCGAGGCCAGGGCGGTGGTGGCTGCCTGTTCGGCGGCGACCTTGGTCTTGATCCGGGTCTTGATCCGGGTCTTGGGGCTGGCCAGTCGGGTCTGGACGGCCTCGATCGCGGCGAGCCCGGCCTCGATCCGGGCTGCTCGGGCCTGGGCGTCGCGGGTCGCCTTGGTGCTGGAGTGCACCCAGATCACCCGGTAGCCATCGACTGAGGGTGTCGGGGCCTCGAAGGTCCGCCAGATGCGGTCGGGGTCGCCTTGGCGTGCGCCGGGTGCCCGCCGGGCCTCGGTCCAGGCCGGCGCGTGCGTCTGGGCGCAGTCTCGAAACCAGGTGTCCTCACGTCGGCCGTGCGGAACGATCGTGACGAAACGTCCGCCGTGGCTGGCGATGTGGCCCATCGTCTGCTTCGAACACAGCTTGCTGTCCGCGAGCTACCCTGTGCCGCGGTTCTCGTCCGGGCCAGCGAGCAAGACGTGGTGACGGCCCGCGTCGAGGCTTCCGGCGGCACGATGCGCATCGGCCAGTCGACGCTCGGCGGTGCCCGTGCCGAACAGCGCCTTAGCGCCTTAGCGCTTTAGCGCCCTTCGGCCGGACCCCACATTGTGAGACGGCAGCCTGGAGAACTCCGCCGCCTGACTGGATATTCGAACCCAAGCCGAAGGCCGGGTTGGGCGTCCACAGGCGATCGGGAGGAAGAGTTGTGCACGGGTGGAGAAGACATAGCGCACCGTTCAGGGCGGTATCGGGTTTTGGCGTGACCGTCCTGTTGAGTACAGTGGCCTGCTCTGGCGCCACCCAGTCCACGACATCGGACGACTCCGGCGACCCTCTAGAGGGTAAGACCATCGAGTTCGTCGTGCCCTATGAGCCCGGCGGTGGCTATGACCTCTACGTCCGGCTGATGGCGCCGTTCCTTGAGAAATGCCTGGGGACCGAGGTCGTTCCGATCAACGAACCTGGCGCCGGCAGTCTGCGGGCAACCAACCAGACAGCTGCCGCGCCCGGGGACGGCACCCGTATCCAGATCTACAACGCGCCGGGTGCCATCGCCGCGCAGATCGCGGATATCGAAGGCGCCAAGTACGACTTGAAGAAGTTCTCCTGGATCACGCGTATCGCGCCGGGGGTAGACGTGCTCAGCGTGGCGGCGGACAGTGAGTTCAAGGATTTCCAGGACCTGATAGACGCCGACCGCCCGGTTCGGTTCGTGGCAACGGGACCGGGTAGCAATGAGTACTTCGATGCCACGGTGCTGTCCAACGTCTATGGCTTCCGCGCGGACATGATCACCGGGTTCGAGGGCTCGGGTGAGGCACGAGCGGCGGTCCTGAAGGGTGACGCGGATGCGCACATCCAGTCACTGGACAGCGCCCTTGAGTCCATTGAAGCAGGTGACACGCGCGGGTTGGTGGTCGTCGACTCGCGTCCTAATGAGACCGTTCCCGACGTACCGACGGTTTACGACTACGAGCCCGTGGATGAGAGCAAACGCGACACCCTGGATGCCTTGGTGGAGCTGGTGAAGACGGGGCGACCGGTATCCGGTCCTCCCGGGCTGCCGGAGAATGTCCTTGCCTCGCTCAGGGAAGGGTTCCGCTGCGTACTCACCAACAAGAAGTTCCTAGCCAAGGCACGGGAAAACCAGCGTCCGGTCGATCCCCTGCCCGGCAAAGACACCTCCGAGCTCGTGAGAAAGGCCCTGGAGCCGTCGCCGGCCTTCGCCAGGCTGGTCAGTGAATCGTTCTGACATGCGTCGAATGCCTCATGATCGAGTGGCAACCTGGAAAGGGGAGATATCGTGACCTTCTATGACGAGTGGCTAGGGCACTGGGACAGGGCGGAGCTGGAACGGCAGCGCTCGCGTAAGGCGATCCACGCCGAGGAGCTGGAGTGGCTGGAGACGAGGCAGGACTCCCAGGTCGCGTTGGTCATCGCGCAGGAGACAGGCTTTCGCACCTGGGGCTCGGAGACAATCCTGTCCAAGATCGAGCCGGGAGAGAAGACAGGTTGCCACCGACACGGTGAGGAAGCCATCTACATCGTGGAAGGCGAGGGATTCAGCGTCGTCAACGGTGTGCGCTACGACTGGAAGACCGGATCGAGCATGGCCATACCGTTCGGCGCGACACATCAGCACTTCAACACCGGGGACACGACCGCCACCTACCTTTCGGTGATGTCGGTACGGCTCGAGGCGTTCTGCGGTCTCCACTTCACCGAGCAGCTGGAGGATCACGGGAAGATAGCGCGGATCCCGGATGTCGAGATCTCGGCCGACGGATTCGACCAGGCGGGGCGGCGCATCCGGCTGCACATCGAGGATGCACCCGACCTGGGCGGGGGGAAGGCCCAGGCCGCCGGTCTGGTTGACGTACCAGAGGTCTCGGAGGACAACCCCATCGTGGTGGGCGATCTGGTCGGGATGGAGAAGCTGTTCCAGGTCCACAAGGCCGAGCTGCTGGAGTTCATGCGGATCGGTAAGGACCGCAACGGCTTTCAGGTGCACGAGCAGGAGATCAGTGGCATCCTTGTCGACCCGCCCTATGAGCGCGGTGGAAAGCACGCGCACATGGAGGCGCACCTGTACGTCCTCGACGGCGAGGGATACTCGATCGTGGGCGACGACAAGGTGCCGTGGAAGAAGGGCACGGGTCTGGTCATCCCTGGACCACAGACCCCTCACCAACACGTCAACGAAAGCGCGGTTCCGGCTCGGATGCTGCGCATCGCCTCCGGGATCCGGTACTTCTTCGAGAAGGCCGCCAAGGAGGAGTGGCCGTACCTGTACCTGCAGGTGCGCGAAGGAGCCACGACGTCCTAGGGACGCAACCACTTTCCGTCGGCTCGCGGCGGGTCAGCCGAGGTTCCAGCCGAGCCGGATCTCGCCGTAGCGCCGGCCGGAGACGTAGCAGCTGCCGGCGCGGTCGCGAACCGCGGTCAGGGTAAGTCTGCCGGGCAAGGTCGATCCTACGGTAACGTCCGAATTACGTTTTTTGTCGCAATGACAACCAGCGGTGTCCTGAGGCGTCTCTTGGGTCAGAGGTAGTCCGGCAGGTAGCTGCTCGGCCCTCTCGGGCAGACGGAGATCGACCTATGGGCCACCAACGCATTGTCATCGCACTAGCCGCCGGGGATTGAACGCCACTCACAGCGTCTTTCAGGCGCGTGGGGTCGGGGGCGGAGCCGACTCGAGATTCAGATACGGGAAGGGAGTTCCCATAGAGCGCTGACAGGAACCGCTGAGAGCTTCGGACCGAATGACAGGGTCTCAGTGCCGGTATACAGGACATAGCCTGCGACGAGGTCGTCGCCAAGCCGCTCAGCGAGGTGCTTGATGCCCCGGAAGTCATCTCCGGTCACGGTGGTAGCGGCCTTCACCTCGATCGCGATGACGTGGCCTTGCGGGTTTTCCAATACCGCGTCGACTTCGATCTTGTCTTTGGTGCGATAGTGGTACAGCTCGGCCCGTGTCTGGCACCAGGTCAGCTGGCGGGCGAGTTCCATCAGCACAAAGCCTTCGAGTAGCGGGCCGAAGTGTCCGCCGGGCCGTACCATTGACGAGGGTTCTGCTTGCAGCAGGTTTGCCGCGATGCCGCTGTCTACGAATGCGACCTTCGGTGTGGCGACCGCGCGAGCACTCAGGTTGCGAGACCATGCCGGTACCTGCTTGATCAGGAACACCTCTTCGAGCAGGCTCAGGTAGCGTTGAACCGTGTGGAACGACAACCTCGTTTCGGTAGCAAGTGACGACGGAACGAGGAGATTGGCGTTGCGCGCCGCGACGAGTCGCAGCATGGTCCGTAGCTGGGCGAGACGTTCGATCTCACCGAGCTGCCTGACATCTCGGTTGATCAGGTCCCGAACGTACGAATCGAAGAACCGCGCCCGGCGATGGGGCTCAGATCGTCGAACTGCCTCGGGGAATCCGCCCCGAACAAGACGCTCTCCGTAACCGATACGCGTGACTGATGAGCGATGGCGTAGACCTGGCCCTTTCGAGAACGCGGCATCGATGAACCCGTCCGGGCGGTCGTCGATCTCGCCTTGCGAAAGCGGCCACAGTTCGATCGTCTCCATCCGACCCGGGAGGGTGTCGGGTAGCCCGTGGAGGGCGAGCACTTGCGACGAACCCGTGAGCAAGAACCTTCCTGGTCGCGGGTCCGTGTCCACAGTCGCCTTGATCGCAAGGAACAGCTCGGGGGCCCGTTGAACCTCGTCGATCACCATGGTCTGGTCGAAATCGACGAATCCGCTTGGGTCCGATTCGGCCGCTCGTAGGTCCTCCAGCCGGTCGAGGTTGCGCATCTCGACGAGGCGCCCGTCCGCGATGAGTTGGATGAGCGTGCTCTTGCCCGACTGGCGGGCGCCGTTGACCAGGACGACCCGTGTATCGGCCAAAGCCTCCTCGACGAGTGCGCGTGCCCGCCTCGGGATGAAGTCAGGTGATCGTGGGGCCGTCACGCTAGCAGTATCACATACCTCGACCGGGCCTGCTGCAATCTGGCCGCTGACTTGCCTGCAATCTGGCCGCTAACTCGCCTGCAATTTAGTCGCCCACTTGCCTGCGATCTGGCCGCAAGGTGCCGTGCCGAAGATGGACACACGGGGCTGGAGTGCGGACACGTGAGACTGGAGCGCGGACACACGGGGCTGGAGCGCGGACACGTGCGATCAGTCGTCGTTCTCCCATGGGGCGGCGACCGGGAAGACGGTCGTGAGGAACTCGCCGATGCGCGTGGCCTGCTCGCCGAGGTCGATGTCTTCGTAGCGGGTGGCGTTGAGGCAGAAGAACATCGGATGCCGGGTCATGATCTTCTCGTAGCGGCGGGGGGCGTGCGCCCTGCCGGTGTTGAGATACACGTAGTCATGCGGGCGGTGCGGCCATTCCACCGCGCGGCGGCTCGCGATCGCGTAGTACTGCCCGAACATGCTCGGTATCGCGATGTCCGACGTCGAGCGAAGCCGAGCCGCGCGCGTCCGGCCGACCTCGTCGGGATAGCGTTCGTCGATCTCCTCCAGCACGCTCTTGTGCAACGGCAGCGGGACATGCAGCAGCCGCCGATCGAAGCTCATCGAGAAGTCACGCTCGACGAGGCTGATCGAGTTGTACGCCGCCCAGTCCGTCGGGATCGCCCCCTGCTCCGGGGTGCCCTGATAGACGAAGGCGGACTGCGAGAGCCGCACCTTCGCCAGGCCCGCCCGGGTGAAGAAGTCCGCCTCGGTGGTCTCCCGTCCGAGGAAAACATCATCGTTGAAGTAGAGGAAGTTCTCCGACAGGCCCGGGATGCGATGCAGGCAGGCCTCGATCGCGTGCGAGTTGAAGGTGGGCAGCACGGACTGTTCCGGGAAGATCTCGCGGTGCGAAACCACCGTGATCTTCGGATGTGAACGCAGCCAGTGCGGCCGCTGGCCGGCCGTCACGAGGTAGATGTGCCGGACGAACGGCGCGAACATCCAGACCGACCGCAGCGAATGGCGCAGCTCGTCGCGGTCGACGTAGCGCTCGCGGTTGTTGGCGCTCACATTATGCGACTCGAGCTCTCCGCTGTGCCGTGCGTGCTGCTCGCGCCACTCGGGGTCGGTCGAGTCCACCCAGGTGTAGACCACATCGATGGGCGCGGCGGCGTGCGGGGCGGCGGCGCCGACGGCGGTCGCGGTGACAGGCTCGCCGCGCTCCGGCCCGGCAAGCAGGCCGGTCCAATCGACCCGTCCGGCCCTGCCGTGCCGCGCCAGCAGGCGACTACGTTGCGGATCGTGCTCGACGATGAGCACGGTCAGGTACCCGTCGAGCCCGATGCGGTACTCGCTGAGCTCCCATGAGCTGCCGACCGCGAGCCAGTCCGCCTTCTCGAGGTCGGTCAGGCTCAGCGAAGCCAGCCGCACCGGCCGCGCGCCTCGATTCTCCCGATACAGGTGTGCATGCAGGTCGGGCCGGGTGGCTGCGGCCCGCAACAGAGCTTGATGCAGGCCGGACAGCTGCGAAGCCGCGACGGCGGCCGCAGCGCCGATCGAGGGGCCGGCCCGGGCGGTGCTCACCCCGATCGCCGCCAGCTGGGGCGCCAGCTGCGCCCAGATCGCCTCCCGCCGATCCCGCGGGGTCGCCGGTAGCGGGGCGGACGGATCGGGCGGCGGCGCGGCTTTCGATCGGATCCCGCGGCGCAGCTTGCGTACCAGCTGAGAACCAGACGCCAGCCGCACGGTCACGTCGCTACCTGGGGATGCTCGTCGAGTTCGGCCTGCACCCGGTCCGGGTCGAGCGCTTCGAACGATGTCATCTCGGCGATCGTGAGCAGGCTGGACTCGTCGCGCTTGAGCTGGTTGGCGATGCTGAATCCCTGGTTCGGGATGGCCCAGGACGGACCGTAGAACTGCTCGAGCACCGCTTCCGCGTTACCGGGAACGTTGACCAGGTGGGTACCGATGGGGCAGGTCCTCGGTTGCCGGGTCCGGGCTTCGTCGGTCACCGGTGGCCAGCGCCAGCCGAACGAGAAGTTGAGCTCGCCCGCGTCGGTGAACCAGGCGTAGTTGAGGTCGACGAACACCGGGGAGTTCCGCGCCGGCCGGACGTAGCTGCTCCACGGCTCGAGCCGGAGGAAGTAACCGCGGTCGACCAGGGTCCGGCAGATCGCGAGGAACTCGGCACGCACCTCATCGGGATGGTGCAGCCGGGAGATGTAGCCCATGTCGAATCCGCCGACGTCGTGGCCGATGAAGTCGTTCTCGCGTACCGCGCCTAGCAGGTTGCCGTAGAACGGATACGTCGAGTAGCCGTGTACTTCGCCGAGCACGGCGGAGACCGCGTCGTAGAGCTCAAGGGTCTGCTTCTTGTGCAGCTTGGTGTTCCCCGTCCGCAGCACGCCGAACTTGGTGAAGACCTTCCCGTCGTCGAGTGCCTTCACCAGCTCCGGATACCTGCTCGGATAACCGGTGACGACCGCGCATCGGGTGCCGTAGCCCTCGATCGTCAGCGGTTTACCCTCACAGCTGACCGAGATGACGTCGCCGTCGCCGAGGTAGTGGCGCATGTCGTGACAGCTCAGGGCGAAGCTGAACCAGCCGTGATCGGCCGCCGACCCGGCGGCGTAGGTGGTGGCGAGCGCGCTTCCGTTGACTTCGAGGGTGACCGGCATGGCACCTGATGCGCGGGCGGGCACCCTGCCTGTCAGCGGAGCGTCGCGGCCCGCCAGGAACCCCAGATCGGTCACCACGCCCGCGGCACCATCTGGCTCGGCCGAGGCGGCAGGCACTAGGACGCGCTGCCAATCGACAAGCGCCGCGCGGTTCATGTACATCTCGTCCCACAAGCGGGGGTCGTCGGGCCAGCGGCGGTTACCCGCCTCGGCGACGGCGAGGGCCGTCGGGAAATCGTCGATGTTCCGATACGACCTAGCCACCCGCGCATAGGTGACTTCGCGCAGATCCTGCTCCGGCAGCCCGTCACCCGCGGCCCATGCCTCGACGCACTCCGCCCACTTCCGGCGCAATGCCAGCAGCTCGATGAGCCGTACCCGCAACTCGGCGTTGCCCGCGTGTTGTTTCAGTCCCCGGGTGAGCGCGGATTCGGCGGAATGCAGCAGGCCGAAGTCCTGGTACACCTTGTCGAGCCGTAGCCAGGCCTCGGGTGCCGGGTCCGGCTCCGACGCGACAACGGCTTCCAGCTCGACGATCGCGGCGGGCAGCTCCCCCATCGGCGCGGCAGGCCGAGGCGAGAAGGCACCCGCTTCCTTCACATGGGACTTCACGGTGCCGTAGACGGCGCGCATAACGCCGGTGGCGTTCAACAGCCGGAGCAGTCCGGACTTGCGGGCGAAGGCGATCACCCCCGGACGACGCAGCAACGGCAGCGCCGGACGGGCGACCCGCAGCGACACTCGAACCAGCCTGCCGAACGCCCGGCTCGGCGGCCAGAACACTCCGGCGCCCCTGCGCGCGCCACTAACCGGGTCCAGCAGGACCAGTTCGGCGGCCGCGCTGTGGGCCATACCGAGCGCGCGCTTGCCGTTGTTCCGGTAGAAGCGAGCCACCAGGCGATGCTGATTACCTCTGATCCGGCGTGCCAGGCGCCAGCCGAATCGGCGGTAGTACTCCCGGTGCTTACCGCGGATGATGCGGTTCGAATTGACTACCTGCTCCGCCGATCCACCGACATACGACTTGCGGTAGGTGAACAGCGGCACGTCTTCGCGCGTGCCTACGACACGACCGCCTTCGCCGACGAAGCGCACGAGGAAGTCGTAGTCCTGCCGCCGCAGCAGCTGCGAGTCGAACCCGCCGACGGCCCGGAAGTGCTCGGCCTTCCCGAGCATTGCCTGCAGGTAAGGGAACAGGGTCCCGGTCAGGGCGTTGTGGAGCTGATCGCCCGCGACCTCGGGCACCCTGATCCGCAGGCCTGCGCGGTCGTCGTAATGCCACCGCAGCGGCCCGGTGCAGAGCAACGGGGTGTCCGGATCGGCCGCCTCCTCGCGCCGCAAGGTCGCCATCTGGAGTTCGAGCTTGCGTGGAAGCCAGAGATCGCCGGCATCGAGCCAGGCAAGATAGTCGTCGCCGGCGAGCTCAATGATCTTGTTCCTGGCGAATGGGCGACCCAGGTTCACCGGATTGCGGACGATCTCGATCTCGTCGTATATCGCCGCGAGAGAGGCGAGAACATCGGCCGTCTCGTCGGTACTGCCGTCGTCGACAACGAGCAGGCGTACCGGGCCGCCCCAGGTCTGACCGAACACCGTTGGCACACTGCGGCGGAGACCGGCAGGGTCGTTGTATACCGGCATACCCACTGTTACGCGTGGCTGATGCATAGAGATGCTGGACTCTCCATCGGCGAGGCAAGGGGAACTCCTGGCCCCTAGTATCCGCCAGCGTATGCGCATCCGCCCGTCGGCGTGTCAACCTGGTCCCCGTGTCGGGGAATCTCCTGGAACTAAGGGGAAACGTGCGCGAGACACCCGCGAGGGCGGGCAATGCGCGTGCGAAAAGTTCCGGATCAGCCGTTGCCTGAATAAGAACCGCCGGTGCGGGTATTCCGACAGTGACTCTTCGAGGAGGAGTACCTACATGGATACCGCAACCATTATCTGGATCATCGTCGCAGTGCTCGTCGTCATCGCGCTCGCCGCCGTGGCGGCACTGCTCGTCACGAAGGCCCGCAAGCAGCGAGGCGAACACAGGCGTGAAGCGGCGATCAAGCAGCAACAGGAAGCGGCAGACCGTGCCGCCACCGCCCGGCAGCGCGAGGCCGACGCGGCCGAACTGAAGGCGCAGGCGATGCGTCGTGAGGCAGACGCCGACACGTTGCACGCTCAGGCTGAACGGGATCGGGCGACGGCGTCCGAGTATGCCGCCCGCGCCGACGACGACCGGCGATTGGCGCAGCAGAAACAGGCCGAGGCGGGCAAGTTCGGCGCACACCGGAGCAGCGACGAACCGTCCCACAGTCCCCGCGGTCCGCAGCACCGCTGAAGTGGTTAAGGAGGCTAGGCCGTGTCTTATGGATCTCGATCGATGGGATTCGTGAGACACGGCCTAGTCCTGGGAGTCCTGGGCGGCTACCAACTCGGTGATCGCCGTTTCCGCTGTCGCCTTGTCGACTCCGAGACTGGCCAGCGTTTCCGCGCTGTCGTCGAGTTCGAGGAGCGCGAGCAGGATGTGCTCGGTTCCGATGTAGTTGTGGCCCATCCGCAGGGCTTCGCGGAACGTGAGCTCCAGTGCCTTGCGCGAGGCCGCATCGAACGGGATGAGGTCGGGTAGCTGGTCGGTGGCCCGCGGCAGCTTCGCGACCATGGCCTGCCGGATGCCGTCCAGGGACACGCCCTGCGCGACGATCGCCTTCGCGGCGAGTGCCGCGGGCTCTGCCAGCAGCCCCAGCACGATGTGCTCGGGCCGGATCTCGTCGTTGCCCGCCGCGCGGGCTTCGTTCTGCGCCACCATGACGACGTTCTTCGCCCGCTGCGTGAACCGGCTGAACCCCTGGCTCGGATCGAGGTCGCTGCCTTCCCCCTGCGTCTTCTGCACGAACCGCTTCTGCGCCGCCTGTTTGGTCACCCCCATGCTGCGCCCGATGTCCGTCCAGGACGCGCCGGAGCGTCGTGCCTGATCGACGAAGTGGCCGATCAGATGATCCGCCACCTCACCGAGATGATCGGCGGCGACGACCGCGCCGGAAAGCTGATCAAGCTCGTTGGCGTGCACCTCCTTGATGGCCTCGATCAACTCGTCGAGCCGGACCGGGTTCGTCATGCGGACTGGTTCTGTCATGCGTCAACCTTAGGTTGACGCATGGTCCGGCGTCAACCATTGGTTGACGCGTCGAGCAGATCGGCCACCGGCGTGTCCGGATCCAGCTCGATACCCAGCGCGCGCAGGTTTCCGTCGAGCACGTGCCAGATCGATCTGCTGAGCAACGCCGCCAGTTCGGCCGCGGTCAGCGTGCGGTCGCGATCGGCGAGCCAGTGGTTGACCGTCGCATCGACGAAGCCCACCAGCCCGAAGGCGATCGAGGACGCGAGGTCGTCGGCCACCCGGTGACGGCGCAGTACCGCCGCGAAGAGGTGTCCGACGTCCACCGCGATCGCCGTCTTGGTGCCCACCACCGCGGGCGACGCGCCGGCAGCACGGCTCATCCCCTTGCCGAGGAACGCGTGCAGCCGGGGATGCCGCTCGACCCACTCCAGGTAGGTGCCGATCGCGCGGCGGATCGCCTCCATGACCGTCCCGCCGGGCCGCAGCGTCGGTGCGAGCCGCACCATGAGCAGTTCGACGACGTGTTGCCTGATCTGCTCATCGAGGTCGGCGCGGTCCTTGAAGTGCCGATACACCACCGACCGGGGCACGCCGACCCGTCCGGCTATCTGCTTGACCCCGACATCGAGGCCGTCCGCCTCGATCGCCGCCACCGCCGCTTCGATCACTTCGGCGCGACGGCGCGCCCTGTGCGACTCCCAACGGGTCGACCGGCCGTCGGCCGCCGGCTTCGGAGCATCGAGCATGCCGATGAGACTACGTCGGCTGCCGCGTGACGGCGAAGCTCAGCGACGGCGTAACGCGTTGATGATCACGCGCCCGACCACGGCATAGACCAGCGCCGCGAGCCCGTAGTTCATCACCACGCCGACCTTGGCTTCATCGGGCGTGAACACGTCACCCAAACCGAGAACCAAGGTTTTGGCGAGCATGTAGACGGTCGACACGAACCCATTGCCTTGATTGGCTTCGAGTAGAACGAAAACGATATGGAGCAGAAAGATCGTCGTTGCCAGGCCGACGACCACCCGAACAATGCCGATCACGGTTCCGGTGCTGTCGCGGCGGCTGTCCTGCGGATAGGGCATGGGCGGGGGCTGCGGCGGATACTGCGGTGGCGGTTGCTGGGGATACGGCTGCTGCGGATAGGGCTGCTGCTGGTAGTACGGGTCGTAACTCATGAGCAGCGATTGTGGCCACACACTACGGTGAATACAACTCCGACGAGATCACCTATTACCGTCATCGCACGGTAAATACGACGGGAGGAATTGCCGCAAACCGGATTATGCTCGCGATATTTGTGGCTTGAGGAAGGCTATTCGCCCGTCACCCAGCGGGAGTCGCGCGCAGCGCCGGTGCGCCCCTGCCGTGACATCGACCTCAAACCCACCCGTGACCTGCCGCGCCGACCTAGCATCGCGGTGCTGAGGAGAGAAGTAGGAGCCCGTATGCCGCAAACCCAGTCGAGAAGGGCGATCACCGCCTTCGAGATACAAGAACGGCTGACGCAGCTACGGGCGAAAGCGGAGTCGGAGCCGTTGGCCGCCAAAGACCTCGCGTGCGCCTGGATCCGCGACTTGGGCTCCGGACCGGCAGCAGCGGCGAGCACCCGGCTGGCGCGCGTGTTCCGGGCGGGGACGGCTCAGGAGATCGACGGCACCGCCGAGGTGACGATCATCCCGCTGCTGCATGGCCAGGCCCAGCCCGCGGCACGAGGGATCCTCGGCCACCTGGCCCCGCTGCGCGCCAAGCAGTTCGACGCGCGCAACGCGACGGGCGCCAACATCCTGCATCCGCTGCTCGGCGCCCCGCTCCGGCTGCTGCTCGGCGGCTCCGGTCATCCGTTGGGGCAGAGCACGCTGGAGTTCGAAACGCGCATCGAACCCAGCGTCACCGATCCGAACCTGACGGTGCTGGCGCTCGACCACGGCGCGGTCGCCAGGCGTGGCGCGGAGCTCACCGGCCGCGTGCGTGACGAGGCGACCACGATCGTCGAAGGCGTCTCCCTGCTCAAGGGCTATCTCAAGCTGCCGGGCGGGCGATGGCTGACGCTGCCGATGTACGAACTGCTTCGCGTCACGGACTGACCCGGATCACAGGCGCCCTCAAGCGCGGACACGTGCGCCTCGAGCGCGGACACGTGGCAGAGCTACCGCAGCCAGTTCTCGTCGTCGAAGTCGCCGTCGGGGTCATCCGGCCCATCCGGCTCGCGGCCGCTCGCGGCCGCTTCCGCTTCCTGCCGGCGCATCTCCTCGAACTGCCGCTCACCCGTCCTGGCAAGCTCTTCGCGCTCCTCCTCCGAGAGGTTCTCGTAGTGCTCGGCGGCTTGCGCCACCAGCGGATCGAGTACTCGGGAGAACACCGGGGAAGTGAAGGTGTCCCGCAGGCTTCGCCGTCCCGAGATGATTTCGTCGACCATCGCGCTGAACTCGGGGTCGTCGGCCTTGCTCTTGAGCACGTTCAGCGAGTTCTTCAGATGCTTCGACAGCGCTACATCGCCGCGAGCGACATCCAGCGTCGGCTCCGGTTCGGGGCTGCTCATATCACGCTCCTGGGTGATCGTAGTTGCTCTCGGGCAAGGCATGCTTCTCGATGTCGCCCAGCGTGCTCAAGTAGCCAGCCGTGACGCCGACAACCGCTTGCGCGGCCGTCCACGCCCAGCTGTGCGCCTCGAGCAGCTTGCCCCAGACACCTAATGCCTTGGTGACCGTTGCCGCACCGCCTCCCAGTCGCCTGCGAACTGTTCGGCGACCCACTCGAAAGGGTTCACATCGAAAAACAGATTGATCGCCTCACCGACCCAGTAAGAAATGCTGAGGCACTGGCTGATGCCGATGACGCTCTCGAGGAGATCGGGGACCGGATCGGACGACGTCGGGTCGGCGAGCGCCGCGGCTGGTGACTCACTCATGGGTCTACTTCCCCGCCTTGTAGGTGCCGTCGAGGCGCTCCGCCTCGGCGTTGTCGGTATCCCGGTACATGTTCGCCGCCTTATCCAGCTCGACCGCGGCGGTCTGCTGGATTTTGGCAAGCCGTTGGTAGTTATCCATCAACGCGGTTTTGGCGTCCGCCGCCGCGCCTGCGACGGTGGCGAACATTCGAGAGTCGGAGCCGGTGATGTCCAGCCAATCTTCGGCGTAATTCTTAGCGGAATTGGCGTCGCCAACCAAGCCATCCATCTTTTCGCTGAATTTGCCGATACTGCCCGGATCTGCCTTGAACCCCATGAGGGTTATTCACAGCTGACTAACTAATGCACAGTCCGGTGTTGCGCTGCGGCGGCCGGGATAGCATCAAGTAGGCTGCCGTAGCCAACCGAGTCCGCATTGACCGCTTGCGATTTCAGCCAGAGGCTAGCAGGAGGAGAGTTCGCGTGCAGCCGCTTCCGAACGTCATCACCCTGCCCGCCGAACTGGTGCGACAGCCGGGAAACCTGCCGGCACACTGCTCACGGCACGGCCGTCCCGCCGCCAAGCGCGTCGACTTCGCGCTGCAGTCGAAGGTGCCGCCGGAGCCCAACCGGGCGCTCAGCGGGAACGTCCTCAGCACGGCAGACCGGATCAGCAGGCGGGCGACCAAGGTCAAGGTGACGCACGTCAAGGGCTGGCCGTTATGCCGCACGTGCCAACGCAGCAGGGCGTTCTGGTTCACCCTTTCGCTCGTCATGTTCTTCGGCGGGCTGCTGGCTTTCGCGGGCTCGCTCATCGTGGGGGCCTTCGCCGCGAAAGGCACCGTGCAGGCACTCGCCGGGGTCGCGATCGGCGGCTTCGTCATCATGATCCTGTCCGCCTTCCCGTTCCATCGGGGTGGCCTCGCCCGAATCGTCGGCGCGAGCACCTCAGCGGACGGCACATCGGTGATCGTCGTCAACCCCAGCGAGGCGTTCACCGCCGAACTGCCACCGCGCTGAAAGACGCCTTCAGTCCACTGGGCGGACTGAAAGGGCCACTCACTCCGTTGAACGGACTGAAAGCGTCTTTCAGCCTCCGTCAGGTCCTGGGTCGCCGGGCTGGACCAGACCGGTTTCGTAGGCCACCACGACCAGCTGAGCACGGTCACGGGCATCGAGCTTGGTCATCGACCGGTTCACGTGTGTCTTGACCGTCGCGGGACTGAGGAACAGCAGCTTGCCGAGGTCTATATTGGACAGTCCGCGACCGACGAGGGCGAGCACTTCGCGCTCCCGCCCGGTCAACACAGCCAGCCTCTCGCGGTCCGGTTCGTGCGGTGGGCTCGCCATGAACGCCTCGACCAGCGACCGGGTGGCCTTCGGGCTCAGCAGCGACTGGCCCGCCGCCACGGTACGGATCGCCTCGCGCAGGCCGTCCGGGCTGATGTCCTTGACGATGAACCCGCTGGCCCCGGCGCGCAACGCCGCGAAGACGTACTCATCGTGCTCGAAGGTTGTCAGCACGAGAACCCGGATGTCCGGGCGTGCCCGCGGGTCGGTGAGGATGCGCTGAGTCGCGGTCAAGCCGTCGAGCACCGGCATCCTGATGTCCATCAGCACCACGTCCGGCCGATGCTGCCGGGCCATGTCGACCGCGACGGCGCCGTTGTCGGCCTCGGCGACGACAGCTATGTCGCCCTGGTGCTCGCACAGCGTCCGCAGCCCGGTTCGGACCATGGCTTGGTCGTCGGCCAGCACCACCGTTATGGGCATGAGGCACCTCGCACCGGCAGGTGGACTCGCACCACCCAGCCTGCCTTTCCGTTGTCGGCAGGACCGTAGCGCACCGTGCCACCCAGTGCGGTCACCCGTTCGGTCATTCCCCGCAGACCAGACCCCGCGACCGGCCTGGCCTCGGCCGCCTGCTTGCCGTCGTCGCGGACCGTGACCCGCACCGCGTCGCCGGCACAGTCGACGGCGACCGTGACGGTGCTTGCCGACGAGTGACGCAGCGCGTTCGTCAGCGACTCCTGAACGACGCGGTAAACGGCGAGGGCGACGCTGGGCCGCAGCCCGGTCCGGTCCCCATCGATGTGCAGCGATGCCGCCATGCCCGCCGCGCGGGTGGTGTCGAGGAGATCCGGCACCTGGTTCAGTCCTGGCACGGCCCGCGGGCCGCCGTTCGCCGAGCCGTCGGCGCGTAGCACGGCGATGGTGCTCCGCAGGTCCGACAACGCGTCCTTACTGGCGACGCGCACCGATTCGATCGCCGCCCTGGCACGCTCGGGCCGGTCCTCGATGCTCTCGGCGGCCACGTTCGCCTGGATGCCGACCACGGTCACGGTGTGGGCCAGCACGTCGTGCAGATCCCTCGACGTCCTGAGCCGCTCGGCCGTGATCCGCTGCTGATGCTCCCGCTCGGTGATCCGCAGTCGAAGCTGGGCTTCGTCGCTCAACTGGCGCCTGCTGCGCAGCGTCTCGCCGAGCAGCACGATCACGGTGACAAGGGCGACGTCGAAGAGCGAGCCGACCGCCACCTGCGGCAGTGGCTCCGCACCCTCGCCGAGGAGCCGGTAGGACACGCCGCTGACCGCGATCCAGCTCACCACCGCGACGCCCCACCACAGGTGACCCGCCCGCGCGGCGACGAACAGCGGGAACCCGAGCGCCAAGGCAGGCGAGAACCCGGGCACGCCGATCGCCAGCGCGGCGAAGAACGTCACGCACGCGCCGATCAGCGCTGTCCTCGGCATCCGCCGCGCGACCGCGACCCACCCGCCGATCGCGATCATCGCGACGACTACCACGGCGTCGACCGGTCGTGCCGGGTGATCCGTGGACGCCATCGTCGCGGCCAGCATCACGGTCGTCAGCAGGAGAGCGGCGGCGAGGTCCGCGACCGTCCCGTGCCACCAGCGGGAACACACGCGCCTCAGCGTATGCGTCGCGGCGGCGCTGGCCAGCGGAATTCCGAGTTATACAACTTATGAGGTACTCCTGGCGGCCCGCACGCCCATGTCCTCCCTGTATCAGGGCGGCCTGAGAAGAACTCGGCCAGAACTTCCTCGTCAATCGCTCGGTCATTACCAGCATCCACGATCTCGTCTCGCAGACGACCGGCCCGATTGTGGAGATCGGAGCCGGTGACGGCGCGCTGACGCTGCCGATGAGCCGCTCGGGCAGGCCGATCACCGCGATCGAGGTCGACCCGAAGCGCGCCCGACGGCTACGGCAGCGCACGCCCAGCCACGTCACCGTCCTCACCCACGACATCCTGCGCACGCCCGCGCCGACGCATCCGCACGTGGTCGTCGGCAACATCCCGTTCCACCTCACCACCGCCATCCTCCGGCACATCCTCGGCGGCACACACTGGCACACCGCCGCGCTGCTCGTGCAGTGGGAAGTCGCCCGTCGGCGGGCCAGGGTGGCGGCACGAGCATGCTGACCGCGAGCTGGTGGCCGTGGTACGAGTTCACCGTGCACGCACGGGTGCCCGCGCACTCCTTCCGGCCGGTGCCCAGCGTCGACGGTGGCTTGCTCACCATCGCGCGCCGTGACCCACCGCTGGTGGCGGATCGGGCGCGGCGCCACTGGCTGAACGACCACGGCCTATCGCCGCGGGCGCTACCGAAGGACCTCACCGCTGACCAGTGGGCGTCGCTGTGGCGCGTCACATCGGCGCGGTGACCCGGGCCAGAGGTCGACGCTGCGGTCGTCGACCAACGCGCCGCTGCGGGCCAGGAACTCGTCGGCGGAGCATCGAGTCGAGTCGTCGACCGTCCCGCAGCCGCACCGCGACCTGGTCGGCCCCGGCCTCCTTGGCGCCGATGACCGCCTGGAAGGGCACCAGCCGGGCGGCCCGGACGCGGGCACCGAGGCTGCCCTGCTCCGGTCCCGCGATCTGCGCGCGCAGCTCGAGGTCGATGCACCGCCGCAGCAGCGCGTCGGCTTGCGGCAGCTCCGCGTCGGAGACCGGCAGGATCATCACCTGGGTGGCAGCCAGCCACGCGGGGAACGCGCCGCCGTGCACTTCGATGAGGTGCGCGATGGCCCGGTCCAGGCTGCCGGTGTTTGGCGCCGTCGCGGCCGACGTACTGCAGGTCGAACCGCTCCGGCTGGTAGAAGTCGACCTGCAGGGTGGACAGGGTCGCCTCGCGATCCGCATAGTCGGCGATCTGGACGTCGATCTTGGGGCCGTAGAACGCCGCTTCGCCCTCGGCGATGTCGTAGGCGATGACCGCACTGTCCAGGGCGTCAGTCAGTAGGTTCGCCGCTCGCTGCCACATGTCCGGGTCACCGACGTACTTCGCACCCTCCCCGGGCAGCGAAAGCCGGTACCGGGACGGGCTGATACCGAGGTGGCGATGGGCCTGGCGGATCAGCTCCAGGGCCGATTGCACCTCGTCGGCGACCTGGTCGATGGTGCGGAAGATGTGGGCGTCGTTGAGTTGGATCGCCCGGACACGAGTCAATCCGCCGAGCACTCCGGAGAGCTCAGCGCGGTATTGGCCGCCGAGTTCGGCGATGCGCAGCGGCAGTTCTCGGTAGCTGCGTGCGCGGGAGCGGTAGATCAGGGCGTGATGGGGGCACAGGCTCGGCCGCAGCACGACCTGTTCGCCGTTGAGGTCCATCGCGGGGAACATGTCCTCGCGGTAATAGGACCAGTGCCCCGAGATCTCGTACAAGTCTCGTTTGCCCAGCGCGGGCGAGTACACGTGCTGGCACCCCGACCGCCGCTCGACGCCGTGGATGTACTCCTCGAGGGTGTGCCGCACTATCGCGCCGTCGGGCAGCCAGTACGGCAACCCCGCGCCGATCAGCGGGTCGGTGTCGAAGAGGCCCAGCTCGCGGCCGAGCTTGCGATGATCATGCATGGTGGTCTCCTCCGATAGGGCGGAGCGAGTAACCACACGACGAAGCCCGGGGCACTCGCCCCGGGCTTGGGTTTCAACTACAGCATTCAGCGCGCCGGGACACTCTCCGGCGTCGTCGTCATGGCAGCGCGCTTCATGGGGATAACGGTAGCAGGGCGGGGTTGGGCGTGCGCGGGCTTTTCGGGCGGTGTTGATCAACGGACCCTGCCGTTAAGCCCAAATTATGTCCGGTTTGCACGTAACTGGTGGGCCTAAGCGCAGGGAGGCGGGCAGCCACGGACCCAAAACGGGCTTGACGTTCAGTCCTTCTGGAGCACTGAGACTTGTTCGCCCACCCACGCACGGGCAAGCACCTCGGCGTCCATCCGGAGTTTGACACCGAGGAACTCCGCCCGTTTCACCCCCAGGCAAAGGGAGTCGCCGCACAGATCAAGTCAAACCGGCAACTACGCAGATTCAGTGGGCTTGTACTGCCCACATGAGGTTGAGACCCAGAGGTCAATGCCACGTAGTCCGGCTGCGTATCGCTGGATCTGGGCGAACTGCGCGAGGCTATCGTCATCCATTGATTTCTCCTATCCAGTCATGCCGCTTTGGGAGCGGGCGCTAGCACGAACGACGCCGGTCGCCAGGGCAACAGCGAATCCACACCCGATCAGCGACAGCCACAGAGTCGCGATTTCAGTTAGTGCGATCACACCGACCCCGCCGATTGCGACTCCCAGCAGAACGAGAAGCATTATCAGGAGCGCGCGGTTGATCCTGTCCGCGAAGAACAACGCAAGCAAGCTCGCAGCGACGAGCGCCATCGCGGCTATCACGACTCCTGTCGAAACGCTACGACCAAACGTTGCGAACTGTGCGGATTCGGCACTCCAAGACAACAGTAATGCTGGGATCCATAACATCTCGGCGATGATGCCGAAGGTGAGCGCGGTTGTCCGGCGGGCACTGTCCTTGCCGGCCACAATGGTCACCTCCTTACATTGAAGGGCGCAACATCAGGTCATTTGGCAACTAGCCCAAGCCGAGAAATACGCGTCGATCCCCCGTGTCAAGGTCGCAGCCCGCCCAGATTCCGACCTTCGCTCACCTCCCGCGGCTGGGTAGGCCAGCTTCGTCGCGAGGGTACCGGACAACACCGCGCGTAACTGGTCAGGTCATTGAATTGCGGGCAGCCATGGTCGCCCCTCGGCGAGCATGACGAGGGTGTCGAAGAAATGCCGGCCGTGTTTCGCGGCGGTCGAGAGGTAGCTGCGGATCGCGCAGAACTGTTTGGCTCCGGTGA
>WHSS01000066.1 GCA_009379975.1 Actinophytocola sp.
CTAGCCTGACCCGACCGGAGCAGACGACTAGTCTGATCGGGCGAGATCACTTCGGTATATGCAAGATTCACTTACATGTGCCGATCGCTGGAGCGGAGACTTGTTTCACCTGACCTGATTACCGGCTTGCGTCGCATAACGCCCATAATCGGAGACCCAGCGGAGGTCGTCATGACCCGTCGCAGCACCCGTCCGCTCCGAACCGCACCCACCCTCGTCACCGCGGTCGTCGCCACCTTCGCCCTGGTTGCCTCGGCCTGCACCGAGGGCGACTCCGGCACCGGCGAACCGGCCACCGTCGACGAACCGGCCGAAGGCGGCACACTGGTGGCGGCGATCAGTTCCGACCCCGACCACCTCAACCCGGCCATCACCACGAGCGGCGCCACCCACACCGCGTCCGAGCTGCTCTACAACGGACTCGTCCGGCTCGACGAGCAGGGCACGCCACAGCCGGACCTGGCCGAGTCCTGGGATGTCGCCGAGGACGGCGCGCGCTACACCTTCGCGCTGCGCGACGACGTCACCTGGCACGACGGCGAGCCGTTCACCTCCGCCGACGTCAAGTTCGCCTTCGAGGAAGTGCTGCTCAAGTACCACTCGCGCACCCAGGCCTCCCTAGGCGAAGCACTGCGAGGCATCGAGACGCCGGACGAGCACACCGTCGAGTTCGTCTTCGACGAGCCATACAGCCCGCTGCTGCAACAACTCGACGTCACCGAGGCGCCGATCGTGGCCAAGCACGTCTACGAGGGCAGCGACCCACTGGAGAACCCGGCCAACACCAAGCCGATCGGCACCGGCCCGTTCACCCTGGACAGCTACACCCCAGACGCCGAGATCCGGTTCAGCGCCAACGAGGACTACTTCAAGGCGAACCTGCCCTACCTTGACGCCGTGGTGATGCGGGTGATCCCCGAGGAGTCCAACCAGGTCGTCGCGCTCGAATCGGGCGAGGTGCAGTGGCTGTGGGGCGCACCGGGACCCGACCTGGAACGGCTCAGGGCGGACGGCCGGTTCGAGTTCCTCGAAACCAGCGTCAACCCCGGCGGCGCGAACTGCATCATGACGGTCGCGTTCAACCTTGACCGCGCGATGTTCGACGACGTAGACACCCGCCGCGCGATCGCGCACGCGATCGACAAGCAGCAGTTCCTCGACCGCGTCCAGTTCGGACAGGGCACGGTGGCGGAAGCGCCGATCTCGAGCGGCATCTCGTTCGCCAACGCCGATGACCTCGACGGCATGCCGAGCCACGACCCGGACGAGGCGGCACGGCTGCTCGACGAGGCGGGCTGGGTACGGGAAGGCGACGGCACCCGCACCGCTCGGGGCGTCGACGGCGTCGAGGACGGCACCCCGCTGTCGTTCGACTTCCTGCACTTCTCCACCTTCGCCGACTACGGCGAGCTGTTCCGTGCCCAGCTGGCCAAGATCGGCGCCGACGTCGAGCTGCGCTCGATGGAGCCACCGGTGTTCGTGGAGAAGGTGTTCACCGAGCGGAAGTTCGACACCAACGTCATCTCGTACTGCAACGGAAACGACCCCGAGATCGGCGTGAAGCGGATGTACCTGTCGTCGAACATCGGTCCTGTCCCCTTCTCCAACGCGGCAGGCTACCGCAACCCCGAGGTGGACACGCTGTTCGAGGACGCGAGGACGACCCTCGGCGACGAGGAGCGCAAGGAGGCGTACCGGCGGTTGCAGGAGGCACTGGTCGCCGACATGCCCTACGTCTGGCTGGTGGAGACCACCGCCAACCGGGTATACCACAACCGCTGCGGCGGGTTCTCGCACTCCGGGCACTTCGCCGAGGCCGCCTACTGCGAAGAGAGCTAAGGGCAGAGAGCTGAGGGCAGTGACTGGTGAGCTGGGGCTACGCCGCCCGCAGGATCGCGCAGCTGTTTCCGACGGTGGCCGCGATCCTGCTGGCGAGCTTCCTGCTCATCCACCTCGCGCCGGGTGACCCGGTGCTCGCGCTGGCAGGCGAGCACGGCGATGCCGAGTACTACGCGTTCATGCGGGACAAGTTCGGCCTCGACGAGCCGCTGTACCAGCAGGTGCTGACCTACGCGGGCAATGTGCTCACCGCCGATTTCGGCGTGTCCTACGTGCAGGGCAGGCCGGTGCTCGACGTGCTGCTTGAGCGACTGCCCGCCACGCTGCTGCTCACCGGTGCGGCCCTGCTGCTGTCGACGACCGTCGGGCTGCTCGCCGGGATGTTCACCGCGACCCGTCGCAGGCGCTGGCCGGACCTGACGGTCAGCGGGGTGCTGCTCACGCTCTACGCGGCGCCGGTGTTCTGGCTCGGCCAGCTCGCCATCCTGGGGCTGGCGCTCGGCGCGGGGTGGTTCCCGGTCCAGGGCATGACCACGGCGGGCAGCGACGCCGACGGGCTCGCGCGCATCGCCGACGTGGCGCACCACCTGGCGCTGCCCGCGATCGTGCTGGCATCGCAGGAGATCGCCGCCGTCGGCAGGCTCACCAGGGTCGGCCTGCGCGACGAGCTGGACAGCGATCACGTGCGGCTGGCGCGGTCCAAGGGGTTGGCCGAGCGCATCGTCGTGGTCAAGTACGGGCTGCGGCGGGCGCTGGCGCCGGTGGTCACGGTGATCGGCGGCCGGATCGGTCATCTCGTCGCAGGCGCGGTCATCGTCGAGGTGGTGTTCGGCTGGCCCGGCATCGGCAGGCTGCTGGTCACCGCGATGCAGAACCGCGACGTGCCGATCGTGCTCGGCGTCTTTCTGCTGGTCGCGATCGCCGTCGTGGTGGCCAACCTGATCACCGACCTCTGCTACGCCTGGCTGGATCCCCGTGTCCGCTACCACTGACGGCCTCCCGTTCGAGCCTGTCCCGCCCGATGCGGGGCAGCGGCGGAGCGTGCCGCGCGGGGTGCTGTCCTCGCCGTCCGGTCTGCTCGGCGCCGCACTGACCACCACGCTGGTCGTGGTCGCGATCCTCGCGCCAGTGCTGGCGCCGTACGACCCGTTCGGAATCGACGGCCCTGTCCTGCATCCGCCGTCCGGCGCGCATCTGCTCGGCACCGACGCGCTGGGCCGCGACGTGTTCTCCGGGGTGATCCACGGGACAAGGACCTCGCTGCTCATCGCGGGCGTCGTCGGGGTACTTGTGCTGCTCATCGGGTCGTTCGTCGGCGCGGTGTCCGGCTATGCCGGTCGCTGGGCTGACGACGTCCTGATGCGGTTCACCGAGGCGTTCCAGGTGCTGCCCCGGTTCTTCCTCGCCATCGTGGTGATCGCGTTCTTCGGGCCGGGCATCGACCGGCTGATCATCGTGCTCGGCTGCACGTCGTGGCCGATGCTGGCGCGGCTGGTGCGCGCCGAAGTGCTTTCGCTGAAACAGCGCGAGTTCGTCGCGGCGGCGCAGGCGCATGGCGCGTCGGGCGTCCGGGTTGTGGTGCGGGAGATCCTGCCGAACGCGCTGCCGCCTGCGATCGCGCTGCTCGGTCTCATCCTCGCGCAGGTGATCCTGATCGAGGCAGGCCTCGGCTTCCTTGGCCTCGGCGACCCCAACGCGATGAGCTGGGGCTACCTGGCGAACGAGGCGCAGCGGTTCCTGCGGGTGGCATGGTGGCTGCCGATGTCTCCCGGGCTGGCGATCCTGCTCGCCGTGCTCGGCCTGAACCTGCTCGGCGACGCACTGACCGATGCGCTGGGCGGCCGCCGATGACCGAGCCGCTGCTGTCGGTCAGGGACCTGGTGGTCGAGTTCGGCGCCGGGCAGGACACCGTACGCGCGGTGGACGGCATCGACCTCGACGTCTATCCGGGCGAGACGGTCGGCATCGTCGGCGAGTCCGGCTCGGGCAAGACGGTGGCCATGCTGGCCGTGATGGGGCTGCTGCCGCACTCGGCGCGGCTCGTCAGCGGCACCGCGCTGCTCGACGGCAAGGACCTGCTCACGCTGCGCCGCCGCGCGCTGCGGCGGATCAGGGGCAAGCGGGTGGGCATGGTGTTCCAGGACCCGCTGACCTCGTTGCATCTGTCCTACCGGGTGCTCGATCAGGTGGCCGAGGCGATCCGGGTGCACCAGCCGGGGCTGTCCGCCGCCGATGCGGACCAGCGCGCACTCGATGTCCTCGATCTGGTCGGCGTGCCGGAACCGCGCAGGCGAGCGCGGCAGTACCCGCACCAGTGGTCCGGCGGGATGCGGCAGCGCGCGGTGATCGCGATGGCGATCGCGAACCAGCCCGCGCTGCTCATCGCGGACGAGCCGACGACGGCACTGGATGTCACGGTGCAGGCGCAGATCCTTGACGTGCTGCGGGACGCGCGGGAGCTGACCGGGGCGGCCTGCGTGCTGATCACCCACGACCTCGGCGTGGTGGCCGAGCTGGCCGACCGGGTCACGGTGATGTACGCCGGGCGGGTGCAGGAGACGGGCACGGCGGAGCAGGTCTTCCGCGCTCCCCGGCACCCGTACACCGCAGGGCTGCTGGCCACCCTGCCCCGGCTGGAAGGTCCAGTGCTACCGCTGACCCCGATCCCTGGCCAGCCGCCCGGTCCAGGGGAGCGGATCGCGGGCTGCCCGTGCCGTTCGCGCTGCGCGGTAGGTCGCGATCGAGCCGAGTGCGCCAGCACCCGCCCCGAGCTGCGGGTGCTCGACGGTACCGGACGGCGGGTGGCCTGCCACTTCCCGCACGACGCCGACGGCGGCGCGTCATGACAGGCACGAACGGCAACCCCGTGCTGCGGGTGGAGCGGCTCGTCAAGCACTTCCCCGATGGCCGAGGGGCCACGGTGCGCGCGGTGGACGGCGTCAGCATCACCCTCGGCGCTGGCGAGTCGCTGGGGCTGGTCGGCGAGTCCGGCTGCGGCAAGAGCACGCTGGCCCGCACCATCATCCGGCTGCTTGAGCCGACCAGCGGGCGGATCGTGTTCCGGGGCGACGACATCACCCACGCCGGAAAACGGGAGCTGCGTGCGGCGCGGCGGGCGATGTCGATCGTGTTCCAGGATCCCTACGCCTCGCTCAACCCGAGGATGCGGGCGGGCGAGATCATCGCGCAGCCGCTGCGGATCCAGGGCGGCTACCGGCAGGCGGGTGGCAGCGAGCGGATCGCCGAGCTGTTGCACACCGTCGGGCTGGACCCGAGGCATGCCAACCGATTCCCGCACGAGTTCTCCACCGGCCAGCGGCAGCGCATCGGCATCGCCCGCGCGCTGGCGCTCGGCCCTGAGCTGCTGATCCTGGACGAGCCGGTGTCCGCACTCGACGTCTCGATCCGGGCGCAGATCATCAACCTGCTCGACCGGCTGCGCACCGAGATCGGGCTGGCGTACCTGTTCATCGCGCACGACCTGGCCGCGGTGCGGCAGAGCTGCGACCGGGTCGCGGTGATGCATCTCGGCACCATCGTGGAGACCGGGACGCGGGAGGACATCTACCGCAGGCCGACGCATCCCTACACGCAGGCTCTGTTGTCCTCGGTGCCGGTGACCGACCCCGGCTTGCGCGGCAGCAGGCGGCGGATCCGGCTGACCGGCGAGCTGCCCAGCGCTATCGACCCGCCGAGCGGCTGCCGGTTCCGCACCCGCTGCTGGAAGGCCACCGGGCGCTGCGCCGAGGAGACCCCCGCGCTGATCGACCGGCACGGCCACCCCAGCGCGTGCTTCTACGCCGAGCTCACCGAACCGTGACCGCCCCCGGTCAGCGGTCGACAGCGGCACTGACCTCGGCGCGTACCATCGCCACGGCCTCGGCGAGGGCGCGCTCGCCGACGTCGGACAGGTGCTCGCTCGGCTCGGTGGTCGCAGGCTCCACCTCGATGCACACCGTGTGCGCCGGTAGCGCGCCGAACCCCATCGCGACGTCGAGGATCAGGTCGAGATCAACGTATCCGGTCACCGCCTGCTCCACCGACCGCTGCACCTCGGCGGCAGGGCGCGCGTCGGCGACGACCTCCCTGCGCAGCACCGTGCCCGGCGCCCGCCCGCGCGCGATGGCCCCGACCAGCACGAACGCGGTCGGCCGCAGCTCGGCGATGCGCTGCGCCACCGCGACCGCGCCGTAGTGCAGCTCCTCGACGACGACGCCCGCGCCCAGCTCGTCGGCGGCGAGCAGTTCGGCGGCGCGTCGTCCCAGGTCGAGGTCGCCCTGGTAGAGCTCGCCTGCCCCGCCGACGAAGGTCGTCATCGTCATGTTCGCGGAGCTAGTCGGCGCCGCAGGAGCAGGTGTTTACCTCGCGCATCACCGTGCCCGCGCCGGTGTGCACGTGCGTGGTGCAGGGCATGCACGGGTCGAAGCTGCGGATGGTGCGCAACATGTCGATCGAGGTGAACTTCTCCGGGTCCGGATCCTCAATGATCGGGGTGTTCATCACCGACTCCTCGTAGGGACCCGGCTGGTCCCACGGGTCGCGCGGCGAGGCGTTGATCGTCGACGGCGTGCAGATCTGGTAGTTGGCGATCTTGCCGCCGTCCATCACCAGGTGGTGGGTGAGCCAGCCACGGCCGGCGCCCCACCAGCCCATGCCGACCCGCTCGCCGGTGGGGATGTGGTCGTCCAGCTCGGCTGGCGGCACGGCGGCCACCTTGCGTTCGCCCTGCTTGAAGAGGTTGTACGCCTCCAACAGGCTGAGCAATCCGACCAGCTGCGAGAACAGGTAGTGATACGCCCTGCCCCGGTTGCGCTCGAGCGCGTTCCACACCTCGGGCACGTGCCACTCCACTTCCGACTGTGGTGATGTCCCCTTCGGGATCCGCATCCGCAGGCTGTGCCCGGTTGCCTCGATGAAGTCGTTGCGTGGCTGCAACTCGGCCATGGCGGTGGTGAACAGCCTGGCGTAGGCGCCCGCCTCGACCACGTTGCGGTCCCAGCGCGGTGTGCAGGCCCAGGTGTACTTGTCCTTCCAGCTCTTGCCGGTCGGGCTGGGCAGCGTGCGCTTGTTCCACGGGTGGTACGTGCTGATCGGGTTACCCAGGGGGTCGGTGCTGTAGCGATCGCCCGCCCACTGCTCGTAGTAGGAATGCTCGACGAACTCCTCCCAGCCGATGTTGATATCGGTGAGCCGGGTGGTGACCAGCTCGCCGTCGATGAGCACGCCGGGCGTCGACCAGCGCCGCGCGCCCCACTCGTTGCAGTTCTCGTAGGTGGCGTCATAGGCGTACGGGTCGTCCCAGAACCCGGGGTCGATCAGGTTCATCGGCCGCGCACCGACCTGCTTGTACCGCTCGTCGCACTCGTAGAAGAAGTCCGGGATGTCGTTCCACACGCCGAGCATCCGCTGCGCGTAGTCGAACAGCCTGCCCAGCTTGGAGTGGTACTCGTTGAGCGTCTGCATCGTCACCGTCGACGACACCCCGCCCGGCACCACCGTCTGCGGGTGCGGGTACTTGCCGGCCAGGATGGAGAACATCTCCCGCGACAGCCGGGTGAACTCGAGCCCCTCCCGGTACAGCTTGCCGGTGAGCGGATTCAGCTCGGTCATCAGCTCGGCCATGGTCCTGAAGCCGTGCGCCTTCTCGTTCGGGCAGCGCCACCGCTCCGCCTTCGGCCACAGCTCCGGGTTGACCGCCTTGACCACGGACTCGGAGTAGTCCGGCCCGGCCAGCAAGTACAGGTGCAGCGGGTTGTCGTAGCCCATCTCCGCCGCTTCCTGCATGTTGCGTACCACGGTGCCCAGCGGCGGCGGCTTGAGACCCATCGCCATCTCGATGGCGTACGCCGAGCAGTGCGAGTGCACCCCGCCGCAGACGCCGCAAGCCCGCGAGGACACGAAGATCGCGTCGCGCGGGTCACGGCCCATCAAGATGACCTCGTAGCCACGGAACAGCGTGGCCTGCGAACGGGCGTCGAGGTAGCGGCGGTTGTCCAGATCCGCGGTGACGTTGACGGCGAGCGCGCCCGCGACCCTGGTGACCGGGTCCATGTTGATGTCCTTGACATGGCCGTTGGCCGCGAGCAGCCGCTGAATCTGCGCCTCCCGCTCGGCATCGGTGACCCGAACGTCCGGACTGCTCGTCGTGATCGCGTACGGGTCGGGGATGCCCTGCTTGAGCTGGGCGTTACCGTTCGCGTCGAACTCGATCGGCAGGTTCTTGAAGCACATGTGACGCTCCTACTCACGACCCTGGTCGCGCTGTTCACCACCGGGCAGCCGGGCCTCGGTCGCCGGTTCCCGCTGCGTTGTCCACTCGTCGCGCTTGCCCCACGCCGGGGTCTTGGTGTTCTTGCCGGTGTCGGTTGAGCGCCGGAGCTTGTCGTAGAACCGATGTCCGATGTCGCCGAGCAGCGTCGGCTCGGACTTCTCCCGCGCCCACCCGCTCGGTGTCTGCTTGTGCAGGTCCCACCGCACCTCGCGGTTCAGGTGGTTGTTGGTGTACTTGCGCATCGGCTTGATGACCCCGCCGAGTAGCCGCGACGCCGTCGTCGACACCTTGGAGCCTGGCGGTGTCTTGTAGAACGGCGTGAACTTGTCGGGGAAACCGGGCATGGTGCAGCCAATGCACGCGCCACCGACGTTCATGCAGCCGCCGGCGTGGTTGATCGCGCCCCGCGAGGTGATGTTGCAGTTGACGACCGGGCCCCAGCAGCCGATCTCGACGAGGCACTCCTTGTCGCCGAACTCCTCGGCGTAGGTGCCCTCCTCGTAGTACGCGCCGCGCACGCAGTGCCGGTGCACCGTCTCGCCGAACAGCCAGGCGGGCCTGCCCAGCTCGTCGAACTCCGGCAGCGGGCCGTAGCCCTGCAGGAAGTACAGGATCGCGGCCACCGTCTCGGTGAAGTTGTCGCCGATCGGAGCGCAGCCGGGGACGTTCACCACCGGCAGCCCGAAGGCGCTGCGGTAGTCCTTGCCGAGGAAGTCCATCAGGCTCATCGCGCCGGTCGGGTTGCCCGCGGCCGCAGGGATGCCGCCCCAGGTGGCGCAGGTGCCGATCGCGATGGACGCGGCGGCGCCAGGCGCCATCCGCGCGATCCACTCGTCGGTGGTGACGGTGCGCATCGCGCCGTCTGGCCCCCACGGCTCCTCGCCCTGGCCGACCCAGTAGCCGCCGGTCTGCATCGCGACGGTCTCGTCGCTGATCGAGCCCTCAAGCACGATCGCGTAGGGCGCGCCGAGCTTGCCCTGCACCGCCAGTTCGTGGGGGTGCATGTACTTCGGGCCGGACTCGACGTTGACCACCGGATGGTGCAGCACCACCTGCGGCAGTCCTGGGTGCGCGCCGAGCACAAGGCTCTCCACCGACGGGGCCTGCGCGCCGGTGACCGACACCGTGCAGCCGTCGCAGCTCATCCCGGCGAACCAGAACACGTGGATCTTCTCCATCGGACCGATGCGCCGACTGGGATCGGTGTGGGCGATCGGGTCGAGCATCGCCTCCATCGATGACCTGCTCGGCATGCCGAAGTCGCCGAGCTCGGCCTGGTCGTGGAAGCGGTCGACCGGCCCGAGGACGTCGAGCAACCGCTGCGCCGGGGTTCGTTCGGAAGACTTCGCGACCATGGTTGTCGCCTCCGTCGGGTCACCGGATACGCCGTATATGACGATCACATCTACCGTAGCGCGTACCCGACGGCACCGAAAGTGGGCAGCGGGGACTGTCACCCCGGTGTATGCTCAACACACCTAGCGGGCAGCAGCGTGTGACGACAGCGTGTGAACACAATGCGCGAAGACGAGGTGCGATATGACCCTCGCGGCTGAACATCTGACCGGGTGGTGGGTGGGGTACGTGATCGGGGCTGTCGTGGTGCTACTGGTCGCGGTGCTGCTGATCCTGATCATCGTGACCGTACGGCGGATCGCCGCCGTCGCCGAGGACGCCACCGAGGCGCTCCGGCTGACGCAGGAGCGCACCGCAGCGCTCTGGCATCTTGAGGAGACCCGGACGGCGGCCAAGGACATCCTCGCCGGTGCCACCGAGGCGAGGCATGCGCTGGGAGGTGGCCGATGACACGCGCGCTCGCGGAGGACACCCAGGTGATCTGGTGGGTCACGCTCGGCATCGGACTCGTGGTCGCCGTCGTGGTGGTGGTCCTGCTGCAGTTGCTACTCAACGCTGTCGGCAAGGTGGAGCGCAACGTCATCACATTGTGGGATACCGCGACCACGGTCGCCCGGAACACCGCCACCACCTGGCAGCTCGATTCGACCGGCGACCAGCTCGACCGGATCAAGGCCGAGGCGCTGCGGCACGACGCGCTGCTCAGCGGCGTCAGCGGCGGGGATGGCCGTGCCGCCCCGCCACCGGCGGGTGGTCCGGCTGGCGGCCCAGCGGATGACACGGAAGGGGGCGCGCCATGACCGCCCTCCTGGTAACCCTCACCGTCATCGAGATCGCGCTGGTCGTCGGTGTGCTCGCGGTGTATCTGATCCTGATCGGCCACAAGCTGCGGGTGGTCTCGACCTACCTCGGCAAGGTGGCGTTCGGCGTCCGCGCGGTCGAGTCGCACACCGCCGTGATCGGGCCGTCGGTGCTGCGCATCAACGAGCGGCTGCGCGAGATCGACGCCGCGCTCGGCCCGCTCGCCGAGAAGGCGGAAGCCACGCAGCGGCGCGGCTGAGGTCGCAACGCCTGGCTCAGCCCTGCGGGGTGTCCGCCGTGCGCAGTTGTGCGACCAGTTCGCCGACCGCGGCCACCACCTGGCTGTCCGGCGCGACGTCCAGCAGCGGGCTGCCTGCCAGGTCCGCCCGCGTCACAGCGTCGTCGTAGGGCACGCGTGCCAGTTGGGTCAGCCGGTGCCGCTCGCAGAACTCGGCGACCGCATCGGCGTCCGTCTCGGACCGCAGCTTGTTCGCGATCACCCCGATGCGGGCGATGGACAGCTCCATGGCGAGCGGCGCCAGCCTGCGCACCGTCTCCAGCGAACGGAAGTACGGCTCCGCGACCAGCAGCAGGATGTCGACGTTGCGCACCGTGCCCCTGCTGAGTTGCTCCGGCGATGCCTCCATGTCCACCACCGTGACCAGGTCGGGCCCGGCGAGGTCGGCGAGCACCGCGCCCACGGTGGCGTGCGCCGAGCACAGGCAGCCTTCCCCGGCATGGGCGGGCCCGCCCATCGTGAGCATCACGACCCCGTCGGGCCCGGGGGTGCCGTGCGCGGTGAGCACGCTGTCGACGGCGTCGGTCAGCGCGGGCCCGTCGAGCCGCTTCGAGACCAGCGACGCGGGCAGCGGCCGCTGCTCCATCACCCGGTCGAGCCCCAGTGCCGTCGCGAGGTTGGGGTTGGAGTCGGCGTCGATGGCGATCACTTTCGCGCCCGCTCGCGCCGCCAACCGGGCCATGGTCGCCGCGATGGTCGTCTTGCCGACCCCACCCTTGCCTGCGATGCCGATGCGCATGGTGCGTCCCTCGTTCTCGCCGACTGGCTTCCCGGCGGTAGGCGTCCTATCGTTGGCCTCATTCTGCGGCTGACGCAGCCTGGGAACAACACGAAGGAACTGGTCATGAAACTCGGCGTGGTCGGCAAGGGCGGCGTAGGCAAGACCACCGTCAGCGCTCTGCTCGCGCGCGCCTTCGCGGCACGCGGACAGCGCGTCCTCGCGATCGACACCGACTCCAACCCCAACCTGGGCGTCTCGCTCGGCCTCGACCAGCAGCAAACCGACGCCGTGCCGGTGCTGCCGCGGTCGCTGATCGTCGGCGCGGCAGGCTCGGCCACCGCCGCCGACGTTGTGCGCGACTACGGCGTGACCACCCCGTCCGGGGTGACGCTGCTGTCGGCGATCAGGGTGACCGACGCGGGCGCGGGCTGCACCTGCGCGGGCCACGCCAGCGTGCGCAGCCTGCTCGGCGAGGTCATGGTCGGCCAAGCCGACGTCACACTGGTCGACATGGAGGCGGGGCTCGAGCACCTGAGCCGCTCCGGCGGCACGCTGGCCTACGCCGACGTGCTGCTGGTCGTGATGGAGCCGAGCCGCAAGTCGGTGATCACCGCGGCCCGCACCAAGGCGCTCGCGGCCGAGCTGGGCATCCCGCTGGTGTTCGGCATCGGTAACAAGGCCCGCCCTGGCGACGAGGAGTTCTTCACCGCGCTGTGCGGCGGGTTCGACGTCCCGCTGCTCGGCGTGCTGCCCTATGACGACGCGGTGCTCGACGCCGACCGGTCCGGGGCGGCACTGAGCGAGGTGCCGCACGCGGTCGACGCCCTGCTGGAGGCGATCGCGGCCCGCACGACCGTCGCCGGGTAGCTACGCCGTGGCGCGCAGGGTTCCCGCCAGCGCGGCGATCGCCAGCACCGCGTCGGCGTCCGGCGCGACGTCGAACGGGGCGACGCCCCGCCGGTCGGCATCGGCGATCCGCTCGTCGTGCGGTACGCACGCGACGTCGGGCTCGCCGAACGCGGCGGTGATCAGCGCACGGTCGGCGTCGTCGCGGACTTGGTTGCCGAGCACGACCAGCCTGCCGAGCTGCTTCTCCGCCACCAGTTCCGCCGCTCGCCGGGCGACCTCGATCGACTTCGCGGTCGGCGCGACCACCAGCACGATGACGTCCACCGCGCCGGCCTCGAGCCGCGTCAGCGTGCCGATGCCTGCCTCGAAGTCGGCGATGACGGTCTGCTCGTCGAAGGCGACCGTGCGCAGCAGCTGCTCCGGGGACAGCCCGCAGCACGGGCAGCCCGGCTCCGGCTTGTCCATCGCGCTCACCACGGCGAGCCGTACGCCGCCGGGTGCGTCGCTGCCGAAGACGTCGATCAGCGAGTCCCAGCTCGGCGCGTGTTCCTGGGTGCCGTCGTCGAGCGACTGCCGCAGCCCGATGAGCCGCTCGGTCTCGTCGTCGCCGATGCCGAGCGAGATGCCGAGGTTGGGGTTGGTGTCGCAGTCGAGCGCGACCACCGTGCCGCCGTCGCGCGCGAGCGTGCGTGCCAGGACGGCCGCCGTTGTCGTCTTGCCGACGCCGCCTTTGCCGACCACTGCCAGCTTCATGCTCCACCGCCTGGGAAGTCCGCGAGTGCTGCCTGTCGTTGTGCCGCTCGCTGTGGCGCGAGCCGTTCGGCGAGCGCGGTCAGCGCCGCGACCACCGCGGAGTCCGGTGCGGTGTCGAGTACCGAACGGCCCTCGCGTTCGGCGGCGAGTACCCGTTCGTCCCACGGGACGCTGCCGATGACGTCGAGGCCGGTCCGCTGCCGTATCCGCTCGACGTCCGCGTCGTCGCGCGCCTGGCTGACCACCGCGAGGATCCGGCTCGGCCCGGTGTCGGTGGTCGGGCCGGTGGTGGCGAGCTTCGCCAGCCTGCGTGCCGAGAGCATCCCGGCCGAGGTCGGCGGCACCACGACGACCACCGTGTCGGCGTAGCCCGCCCAGCCGAGGAAGGGCTGCCTGGTGCCGCCTGGCAGGTCGCCGATGACCGTAGGCGTCTCCGGTGGCAGACCGTCGAGGATCTGCCGGAACGCCCATTGCGAGCGCATCAACGGCGCCGCCGACGCGCGGGTCTTGCCGAACTGCAGGAACCGGACGCCGTCCGGCGCTAACAGCGCGTAACGGTCGATCGCCTCGGTCGCGGTCAGCCCCTGCCGCAGCCGGAACCGGGGCCCTGGCTCGCCCGCCGCCTTCTCCGTCACCGCGTCCGCAGGGATGGCCGATTCGACGACGCCGAGCCCGAGCGAGACCGAGAGGCCGGGCATCGGGTCGGAGTCAACGGCAAGGACGTCCTCGCCGTCCCGCGCGAGCAGCCGCGCGATCACTCCGGCGATCGCGGACTTTCCCGCACCGCCCTTGCCGACGAACGCCACTCGCATGGCTCAGCCCTCTACGCACCTCGGCCGTCAGATCTTAGGCGGCAGCATAGCCCCCTCCCGGCTGTCCCGCCGTGCGATCACCTCACCCGGCTATATGTCGATCGCCGTGCTGACGCTGGCCCTGATGCCAAGCCGGTTCTCCGCGCTGATCGCCAACACTCGGCCGTCGGCTTTGCAGTGCGCCGTGGTGCGCTGCTGACCATCTCCGACGTGGCTGCGCGCGTCCCTCGACGGGCGCAGCCACTCGGCGCGATCCTCGATCGACACATTGTGTGACTCGACCAACAGTCGTAGTGTCGCAAGAGATATAGGACTTCGACACATAGTGGCTCGGCAGCCAGCGGCTTGGCGCCGCCGAACCCTCGACCAGGGAGGTGACACGCGATGTGTCTCGGTATTCCCGGTGAGGTCATCGACGTGGACAAGGAGCGTCCTGACCTGGCGAAGGTCGCGGTCAGCGGCGTGAAACGCAAGATCAACATCGGGCTGCTCGCCGATGATCCACCGGTGCCTGGTGATTGGGTGCTGATCCACGTCGGCTTCGCGCTGTCGAAGATCGACGAGGCCCAAGCGGCGGCCGAACTGGAGTTCCTGGCCGGGCTTGGTGAGTCCTATGAAGGCGAGTTGGCGGCGCTGCGCGACTCGCGGATCGAGTGAGGAGGAGGCGCGATGCGTTTCGTTGACGAGTTCCGCGACGCCGACAAGGCTCGTGCGCTGTCTGCCAAGATCACCAGCCTGTGCATACCGGGCAGGCACTACAAGTTCATGGAGGTCTGTGGCGGGCATACCCACACGATCTACAAGCACGGCCTCGAGGACTATCTGCCGGAGAACATCCAGCTGGTGCACGGCCCCGGGTGTCCGGTGTGCGTGATCCCGATGGGCAGGGTGGACGATGCGATCCACATCGCCCGCCAGCCGGATGTGCTGATGACGTCGTTCGGCGACATGATGCGGGTGCCCGGTTCCGGCGGGAACTTCTTCGACTCCAACGCCGAGGGCACCAACATCCGGATGGTGTACTCGCCGCTGGACTCGCTCAAGATCGCCAGACAGAACCCGGATACGCACGTGGTGTTCATGGCGATCGGGTTCGAGACCACCACCCCGTCGACGGCGATGACAGTGCTACGCGCCGCAGCCGAAGGCATCGAGAACTTCTCGGTGTTCTGCAACCACGTCACGATCATCCCGGCGATCAAGGCGATCCTCGACTCGCCCGACCTGCGCCTCGACGGATTTATTGGTCCGGGCCACGTGTCCACCGTGATCGGCTGCAGGCCGTACGAGTTCATCGCCCGCGACTACGAGAAGCCGGTGGTGGTGTCGGGGTTCGAGCCGCTGGACATCCTGCAGTCGATCTATCAGCTGATGCTGCAACTGGCTGATGACCGCTGTGAGGTGGAGAACCAGTACTCGCGGGTGGTGCCGTGGCAGGGCAACCCGATCGCGCTCAACGCGATCGGTGAGGTGATGGAGCTGCGACCGTACTTCGAGTGGCGCGGGCTCGGATTCATCTCGCACTCGGCGATGCGGATGAAGGAGAAGTACTCGGCATTCGACGCCGAGCAGGTCTTCTCCATGCCGGGCGTGCGAGTCGCCGACCCGAAGGCGTGCCAGTGCGGTGAGGTACTCAAGGGCGTGCTCAAACCGTGGGAGTGCAAGGTGTTCGGCACCGCGTGCACGCCCGAGACGCCGATCGGCACCTGCATGGTCTCGCCAGAAGGCGCCTGCGCCGCCTACTACAACTTCGGCCGCTTCAACCGCACCCGCGTCAAGGAGGCCTCAGCCCATGAGCACGTCTGAACGGGTCTCCGCCCGACGGACACGCACCGACCAGCCAAGCGACCGCGAACAGCAGGTCCTCGACCGCATCGACAAGGCGCGGCGCCGCAAGCCGAAGGTTCGGGAGGAGCGCGTCACCCTCTCGCACGGCTCCGGCGGCAAGGCCACCCAGACGCTGATCGAGGCCGTGTTCCTCGACACGTTCCGTAACCCGCTGCTCGAGCCGCTGGAAGACAGCGCGTCGTTCCCTGTCGATGCCGGCAGGATGGCGCTGACAACCGACTCATATGTCGTGTCGCCGTTGTTCTTCCCCGGCGGCTGCATCGGCGACCTCGCCGTCAACGGCACCGTCAACGACCTCGCTGTCGCAGGCGCCCGCCCACTGCACCTGACGGCAGGGTTCATCCTGGAAGAGGGCTTCCCGATCGCCGAATTGACCCGGATCGTCGAGTCGATAAAGGCGGCCGCCGACACGGCGGGAGTGCAGATCGTGGCCGGTGACACCAAAGTGGTGCAGCGCGGCAAAGCCGACGGCTGCTACATCAACACCGCAGGCGTCGGAGTACTTGAGCACTCCCGTGAGCTGGGTATCGCCACCGTCAAACCCGGCGACGCGGTGCTGGTGTCCGGACCCATCGGCGAGCACGGCATCACGATCATGCTCACTCGCGGCGAACTTGACATCGAAACCGACCTCGAATCCGACACCGCCCCACTCAACGAGCTCACCGCTGCTCTGCTGGACGCGGTGCCAGGGGTGCGAGCGATGCGCGACGCCACTCGGGGCGGAGTGGCGACGATCCTCAACGAGATCGCTCGCGCAGCCAACGTGTCGGTCACCGTCGACGAAAACGCCGTCCCGGTGCGCACCGAGGTCAGGGGCGCCTCCGAGTTGCTTGGTATCGACCCGCTCTATGTTGCCTGCGAAGGCCGCCTCGTCGCCATCGTCGACGGTGAGCAGGCCGAGGACGCATTGGCCACCCTGCGCTCCCATCCGCTGGGGCAGCAGGCTGCGGTCATCGGCCACATCGGCGCCGACCCGCCAGGCATGGTGATGCTCAAGACCGCGTTCGGCGGCACCCGCATCATGGATCTCCTCGTCGGCGACCCACTACCCCGCATCTGCTGATGCGAAACGACGACGCCCCTTCAGGTTGTATGCCTCGCATACCGCTACTAGCGTCGATTTCACCTGCACTCGATTACCGAGGAAGTGACCCGCGATGTCGCGGCCCGAACACGGCACGGAACTCATCGACACGGTCTTCGGACGCCGGGCCGAACCGGTGCAGGACCTCGGCGACCAAGCCGACACCGTGGCGCGGACGTGTCACGCGATGGCCGCGCGGTTCCACCAGGGCGGCAAGCTGCTCGTGTTCGGCAACGGCGGTGCGAGCACCGACGCGCAGCACGTCGCGGTGGAGTTTGTTCACCCGGTGATCGTCGGGAAACGCGCCCTCCCCGCGCTCTCGCTCACCTCCGACATCGCCACCGTGACCGGCGTGGCCAACCGTGCCGGGCTGCCCGAGGTGTTCGCGCACCAGATCCGGCACCTCAGCCACCCCACCGACATCGCGCTCGGCATCTCCAGCGACGGCTCATGCGAGAACGTGCTGCGCGGACTGCGCTGCGCGGCCGAGCGCGGGCTGCTCACCGTGGCGCTGACCGGCGGAGACGGCGGCCAGATTGCCCGCGACGCCAGCGTCGAGCACGTGCTCGTCGCACGCTCAGACGATCCCAGGGTGGTTAAGGAGGTGCACGTCACCGCGTACCACATCCTGTGGGAACTGGTGCATGTCTTCTTCGAGCATCCCGGCGTTCTCCAGAGGGAGATGAAATCGTGAGCACCGAACCCACCGGTACGGGCACCGGGCAGGATCCAGGGCACTGCCACGACGGCGTGTGCATCACGTGCTCGGACACCGCGGTCGAGGTGACCATCATCGCAGTGCATGAGCTGGAGATGGCCACAGTGGACACCGGCCAGGGCGCCGAGGAGGTCAGCATCGCCCTTGTCAACGCGAGTGTCGGCGACACGATCCTGGTGCACGCGGGCGAGGCGATCGGCGTCGTCGGAGCGAACGAGACGTCGGCGCAGGAAGGGTGAACGGCATGACGCGGGATCGCGCCACCGAGGACACCGACGCGATGGAGTCGCTGTACCCGTTCCTGTACTCGAAGGAGACCGACCTGGCCTCCGTCCTTGAGCAGGTGCGGCAGTCCACTGTAGACAAGGCACGTGAGATCACATCGCTGCGCGCCACGGTGCTGGAACGCGACCGGTCCAAGCTGACGGAGTGCGCCCACGCGATGGCCGCGTCGTTCGCCGCCGGCGGCAGACTGCTCGCCTTCGGCAACGGCGGCAGCTCCACCGACGCGCAGGACATGGCGAGCCTGTTCCTCAGCCCGGCTGGTAACGAGCATCCGCTGCCCGCGATCGGGCTCACCAACGACATCGCCGTCGTGACCGCGCTGGGCAACGACATCGGGTTCGAGATCGTCTTCGCCCGGCAGATCGCGGCCTGGGGCAGGCAGGGCGACATCGCGGTGGGGCTGTCCACCAGCGGGAACTCGGCGAACCTGCTGTGGGCCTTCGACAAGGCGCGCGAACGCGGCATGGTCACCATCGGCATCGCCGGCTACGACGGCGGCAAGATGGCCGAGCTGGACTCGATCGACCACCTGTTCGTGGTGCCGTCGCCGTCGGTGCACCGCATCCAGGAAGCGCAAACGACCGTATACCATGCGCTCTGGGAGCTGGCCCAGGCCGCCCTCACCACCCGCTAACGGCGGCTGGTGTCCCACACCGAGAACGCCCGTGTCCCCCACCACCGACGGCGCGTCCCATAACTGCGGAGCGGCGAACCCGGCGCCGCGAATGCCGGACACGCCGTCACCGCCGTGGGACACGGTCAGGAGTGGGCGGCGATCACGGCCTGGCCGAGGCTGATGCCGCCGTCGTTGGTCGGCACCCGGGAGTGGACCAGTACCCGGAAACCGCGCTGTTGCAGCGCGTCCACCGTCACGCCAAGCAGCAGCAGGTTCTGGAACACGCCGCCGGACAACGCCACCACGTTGACACCGGTACGCTGCCGGAGCCGGGCGCAGACCCGCGCGATTACGTCGGAGACGCCGTTGTGGAACCGCGCCGCGACCACCGTGCTCGGAACACCGGCGCACAGATCGTCCACACAGGCCCGGACCAGGTCCTCACCGGACACCCGCAGCGGATCGCCGTCGGCGATCGCGGCAGCGTACACACCACGCTCCGCCGGATCGGCGTGCTGCTCCAGCTCGATCGCCGCCTGGCCCTCGTAGTTGATCGTGTCCCGCACGCCGAGCAGCGCGGCGACGGCGTCGAACAACCGGCCCGCGCTCGAGGTCGTGGGCGCGTTCACCCCGCTGCGGGCCATCGACCGCACCGCACGCCATCGCCCGGCGTTGCGGCGTGCGACGTCCAGCTCGGGCGGGTCATCGCCGTAGGCTAGGTCGAGGTATGCCGCCGCCATCCGCCACGGCTGGGTGATCGCGGCCGCCCCGCCAGGCATCGGCACCGGCTCGAGGTGCCCGAGCCGCTGAAAAGTCGCGAGGTCGGCGACCAGGAACTCGCCGCCCCAGATCGTGCCGTCGGTGCCGTAGCCTGTGCCGTCAAAGGCGACCCCGAGCACCGGTCCTGGCTCCCGGTTGTCCACGAGGCACGAAGCGATGTGCGCGTGGTGGTGCTGCACCCCGACCAGGACCACATCGGGCAGATCGAGCGCGTACTTGGTCGACAGGTACTCCGGGTGCAGGTCATACGCGACGACTTCCGGGTCGATGTCGAACAGTGCGCGGAAGTGCTCGATACCCTCGGTGAACGACCGCAGCGTCTCGACGTTCTCCAGGTCGCCGATGTGATGCGACAGGAACATTCGCCTCCCCTTGGCCAGGCAGAACGTGTTCTTCAGCTCGGCGCCACACGCCAGCACGTGCCTGCCGACGTCAACGTCGAGGCCGGCCGCCGCCTCCGGCACGTACCCCCGCGAGCGCCGCTGCAGCTGCACCGTGCCCCGGAAAGTGCGGGCCACGGAGTCGTCGGTGCGGATGTGGATCGGTCGATCGTGAGTCAGCACCGCGTCGGCGATGCCGCCCAGCCGGTCGGCGACGTCCTCGTCGCGGTAGACGATCGGCTCGTCCGAGACGTTCCCACTGGTCAGCACGATGGGGCGACCGACATCGGCGAGCAGCAGGTGATGCAGCGGCGTGTACGGCAGCATCACGCCGAGCCGCCGGTTGCCCGGCGCGACCGCATCGGCGATCGGGGTGCCCGGACGCTTCGGCAGCAGCACGATCGGACGCCTGCGGCTGGTCAGCAGCTCCGCGTCACCGTCGCCGACCTCGCACAGCTCCCGTACGGCGGCGAGATCGGCAACCATGACGGCGAACGGCTTATCCTCCCGATGCTTGCGAGCCCGTAGCGTGGCCGCGGCCGTAGGGTCCGTGGCATCCGTGGCGAGGTGGAACCCGCCCAGGCCCTTGATCGCGAGTATCTGCCCAGCACGCAGCCGCCGCACCGCCTCCGCCAACAGGTCCTGCCCAAAGCGGGGATCAGAGCCGAGCAGGTCCAGCCGCAGCCGGGGCCCGCACGCCGTGCAGCACACCGGCTGCGCGTGGAACCGCCGATCGGCCGGGTCGGCATACTCGGCGGCGCAGTCGGCGCACATCGCGAACCCGGCCATCGTCGTGAATGGCCGGTCGTAGGGCACGCCGCGCACGATGGTGAACCGCGGCCCGCAGTGGGTGCAGTTGATGAACGGGTACCGATAGCGCCGGTCCGCGGGATCCGCAAGCTCACGCAGACACGCATCGCAGGTGGCGCTGTCGGCCGAGATCAACGTATTCGCCTCGGCGCCCTGCGGGCTCGCCGCGATCGTGAAGCCGTTCGCCCCAGTCGGCGGCAGCTCCGTGGTGCGCACCGACTCGACGACGGCCAGCGGCGGCGCCTCTTCTCGCAGCGCCCGCAGGAACGCCCTCACCGCGTCTCGCGTGCCTTCCACCTCGGCGAACACTCCATCCGCGTGATTGCCGACGTGCCCGCACAGCATGAGCCGCTTCGCGAGCCTATGCACGAACGGCCGGAACCCAACGCCCTGCACCACGCCCTCGACGCGCACCGACATCCGCACTCGCAGGCTCACCTCTCCCAGTCTGCACCCGCACCGCCGCAGGCGCGACTCCCACGCGCAGAGGTAGCGAGCACCATCCGATGCGGGCTAACTGGCAGGTCAGACACCACGCGAGCAGGCAAGGGCGTTCGTGGTAGGTCCGTTGCGCCGCCCCTGCTGTTGGATTAGGTTTGCCTTGCCTTCTTGATGAGAGGTGAGGCGTGTGCGCGACAACCAAGACGTCCGGACCCAATGGGATGCGCAGCTGCGCGAGGCCCACGAGCGGATCGCTCAGATACACGAAGAGGCACTCGACGCTATCCGACGACGGCACGCACAGCTGGTTCACGCGGAGTATCCATCCGGTTCCTCCCGGTCTGGCTTCGTGCCCAGCCGACCTCCCTCGAGGCAGCAAGCGACATGGCCGTGAACTCTTGGACCGAAGGCATCTCGGCGGGCTCTGGCTGCCTCATCGAATTGTGTGATGATTCGTCTCGCCTAGATCAACTAGGTTCCTGAGTTCTTCACAGTTGTGTCAAGTGTACTTTCGGCGTGTCGTTCCCATTTCAGATTCTCTCCTCGTAGACCATCGTGCCACTTCGGTGACTGTCTACGAAAGCGGGAGCCCTCCACCGATCTGCGCGACCGCATCGGCGGACGGGCTGCTCGCCGGAACCAGACGATCCAAGTCACCGCCCGTGGCCGCGTGGCGTTCCAGCCGCGCGAACGCCACCCGGATCGGCTCGGCGTGGGCGGCGAACCGGGCCAGCCAGCCCCGCACCGTCGAGGCCGGCCGTCCCGCCGCCTCGGTGATCGTGCGCCAGCCCTGCCCCATCGCTCGAGCCAGCAGCGCCGCCCAGATCACCGCCACCGCGTCCACCCGGCGGCCCAGGCAGAACCGGGGTAACAGCACATGCGAGCGACCGCACCCCGCAGCGCCCGAGCAGATCCCCCGGCGCGGCCTGACCC
>WHSS01000132.1 GCA_009379975.1 Actinophytocola sp.
AGCTCGCGCGCAAGCTGCTCCAGGACATTGGGTTCAAGGCCGACCCGACGGGCCGGTATCCCGCGGCGACCCATGTCGAGGCCAAGCTGGCGGCCTGGATGCGCGAGGGCCACGTGCGCACCGTGGTGCTGGTCATCAACAACACGAAAGGCCCCTGCGTCGGTGCCGCGCAGACGTGCGATGCTGTCGTGAACGCGCTGCTCCCCGCTGGTGCAGCGATCTACGTTTGGTACCCCGGAGCGCAGTCGCCGACCAAGCTCACCGGAGGCGCAGCATGATCCCACGAGCCACGCTCAAGCACTGGTCACCCGGCCTGCGGGTGTCGTGTGTCTGGCAGACCGGCGACGTGGTCTTCAAGGCCGAAGCGACCAGCGCCCGCGGCCTGGCGCAGTTGATGGACGTAACGCTGGCGTTCCCAAGCGACCTGTCCGTCGTGCGGCTGTATCTCCAACCGAACACCATCCCATCGCCCGGTGAGTCCTCGACGCTGCGGTTCGACTTCGCTCCCGACAGCAAGGTGGCCGCCGCCGTGCTCGTGGCCGTAGACAACAACGACCACGTCTACGAGTGGATGACGCGCGGCGATGCGGAGAACGACATCGAGCTGGTCCACGACACGTGGAACGCCCACGAGACCCGGTTCCCCCCCGACGCGTACATCACCCTCGACCAATTGCGCGAGATAGTTGTCCAGTGGGCATTTGGGCCGGACGGAAAACTACCACCGTCAGGTGCCAAGTGGGCTCCGGCTCCCGACGTCGGGTGGCTCTGAACCCGGTAGGACTGATGGATTCCTGGCCTACGTTCCTCCGCAATGGTCGAGTTGGTAGGCGTCCCACACGCCGAGGATGGCTTTCTCCTTGGCTGGGTCGATCCTGGCCCAGCGCTGCCGGCTGGCCTGGGCATGCCCGCGCCGACGGGCTGCGTCCCATACACGACGACTGGCGCGCCAACGCCGTCCGAACCACCGATCAGGCGCTCGCGCTGTGGGGTTACTCGCCGTTCTCAGTGCTGCTGATCTGTGGCGCCGGGGTTGATGCCGTCGAGTTGCCTATCGAGCTGTACAAGTGGGTCGCCAGGGCTGACGTACGCGTGCGCTCGCTCGGTCCTGTGATCACAGCGCCGCGCGGGCGACGTCGGGTGCTGTGCCAGTCAGTCCGGCGCGACGATCTCCCGTTCGATGGGCGGCTGTGCCGACATTACGGCGAGGGAACTTGGACCCCGGGTCCGGTCCGCTGCCAGCTACCGCTTCGCCCGCAGAGCCTGTCGCTGCCCAGTCCTGGCACACTTCAGCGCGCCGTCGCGCGCGCCGTGACACGAGAAGCACGCCGCCCGCACTCCCGCGCGGAGGGGCGACGACCTCAAAACGAGACGTTGTAGGTTCCGACCCAAAGGAGACGTGACATGGGAAGCGAGCGGGATCTAGGCCCGGACGAGGAACGCGGGCTGAGATGGTTGACGCAGCCCTGTGCCCCGGAGGTCTGCGCCATGCTCGCGACTGGTCCGATGTCGCGGGAACGCATCGCGACGGCGATTCGAATGGCGGTCGCGCGGATCGACGTTGAAAGCACGTACCCGACGGACGCGACTCTTGACGAGTCGCTTCAGCGCCTCGTCGACTTCGGCTATGTCGTCGTGGAGAATGATCAGTTTCGCCTGACCGCGAGAGGTTCCTCGGTGGCCTGGGTGGTCGGCGGTGTCGTGGTACTCGAGCTTGGCCAGTAGGTCGCGCTCCGACACGAGCCCGACCGGCAGGTCGGCGATGTCGGCGGTGACCATGACACACACGATCTCTTTGAAGGGCGTCTCGGCGATTGCGGTGCGGACGTGGCGGGTCATGAGGGCACCAACGGTGGGCTCGCCCATGCCGGTCTCCGGGATCGGTGACGCCGCGGGATGCGCCGACGGCACTGAGTTGTTTCGGACTTGCTAAGCTTATCAAGTGCAGAACACTGTGCCCAGGTTTCACGCCTCGAGGATGGAGTGCCGGTGAGTAGGCCGCTCTACCAGGTGAAGGCGGAGTTCTTCAAGACGCTGGGGCATCCGGCCCGGATCCGGGTGCTGGAGCTGCTCAGTGAACGCGAGCATGCGGTGTCGGAGTTGCTGCCGGAGTTGGGCATCGAGGCGTCGAACCTGTCGCAGCAGCTGGCGGTGTTGCGTCGGGCGGGATTGGTGACGACCCGCAAGGAGGGCTCGACGGTGTTCTATGCAGTGACCAGTCCGCAGGTGGCCGACCTGTTGACGGTGGCGCGGCAGATTCTCACCGGCCTGATCACTGGGCAGGCCGAGTTGTTGGCGGATTTGCGCGCGTCGGCTTCCGCGCCGGGGCCGGATTCGGCGCCGCGGGGCGGGTGAGGCCGCGGCTGGCCCGCTGATCCCTGGCTTGAGTCGCCCAGCGGGCCGGCCGCATCTTTTGGCGAGATCGTTGAGTGGTAGGAGCAGCGAGTGCTGGGTTTGTGGCGCAAGATCCGCCGGACCGGCCGGGTGGCCGAGGCCGCGCCGCCGCGCCCCGATGGGGAGCGGCCAGAGGCCGCGCGTCGTCTGGGTGGTTCGGTGCAGGTGCGGCATGTGGATGCCGGTTCGTGTAATGGGTGCGAGGTGGAGATCGGGTCGGCGTTCGGTCCGGTGTATGACGCCGAGCGGTACGGCGCGCGCCTGGTGGCGTCTCCGCGGCATGCGGATGCGCTGTTGGTGACGGGTCCGGTGACGCGGAACATGGCCGAGCCGTTGCGGCGCACGTTCGAGGCGGTGCCGCAGCCGCGGCTGGTGGTGGCGGTGGGTGACTGTGCCCGCAACTGCGGTGTGTTTGCCGGTGCGTACGGGGTGGTCGGTCCGGTGTCGGAGGTGGTTCGGGTCGACGTGGAGGTCGCGGGTTGCCCGCCTCGGCCAGAGGCGATCGTGGAGGCGTTGCGGAAGCTGACCGGCCGATGAATCTCGCGGCGACCGGCCTCGTCGTGGCGGCCGCGCTCGGGGGATTGTCCGCGGTGGTGGCATTGGTCGTGCCAACGCGGCCGCGCCCGGTCCTGGTGGGGTTGGGGACGGCGGCGAGCGGCGCGGCGGCGGTGACGGCGGGTGTCGCCGCGACGGGAGGCCAGTCGTTCGCTGTTTCGCTGCCCGAGTTGTTGCCGTTGTTCGGGGTGTCGCTGGAACTGGACGCGCTGGGCGGGTTGTTCGTCGCGGTGACGGGCGGGGTCGCGGTGGTGGCCGGGATCTTCGGGATGTCCTATTCGCGGCATGGCATCGGCGGCCGGTCGGTGCAGTCGGTGTTTCCGCTGTTCGTGGTGGTGATGTTGCTGGTGCCGGTGGCGGCGAGTGTGGGCACGTTCCTGGTGTGCTGGGAACTGATGGCGCTGACGTCGTTGCTGCTGGTGGCGGCCGAGCATCGTCAGCGTCCCGAGGTCGCCTCGGCCGTGCGGTGGTATGCGGTGATGACCCACCTCGGCCTGGTCAGTGTGCTGTTCGGGTTGTTGGTGTTCGCGGCGCGCGCGGGCGGTGACTCGTTCGATGCGCTGCGGCGAGCGGATCTGTCGCCCGGTGTCGCGGGTGTGGTGTTCGTGCTGACGCTGCTGGGGTTCGCGTCGAAGGCGGGCATCTTGCCGCTGCACGCGTGGCTGCCGCGGGCGCATCCGGAGGCGCCCAGTCATGTGTCGGCGTTGATGTCGGCGGCGATGGTCAACCTCGGGGTGTATGGGATCGCCCGGGTCGGTGGTGACCTGCTGGGCGGCGGCCCGGCCTGGTGGTGGCTGCTGGTGCTCGGGCTGGGCGCGGTCTCGGCGGTGTATGGGATCCTGCAGGCGGCGATGAGCGCGGACCTGAAGCGGCTGCTGGGCTACTCGACGACGGAGAACATGGGCCTGGTGCTGGTCGGGCTGGGTGCGGCCGGGTTGTTCGCCTCGTCGGGGCAGCGGGTGCTGGCGGGCCTGGCGTTGGCGGCGGCGTTGCTGCATGTGATCAACCACGCGAGCTTCAAGTCGCTGTTGTTCCTGGCCGCCGGCTCGGTGCTGCACGGCACCGGGACCCGGGATCTGGACGCGTTGGGTGGGTTGCGGCGGGGGATGCCGGTGACGACGGCGGCGTTCGGGGTAGGGGCGCTGGCGGCGTCGGCGTTGCCGCCGGGGACGGCGTTCGTTTCGGAGTGGCTGCTGTTGCAGGCGCTGGTTCATGGGGTGGCCGTGCCGGGGCTGGCGACAGCGATCGTGATGCCGGTGGCGGTAGCGGTCGTGGCGTTGACCGCAGGGCTGGCGGTCGCGACGTTCGTGAAGGCGTTCGGGGTTGGGTTCCTGGCCAAACCCCGCTCGGCCGGTGCCCAGCAGGCCACGGAGAGCCCCGCGACGATGCTGGTTGGGATGGCCTTTGCGGGCGCGGCATGTGTGGTGCTCGCGCTGGAGCCGGCAATGGTTCTGCCCGCGCTGGCGCGGGTCGGCGGGGTGGTGTTCGGATCGCTGGAATCCGCGGTCGGCGGCGAGGTCACGCTGCGGCTGGAGGGCGTGGCCGGGGTGCTGTCGCCGTTGCTGCTGGCGCTGGCGCTGCTGGCCGCGGTGGTGGTGACCGTGGCGGCGGTGCGGGCGCCGGGGGTGCGGGCGGCGCGGCGAGAGGCCCGGTTGTGGGACTGCGGTGGCGGGCCGATGTCGGCGCGGATGGAGTACACGGCGACGTCGTTCGCCGAGCCGCTGCAGCGGGTGTTCGACGACGTGGTGCAGCCGGAGCTCGATGTCGACGTCGACCATCACGAGGAGTCGGCGTATCTGGTGCGGGCGGTGGAGTATCGGCGGCGGGTGGCCGACCGGGTCGAGCGGCGGCTGTACGAGCCGGTGCTCGCGGTGGCCTGGCGGTGGGGTGAGGCCGGACGCGGCCTGGCCAATGGCAGCGTGCACCGCTACCTCGGGTACGGCTTCTACACGCTGTGCGGGCTGCTGATCGTGCTGGTGGTGCTGCGATGACCGTTCTGGGAGTGGCCGGAGGCCTGGTGCAGGCGCTGCTGGTGGTGGCCGTGGCGCCGCTGCTGGTGGGGCTGATGCGGCAGATCCGCGCCCGGCTGGAGGGCCGCGCCGGCGCGGGTGTGGCTCAGCCGTGGCGGGACCTGCGCAAGCTGCTACGCAAGGAACGGATCGCGCCGCGCGGCACCAGCGAGGTGTTCCGGGCGGCGCCACTGGTGCTGGTGGCCACCACGCTCGTCGTGGCCGTGGTGGCGCCCTTCGTGACCACCGCCTCGGCGATCGACCCGGTGGCCGACCTGTTCGCGGTGGTGGCGCTCTTGGCGCTGGGCACGGTCGCGCTGGCGCTGGCCGGGCTGGACACCGGCACGGCATTCGGCGGCATGGGCGCCAGCCGGGAGATGACCATCATCGCGCTGGTCGAGCCGACGATGCTGGTGGCGATCGTCGCGCTGTCGGTGCGGGCCGGCTCGACCAACCTGGCCACCATCGTGTCCTCGACGCTGCACGACCCGGCGCGGCTGGTGTCGCCGGCGAGCCTGCTCGCGGCCGCCGCGCTGGTCGTGGTGATCGTCGCGGAGACCGGGCGGCTGCCGGTGGACAACCCGTCCACGCACCTGGAGCTGAGCATGGTGCACGAGGCGATGGTGCTCGAGTACGCCGGGCCGGACCTGGCGCTGATCGAGCTGGCGTCGGCGATGCGGCTGACGGTGTTCCTCGGGCTGCTGGCCAACCTGTTCCTGCCCTGGGGCATCGCCACCACGGCCACGCCGCTCGCGCTGCTGCTCGGCGTGCTGGCGTTGCTGGTCAAGATCGCGCTGCTGGGCGCGGTGCTGGCGGCCGGTGAGGTGTTCCTGGCGAAGCTGCGGCTGTTCCGGGTACCGGAGCTGCTGGCGGGGTCGTTCGTGCTGGCGCTGCTGGCCGTCGCGGCCTCGTTCTTCCTTGCATGACACGAAAAGGCAAACCGACATGATGCTGATGGAAAGGCGAGGCGGTGACTGACACCGGCTATGTGCAGGCGCTGTACCTGGCGTGCGGCGTGCTGCTGCTGACCGCGGTGGTGATCCTGTGGCGGCGGGAACTCGCGGTGATCATCCGCGTGTTCGCGCTGCAGGGCGCCGCGCTGGCCGCGCTGGCCGCGATCACCGCCGCCCACCAGGGTTCCGCCGAGCTGTGGGCGGTCGCGGCCGGGATCGCCGCGCTGCGGGCCGGGGTGCTGCCGTGGTTGCTGCGCCGCGCCCTGGTCGAGTCCGGTCAGGCTGCGCGGGAGACCCAGCCACTGGTCAACGTGGCGGCCTCACTGTTGGCCGCGGCGGCGCTGACCATGCTGGCCTACGCGGTGTCACAGCCGCTGGTGGCGCTGGCGCCCTCGCCCGCGACCCAAGCCGTCCCGGTCGGCGTGGCGGTGGTGCTGATCGGGCTCTTCGTGCTGGTCACCCGGCGCAGGGCGCTGTCGCAGCTGGTCGGGTTCCTGCTGATGGACAACGGCATCACCACGGTCGCGTTCCTCACCACCGAGGGCGTCGGGCTGATCGTGGAGGTCGGCGTGTGGCTGGACGTGCTGCTGGTCGTGCTGGTGCTGCAGATCCTCACCACCCGGATGCGCGCCGCCTTCGGTGGCACCGACCTGGACGACCTGCGGGGGTTGCGCGACACATGACCGAACTGTTGATCACTGCGCCGATCGCGCTGCCGGTCGTGGCAGCGGCGGTGTATGCGGCGGTGGGATGGCGCCGCACCACCGCGTGGGTCAGCGCCGGCAGCGCTGCCCTGGTGCTCGCCGCAGCGATCACCCTCGCGCTGGACACGATGCGCGGCGGGCCGGGAGAGGCCGTGGGCGGCCTGCTGCGCGTGGACGCGCTGTCGGCGTTCATGCTGATCGTGATCGGCGCGGTCGGGTTGCTGGCCGCGGTCGCCACACCCGACTACCTGCGCGGCGAGATGCTCACCGGCGCGGCGAGCATGCGCACCGCGACCCGGCACAGCGTGCTGGTGCAGTTGTTCCTCGCGGCCATGGCGCTGGCGGTGCTGGCCGCCAACCTCGGTGTGCTGTGGGTGGCCATCGAAGCCACCACCGTAGTCACCGCGTTCCTGGTCGGGCAGCGCCGCACCCGGGCCGCGGTCGAGGCGGCGTGGAAGTACGTGGTGATCTGCTCGGCCGGGATCGCGCTGGCCCTGCTGGGGGTGATCCTGCTCAACTACGCCGCGGCGCACACCGCAGGCCACCCCGGGCTGGACCTCGCCCTGCTCGCCCTCTCCGCCGCCGACCTCGACCCCGACGTCACCCGCATGGCCACCGCGCTTCTCCTCGTCGGGTTCGGCACCAAAGCCGGGCTGGTGCCGCTGCACGCCTGGCTGCCCGACGCGCACGGCCAGGCCCCGGCACCGGTGTCCGCGCTGATGTCGGGGGTGCTGCTGTCGGTGGCCTTCTACGCGATCCTGCGCGTCAAGCTCATCGCCGACGCAGCGCTGGGCACCGGGTTCGCCCGCGCCCTGCTGGTCGCGATGGCGCTCGCCTCGCTGCTGCTGGCCGCCTCACTGCTGCTCGCCCAGCGCGACTACAAACGGATGCTCGCCTACTCCAGCATCGAACACATGGGCCTGGTCGCCCTCGGCGCGGCGATCGGCAGCCGGCTGGCGCTGGCGGCGGTGCTGCTGCACGTCCTGGGCCACGGGTTGGCCAAGGCGGTGCTGTTCCTCGGGGCGGGGCGGATGCTGCAGGTCACCGGCACCAGCAGCATCGCCGGGGTGCGCGGCCTGGCGGCGCACCAGCCGGTGCTGTCCGGCTGCGTCGGGTTCGGTGTGCTCGCGCTGATCGGGCTTCCCCCGTTCAGCCTATTCGCCAGCGAGCTCGGCATCGCCCGCGCCGGGTTCGCCTCCAGCCTGGGCTGGGCCACCGCCGCCGCGTTCCTGCTGGTGCTGATCATCGCGGCCGCCCTGGTGGGCCACACCAGCCGCATGCTCCTCGGCGGCCCGGCCGTCGACGGTCCGGGAGCGGCGACGTCGCCCCGACCGCTGCCGGTATCGATGGGCGCGGCGCTGATCGGCGGGTTGCTGGGGGCCGCTGTCCTCGGGGTGACCGCCGGGCCGCTGGCCGAACTGCTGAGCCACGCCACCAGCATCCTCACCGGGAGCACGCCATGACCGAACCATCCCTGGACACCCTCGGCGCACTGGTCGGCGAGCACCGCACCGCGGTGACCATCGACCCGGACGAGCTGCCCATGAACGCCCGCGCCGCGCTGGACGCCGGCTTCCGGCTCGCGCTGGTCGCCGGCCACGACGACGGGCCGTGGCTGCGCGCGGTGTACCTGTTCACCGCCGCCGCGCCGGACCGCCGGATCGAACTCCACGTCCCGCTGGACAAGTCCCGGCCGGAACTGCCCAGCCTGGCCGGGCTATCGTTTCCCGCCGGACGCTTCGAACGGGAGATGCGCGACCTGTTCGGCATCCAACCCGTCGGCCACCCCGCACCGCAGCGGCTGGTGCGGCACTTCCACTGGCCCAAGGGCTGGCACCCCATGCTGCACGACGCGGGTGAGCCGCCCGCATTCGGCGACGTCGAAGGCCCCTACCCGTTCCGCGAGGTCGAAGGCCCCGGCGTGTACGAGATCCCGGTCGGCCCGGTGCACGCCGGCCTGATCGAACCCGGCCACTTCCGCTTCTCCGTCGTCGGCGAGACCATCCTCAAACTCAAGGCCCGCCTCTGGTTCGTCCACAAAGGTCTGGAGAAGCTGTTCGAGGGCCAACTGCCCGAGACGGCCATCGAACTGGCCGAACGAGTCAGCGGCGACACAGCCATCGGGCACAGCCTCGCGTTCTGCCGGGCGGTAGGCGACGCCCACGGCCTCACCGTGTCGCTGGAAGCCCACCGCATCCGGGCCGTCCTGCTCGAGATGGAACGGCTGTACAACCACGTCACCGACATCGGCGCATTGTGCAACGACGTCGGCCACGCCATCCTCAACGCGCACGCCCAGCGCCTGCGCGAACGGCTGCTGCGCATCAACGACCGCGTCACCGGCCACCGGCTGCTGCGCGGCGCCCTGCACCCCGGCGGCGTGCGGATCCGGGAGCTACCCAACCCGGTCGAACTGCGCGCCGTCGGCGCCGACGCCGCCGAGATCGTCGACCTCGCACTGGCCAACACCGTCGTCGCCGACCGCTTCACCGGCACCGCCGTGCTCACGGCGGAGCAGGCCAACGACCTCGGCGCCCTGGGCTACGTCGCCCGCGCCAGCGGCCTCGCCGTCGACGCCCGGCGCGACCACCCCATCCCCGGCGTCGCCCCGCCGACCACCCATGCCCACACCGAAGGCGACGTGCTGTCCCGATTCCTCGTCCGCGCCGACGAGATCAGCACCTCCATCGAGCTCATCACCCAGCTCACCGGCCAGCTCGGCGGACGCACCGACGTGTCGATGGCGATGCTCGACCCGCCGGGAAGCACCCGCTCCGGTGTCGGGATCGTCGAGGGCTGGCGCGGCACCATCGTGCACCGCGTCGAACTCGCCGCCGACGGCACGCTGAGCCGCGTCAAGATCGTCGACCCCAGCTTTCACAACTGGCCCGCCCTGCCGGTCGCGCTGGCCGACACCATCGTCCCCGACTTCCCCCTGGTCAACAAGAGCTTCAACCTCTCCTACGCCGGCAACGACCTGTGATCAAGCTGGCGAGGCGAGGCAGCTCACAGCTACAGGACTTGCATGTTTGCTCAAGTGTGAAGATGATAGGTTCGTCAGGCTCGGGCGAGAGAGTCACCCCGGGCGCATGCGAGAGGGCGGTAGTGGGCGAGTTCGTCGCGGTGTTGCTGGGCCGGATCGAGAACACCGGCCGAGGGTTGGCGGCCGCGCGGCACGCCGGCCATCCGTATGAGGCCGAGCTGCATCTCGCGATGCTCGCCGACCTGGCCCACACGGCCCGGGAGTACAACGTTGCGCTGCCGGTGTGGGTCGAGCCTGAGCTGTGCGCCCGTGAGCGCGCTCGCTAACGGTCGTTTCCATTGCCCACCGCACGTACAAAGGAGTCGCCATGACCACGGTCATCCCCGGTTTGGACCAGGCACCCACCCATCACCGCGACCTCGTGGCCTGGGTGCAGGAGGTCGCGGCGCTGACCAGACCGGAGCGGGTGCACTGGTGTGATGGCTCGGATGACGAGTGGCGGCGCCTCACTGCCGACCTGGTCGAGTCCGGCACGCTGGTGCGGCTACGCAAGAAGCCCAACTCGTTCTGGGCCGCCTCCGACCCCAGCGACGTCGCCCGGGTCGAGGACCGCACCTTCATCTGCTCGCAGCGCGAGGAGGACGCAGGCCCGACCAACAACTGGACGGCGCCGGAGGAGATGAAGGCCACCATGACAGCGTTGTACGACGGCTGCATGACCGGCCGCACCATGTACGTGCTGCCGTTCTGCATGGGGCCGCTGGATGACGAGCATCCCAAGCTCGGCGTGGAGATCACCGACTCGGCGTACGTGGCGATCTCGATGCGGGTCATGACCCGCATGGGTGCGGCGGCGCTGGCGAAGTTCGGTGACGATGGCCCGTTCGTCAAGGCGCTGCACTCGGTCGGTGCCCCGCTGGAGTCCGGGCAGGCCGACGTGCCGTGGCCGTGCAACGACACCAAGTACATCAGCCACTTCCCGGAGACCCGCGAGATCTGGAGCTACGGCTCCGGTTACGGCGGCAACTCGCTGCTGGGTAAGAAGTGCTACTCGCTGCGCATCGCGTCGGTGATGGCCCGCGATGAGGGCTGGCTGGCCGAGCACATGCTGATCCTCAAGCTCACCTCCCCACAGGGCCGGGTGCACTACGTCGCCGCGGCGTTCCCGTCGGCGTGTGGCAAGACGAACCTGGCGATGCTGCAGCCCACCGTGGCGGGCTGGAAGGCCGAGACGCTGGGCGACGACATCGCCTGGATGCGCTTCGGCGCCGACGGCCGGCTGTATGCGATCAACCCCGAGTTCGGCTTCTTCGGCGTTGCCCCGGGCACTGGCTATCACACCAACCCGGTGGCCATGCGGACCATCAAGCAGGGCAACACCGTGTTCACCAACGTTGCGCTCACCGACGACGGCGACGTGTGGTGGGAAGGCATGACCAAACAGCCGCCGGAGCACCTCACGGACTGGAAGGGCCGCGACTGGCACGCCGACTTCGAGGAGTCCGCCGCCCACCCGAACTCGCGGTTCTGCACCCCCATCTCCCAGTGCCCCATCGTGGCTCCGGAGTGGGACGACCCGCAGGGTGTGCCGATCTCGGCGATCCTGTTCGGCGGCCGCCGCGCCAGCACCATCCCGCTGGTCACCCAGTCCCGCGACTGGCAGCACGGCGTCTTCCTCGGCGCCACGCTGTCCTCGGAGACTACGGCGGCCGCGACCGGCCAGGTCGGCGTGGTGCGGCGCGACCCGATGGCGATGCTGCCGTTCATGGGTTACCACGTCGCGGACTACTTCGCCCACTGGCTGGACATCGGCAAGAACGCCGATGAGGCCAAGCTGCCCAAGATCTTCCACGTGAACTGGTTCCGCCGCGGCGCCGACGGCCGGTTCCTGTGGCCCGGGTTCCGGGACAACTCGCGCGTGCTGAAATGGATCATCGACCGGGTCGACGGTCTCGCCGGCGCCGACGAAGCCCCGATCGGATTCTTGCCGAAGATGAGCGACCTCGACCTGGCAGGCCTGGACGCCAACCCGGCCGACATCGCCGAGGCGCTGGCCGCCGACCCGGATGAATGGCGCGCCGAGCTACCGCTCATCGAGGACTGGTTCGCCACGATCGGCGACAAGCTCCCCACCGCGCTCAGCGACGAACTCGACGGGCTGCGGCACCGCCTCTCGACGACCTGAACGGCCGGTGAGGACGGGAACCGGAACCGGAGCGGTGCACAGTGCCGATTCCAGGTAAGGAAGGGCCGTGGCGGACGGGGCCGGTCTGGATCGCAAGCGACCGCCCGTTCGCCCGTTTCGTGGGTCGGCCGACCGCGGCGTTCCTGAAGGTGGAGGCGGCGGGCGGGATCGTCCTGCTCGTGGCCACCCTCGCGGCCCTTGTCTGGGCGAACTCGGCGTGGTCGGGGTCCTACGAGGCGCTGTGGACCACCGAGATCGAGCTACGGGCCGGGTCGGTCGAACTCATCCAGGATCTCCGCCACTGGATCAACGATGGCCTGATGGTGGTGTTCTTCCTCGTCGTCGGACTGGAGATCAAGTACGAGCTCGTCGCAGGGCAGCTGCGTGATCGCCGCGCTGCCGTGACGTCGATAGCTGCGGCGGTCGGTGGGATGGTGGTGCCCGCAGCCATCTATGCCGGGTTCAACGCCGGTGGCGAGGGGTCGGCTGGATGGGGCATCCCTATGGCGACCGACATCGCCTTCGCGCTCGGTGTCCTCGCGCTGCTCGGCCGGCGCATTCCGGCCCCCGCGCGCCTGTTCCTGCTGAGCCTGGCCATCGTCGACGACATCGGCGCGATCGCGGTGATCGGGATCTTCTACACCGAGCAGCTGTCACTGACCTGGCTCGGCGCGGCCGGCGCGGGGGTGACGGCCATCCTCGCGCTGCGGCGGGCGCGGGTGTGATCGTTCTATCCCTACCTGCTCACTGGCGCGTTCCTTTGGCTTGCCACGTACCAGTCCGGGATACACGCCACGATCGCCGGGGTCGTGCTCGGAGTCCTCACGCCCGCGAAACCACTGCTCGACGAAGACAGGGCCGTGCATGCCGCGACAGAGGCCGCCGCCGCACGGCTGGATGTCAAGCGGCTGCGGCGCCTTCGGTTCCTGTTGCGGGAGTCGGTCCCCGTCGCCGAGCGGGTCCAGTACGCGCTGCACCCCTGGAGCAGCTACATCGTGCTGCCGATCTTCGCGCTGGCCAACGCGGGCATCGACCTGCGCGGGGACGCGCCGGCCGATGCGGTGGGTTCGCCGGTCACGGTCGGCATCGTCGTCGGCCTCGTCGCAGGCAAGACCACCGGCGTGCTCGCGGCATCCTGGTTCGGGTTCAGGTAGTTCCGGGGAAATTTCCAACGGATTTGCCTGACCTGCGCCAACGCGGTCTCCCGGCAGAGGTCACTAAACCACCGGTGTGGACGCTTGCGCCTCATAGGGTTCCAGCGCTCGGTAGAGGGTGGACCGGCCGA
>WHSS01000146.1 GCA_009379975.1 Actinophytocola sp.
ATCGGCCTGCAACGCATCCAACGAGCCGTAGCCGAACTCGGCCTGCGGGCACCGCGACTGCATCTCCGCCAAAATCGCATACGTCTCAGCCCGCAGCCGACGCATCCCGCTCTCGCGTTCGCGCAGCGCGGCGACCAGCTCAGTCTTGTCCTGGCGCCACCACTCGGCACCGGACACAGAAGGACTGATCGGATCGATCACATGTTCGATACTGCCAACCCGCGCCGACACTTTTATGTCACCACCCCGCGTGTCGGCGAAAACCCTCGAACCTTCCATGATCAACAGAAGATTCGGCACGCCGGTCACCGAAATGCACCGATCAACTGCGACCTACGCCGCATCTCCCGCGAGCGCGCGGGAGAGCACCGCCTCGATGTCGGCCCGTGCGGGCAGCACGTCTCGGAGCACCGCTTGCATCAGCAGGCCGCACAACAACACCGCCAGCATCCGCGCGGCGAGCACCTCGGCCAGCGCGTCGTCCCAGTCGACGGCGGCCTGACGCAACCGCGGCCACCACCTCGACCGCCGCACTGGCGATCCGGTCACGCCGATGCGGGTCCGTCGGCCCTCGCCGCCGCCTCGGTCCCCCCTTGACTGCTCCCCCCGGCGCGGTCACGTGTCCATCACTTTCCGGATCCGCTGGCCATCGATATGGACGGTAGTACACATCATGTGTACGATCGTACGCCTCCATGGTGTGCGCTGCCATCGCTCAACTGATCGACAACCGGACCAGGAAGGCTGAGTCAGTGACGACAACCCGAGATCTCCCTGATCGACCTACCTCCGATGAGCCCGCCGCGCCGGCGGCCCCCAACCGCATCAATCGCGTCGTCTTCTTCGGTTCTTCCGGACTGATCCTCGCCCTCTCGATCTGGGCGATCATCACGCCGGAAGGCGCGTCCACCGCCATCGGCGCGGTCGTCGGCTGGATCTCCCAGGGATTCGGCTGGTACTACTTCCTCGCGGCGACGCTGTTCCTCATCTTCGTGGTTTTCATCGCCGCATCCCGCTACGGCACGGTCAAACTCGGTCCGCAACACTCCAAACCGGACTACAGCTTGTTCGCGTGGGGCTCGATGCTCTTCGCCGCGGGCATCGGCATCGACCTGATGTTCTTCTCCGTCGCGGAACCGGTCACCCAATACCTCAACCCACCGGAGGGCAGCGCGGGGACCGTCGAGGCCGCCCGGCAGGCGATCGTGTGGACGCTGTTCCACTACGGCGTCACCGGCTGGGCGATGTACGCGCTTATGGGCATGGTGCTCGGCTACTTCGCGTTCCGCTATCGGCTTCCGTTGTCGATCCGCTCGGCGCTGTTCCCCATTTTCGGTAAGCGAATCCACGGCCCGATCGGCGACGCGGTCGACCTCGCCGCGGTCATCGGCACGATCTTCGGTATCGCGGTCTCGCTCGGCATCGGCGTCGTCCAGCTCAACTTCGGCTTGAACTTCCTGTTCGACATCCCCGTCGGGACCGCGGCGCAGATCGGGCTGATCGCGGTCGCGGTGCTGATGGCGACGGTGTCCGCGGTCGCGGGCATCGACAAGGGCATCCGGCGGCTCTCCGAACTCAACGTCGTGCTGGCGATCGTGTTGATGATCTACGTTCTGGTCAACGAAAACCCGATCACGCTGCTCAACGGCTTGGTGCTCAACATCGGCGACTACGTCAGCCGGTTGCCGGGCATGACCCTGAACACCTTCGCCTACGAGCCGCCGCCCGACGGCTGGCTCAACGACTGGACGCTGTTCTTCTGGGCATGGTGGATCGCGTGGGCGCCGTTCGTCGGGCTGTTCCTCGCCCGGATCTCGCGCGGCCGCACCATCCGGCAGTTCGTGTCGGCGACGCTGGTGATCCCGTTCCTGTTCACCCTGACCTTCCTGTCGATCTTCGGTAACTCCGCGCTGAGCATCGTGCGGGGCGGCAACGAGGAGTTCGGTGAGACCACGGTGAACGCCCCCGAGGAGGGCTTCTACTCGCTGCTCGCGCAATATCCGGGCGTCACCTTCAGCGCCGGGCTGGCGACCTTCGTCGGGCTGCTGTTCTACGTGACTTCGGCCGACTCGGGTGCCCTTGTGATGGGCAACTTCACCTCGCGACTGGCCACACCCACTACCGACGCATCGCGCTGGGTGCGCATCTTCTGGGCCTGTGCCACCGGCCTGCTGACACTCGCGATGTTGCTGGTCGGCGGGCTGGACGCGTTGACGAGCGCCACGATCATCATGGGGTTGCCGTTCTCGTTCGTGATGTTCCTGGTGATGTGGGGGCTCTACAAGGCACTCCGGGTGGAGCGCTTCCGGGAGGACGCGTTCCGCACCAGCCTGCCATCGTCCCTGTCGGAACGGACCTCGACCGAAGGCCGAGGCGACGGCCCGGGCTGGCGGCAACGGCTGGCGCGGGCCATGAACTACCCGGGTAAGCATGCTTCGATCAGGTTCATCGACGAGGTGTGCCGCCCGGCTTTCACCGAAGTCGCCGGGGAGTTGCGCGCGCAGGGCGCCGATACCTCTCTCAGCGAAGGTATCGACGACCGGCTCGGTATCGTCCAGCTCGGCCTCACGGTTCCGATGGGAACTGAGGAGGAGTTCACCTACCGTGTGTGTCCGTCCGAGTCACCCACACCGCCCTTCGCCGTGGGTTCGGCGAAGGACGGTGCGACTTACTACCGGTTCGAGGTCTACCTGACCGAGGGCAGCCAGGGCTACGACGTCATGAGCTACGGCAAAGACCAGCTCATCGGTGACATCCTCGATCAGTACGAACGCCATCTCGAGTTCCTGCGGCTCCACCGGCAGTCCGTCAGCGGTGCCCTGCCGGATCACGGTCCTGGGACCTCAGAGGCGCGTCCTGCCGAGGATTAACCCGGAGGTGATCAACGCCGCGCCCGTCACGTCGCCACCCTGGCGCAGACCTGGCACGCCGGGCCATCACCGCGAAAACCACTCGACAGGCACACCTCGCCGTGCGAGTGTGAGCATCGGCAACCGCGCCAACAGGAGGTTCCCATGGCCGAATCACCATCAACCGGATCCTCGGAAGGCGAGCCGTCGGGCGACGTCAAAGACAGGTTCCGCGAGGCCCTCGAACGGAAGAAGGCGCAGACGAAGCAGCGCGAGAGCCACGAGGACGCCCCCTCGAAGGTCAACGAGGCGCACGGCCCCATCGCGGGCAGGCGCCAGTTCCGTCGTAAGAGCGGCTAGCGCGGAACCAAGGTGCCATGGGGTACCTATATGGCACCCAAGGCCACCTTGGGCTCCCCGCTCACTCGTGCGCGATGTCGACGATCAGCGTGCGGTGGCCGTCCTCGTCGTCCAGAGCGATGAAGGCCCGGAACGGCACCTCGTCCCGCAGCCCGATCGCGAAGGTCGCCCGACTTTCGAAGAACCCGGCGAACCGGACGGCACGCAGGTTGGTCAAACCGACGAGCTGGCCTTCGCTATAGAGCAACTCGCCGCTGCGCCCGAAGGCATCAACGTCACCGTCCTCCCCGCCGGGATAGCCGCTGACCGGTGCGGTCACCACCACTTCGAGCACGGCGTCCCCGGCGACCGGCATCGGCTCGCCGGAACCGCCCGCATGCACCTGCGCCACGTACCGGACCGCGAATCCCACGTCGGCCTTGCCGCCGAGGTCGAACACCACGCGGTCGAAGCAGTCGTGCTGTCCGATGCGGACGTCGTAGATCTCGTCGCCGGAATGCCCCTCGCTGGCTTGCCCATCGGTGTTCCACCGGCCCACTTCTTCGCATCCGACAACGTCACCGGGGGCGGGCTCGTTGACGGTCGTCATGATGGGCGACGGTGGAGGCGGTGGCGCCGCACGACACCCGGCCGCGACGCCCACGGCAACGGCCAGGACCAAGAACACCACTGTTGTCCTCGCACCGCGCATCGGAGCTCCCGTCGCCGCAGGACCGTGACCCGCATACCCAGCCCTTGACCGATATGTCGCATCTTGCCGGTAGGACGTATCACCGGCGGGCAGGTGCATCCGACCCTGGCGGCGTTATCCGATCGAACTCTGGCGCACTTGCGTGAATTCGGACATGCGAGCACGCTTTACCCACTCGATCATCGACGGCGGCGGGAGGCCCAGGTGCAAGACTCGGTGCTGCTCACCACCGGACTCCCGATCGCGCTGGCGATCATCATGTTCGGACTGGGGCTCGCGCTCACCACGCAGGACTTCGTCCGCGTCGCCCGCTGGCCCAAAGCCGCGCTGCTGGCGCTGGCCTGCCAACTGTTCATCCTGCCAGCGGTGTGCTTCGGCCTGGTCGTGCTCTTCGACCTGCCTGCCACCCTCGCGGTGGGCATGATGCTGCTCGCCGCCGCGCCCGGTGGGACCACCGCCAACCTGTTCAGCTTCCTCGCCGGCGGCGACGTCGCCTTGAACGTCACGCTCACCGCGATCAACACGGTGCTGGCCGTGGTCACCATTCCGGTCGTGGTGAACCTCTCCGCGCTGTACTTCGCCGGCGAATCGAGCGACCTGCGGCTACCGCCGGGCGAAGTCATACCCATCGTCGCGATCGTGCTCGTACCGATCGCCATCGGGATGATCGTGCGCTCCCGCTTCCACGACTTCGCCGAACGGATGCAGCGTCCGGTCAAGATCGGCTCTGCCCTCGTGCTCGCACTCGTCGTCATCGCCGCCCTGGTGGACCAGTGGGACGTCTTCACGGAGAACGTCCTGCGCCTCGGCTCGCTGTCCCTGATCCTGTGCACCGCGATGCTGGCCGTCGGGTACTACGTGCCCCGGCTGGCCAAGGTCAGCTACCGGCAGTCGATCGCGTCGGCGATGGAAGTCGGCGTGCAGAACGCGACCCTGGCGATCACCGTCGCGCTGTCCCTGATGCAGCAGTTCGAGGTCGGCGTCTCACCAGCGATCTACGGCGTGATGATGTTCCTGCCCGCCACCGTGCTGGCGTATGTGATGTCCAAGCGTCAGCAGACCGAGACCACACCGGATGTGGCCGCAACCGGCTCGTAGTCCAGTGCTTAGGACACCAGGGCCGCCAACTCGAAGTGCATCGGATCGGTGTAGTCCCAGTCACCGCCCCAGGCGAATCCCCACTTCTTGAAGATCGCGACGACCTCGCGGTCGATCTCGCCCTCGGTGCCCCGCTGGTTACCGGCCACGTTCAGGTCGACCGCGATCCCCCAGGTGTGCAGCGACAGCCCGCGCTGCGGGTCCCTCCCGATGAACCGGGGCACATAGCAGCCGCCGTAGTCACCGGAATCGATGCGATCGGCCAGCTCCCGATCCACGATCTCGGTCAGCGCGTTGCGCAGTTGCGGCAGCATCACCCGGTGACACGTCACCCTGCCCAGCAACGGCACCGTTTCGGTCCGGATGTTGGCATGAACCCACTGCGACGCCGGCTCGACCGTACCGTCGGCGAAGTACTTGTACTTGAACGATCCGACCGCTTGAGCCACCGCTCCCCCGGTCAGGTAAGCGGCATGCCGTTCGCCGGTGCTCGGCGGATTCTCGGCGAGCCGCTGCACATCCCCGCGCTTGCCGAGCAGCTGCTCCAGCTCCTTCTCCACGCTGTCCACACCGGACTTGCCGGCGGACACCACGATCGCGTTATGACGCTTCATGCCGAGCTGCTGAGCCCGGCGTTCGTTTACCACGGCGTCGATCCGAGGGACCGTCGTCGCATACGCCCCGATCCGTAGCTTGTGCTGTTCGTTCGCGGTTCGAAGGTCGATGCTGCCGCCGAGCGGCCGACGCAGGTCGCGGCCGATCTGATGGGTGATCGCGGCTTCCCCGCCTGCCACCGACTGCCATACCTCGTCCATCTTGGCCGTCTGCGTCGCGGTGAACCTGCGGTAGTCGGCGGCGTCCACGCCGCCCACCGTGATGCTCCGCTCGCCGACGGCCACCGAGGCGACCGATATCGGCATCGCGGCGCGCACGCCGTCGATCTCTCGCACCTTCGAACGCGCCGACCGGGACAGCGTCTTCTCCCCGACGATCAGGAAATCCGGGGTCAGAATCGACTTCCGCAGCGGCCCGGGAGCAGGCTCCGCCCACGACGGATCGGGCGTGCTTGCCGAAGCGACGTGCACCGCACCGGTGTCGCTCTGCGACGTGACCTGCGCTTCGCCGTGCGGGCCGCAGCCCGCGATCAACAGCGCACCGGCCGACAGCAACGCGAGCCGGCCGACAACCGTGCGCGGTGCTCGAAACCGGGATTGATACCTGGTGAAGCTACGCCTGCTTACGATGGCCCACACTCGGCTCATCAGTGGTGCGCGGGTTGTCCCAGCTGCGGCGGAACGCAGACACGGCACGGGTCGAGCCCGCGTTCGATGACGGTCTCGATGCCGACCAGTTCCGCCTCGTTACGGGCGGCGGAGAGGTGGCAGTCCACCCGGTGATACGACGCCTCGCCGGCGACGACATAGCCGGAAAAGCCACCGTTGCTGGTACCGGACTGCGAGCCGAGGCCCTGCTTCTCCGCCGCCGCGGCGACCCGGTCCAATGCCTGCTCGATCCGGGCGCGGTCCATCCGCTGATTCTGCACCACGATCATCGCCGCGCCGAGCACGACGATCGCCAGCCCCGCGACGCCGCCCGAGATGAGGTACGGGAACTGGGCCATGGGGACGTTCGAACTCGCCGCACCGTTCCAGCCGAGGAAGATGAGGACGAATCCGGCCGCACACAGCAGCACACCGAGCTGCCCGCCCAGTCGAGAAAGGTTGGCCTGCACCGCTGACTCCTTCGTTGATGGTTACTTCAACACCTACACCCCGAGGTACGCCTCGCGCAGGTTGACGTCACGAATCTCGTCACCAACGCCGGTGTACACCAGGGTTCCCTTTTCCATGATCAACGCGCGGTCCGCGTATGGCAGCGCACCGGCGTTCTGCTCGACCATCAGCACCGTGGTGCCATCGGCTTTGATCCGCTTGGTCACTTCCCACACCGTGCGAGCCAGCGTCGGCGACAACCCGAGCGACGCCTCGTCGATGAGCAGCAGTCGTGGTTTCGACATCATCGCCCTGGCGACGGCGAGCATCTGCTGTTCACCGCCGGAGAGCGTCCCGGCGAGCTGGCCCTCGCGCTCGGCGAGCCGGGGGAAGTAGTCGTAGACCAGCTCGAGTTGCCTTCGGACGGTCTTGGATTCCTTGCGCCGCACCCATGACCCCAGCCGCAGGTTCTGCCGGACCGACAGTCGCGGGAAGACCCGGCGCCCTTCCGGGCACAGCGAGATCCCGCCCGCCACGCGGGCCGATGGCGAGCCCTTCTTCAGCTCCTTGCCGTCGAAGGTCATCGAGCCGGACTGAGGCTTGAGCATCCCGGCGATGGTGCTCACCGTCGTCGTCTTGCCCGCGCCGTTGAGCCCGAGCAGCACGCACAGTTCGCCTTCCTCCACGCTGAAGTTGATGCCGTGCAGGACAGGGAATGCGTCGTAGCCGACGACGAGGTCCTTGACTTCGAGCAGCGCCATCAGACCGCCTCTTGCACTCGGGTGTCGTCGTCGGGCTCGGCGGGTTCCTCACCGAGATATGCCCGCGCCACTTCGGGGTGAGCCCGCACCACGTCCGGGGTGCCTTCGGCCAGTACCTCGCCGAAGTTGAGGCAGTACATATAGTCGGAGACCCGTGTCACCAGCGGCACGTGGTGGTCGATCAGCACGATGGTGAGACCGAACTCTTCGCGCAGCTTCAGCAGCGTGTCTCCGAGCTCATGCGCCTCCTCCGGGCCCATCCCGGATCCGGGCTCGTCGAGCAGCATCAGATCCGGATCGGTCGCCAGCACGGCCGCGATCTCCGCCCGCTTCTGCATGCCGTAAGGCAGATCGGCGACCCGTACCTTCGCGATCTCCTCCAGGTCCATCAGGCCGAGGATCTGGTGCGCACGCTCGGTCAGCCTGCGCTCTTCTTCGAAGCTCGCCGGGCTGCCCATGATCCCGGCGACCGGGTCGTAGCCGATCTGCAGGTGCTGGGCGGTGAGCAGATTTTCCAGCACCGTGGTGTTCTTGACCAGCCCGACGTTCTGGAAGGTCCGGCCGATCCCCAGCGCGGTCCGCTCATGAACCCGCATGCGCGTGATGTTGCGGTCGCGATAGCGGACCTTGCCCTTCGTCGGCGCATAGAAACCCGTAATGCAGTTGAACAACGTCGTCTTCCCGGCACCGTTCGGACCGATGATGCCGACGATCTCCCATTCACCCGCGCGCAGCGAGACGTTCTGGAGCGCCTTGACACCACCGAAGTGAATGCTCAGCCGGGAAATCTCAAGCACGGACATCGGTCACCTCCACCTCGTTGACCTCGCCCGCGTGCATATCGAACCGGTGCCCGAGCAGCCACATCTTGACCGGTGCGATCTGCTGGCCGATCCCACCGGGGAACGCGGTCAGGGTCAGCAGCAGCAGGATCGGACCTATCACCAGGGCAACGAACTCCTTGGGTAGTCCGATGACGCCTTCGACGAACCCTACGAGGCCGAACCACTCCACCAGCTTCCCTGAGCCGAGGAAGGCGAAGAACACCGAACCCAGCACCACGCCCGCCCGGTTTCGCAAGCCGCCGACCACGGTCATGAGGACGAACAACAACGCCAGCTGGAAGTTGAACTCGACGGGCACGATGACCTCGTCGGCGTGCGCGAGCAGCGAGCCCGCGATCCCGGCGAACACGCCGGACACCGCGAACGCCAGCAAGGTGAAGGCCTTCACGTTGATTCCGTATGACGAGGCGACGCGTGGGTTCTCCCGCAGTGCCTGCATGGCGCGACCGCTCTTGGTCTTCATGAGCCGCCAGTCCAGCCACAGTACGAGCACCACGAAGGCCAGGCACAGGTAATAGTAGGCGTAGCCGCTTTCGAAGCCGATCGGGCGTGGCGCCGCCTTGCCAGCCTCGCCGCCGGTGATAGCGGCGATGCCGAAGAGGCTCTCCTGCGCGAACATTCCATAAGCGAGGGTCACCACGGCGAAGTACAGGCCCGTCAGGCGGAGCGAGATCAGGCCGAGCACACCGGCCTGAATCGCACCGAAACCCGCGGCGATCGGTACGGCAAGCCAGAACTCCCAGCCGAGGTCGGTGACGACATAGGCCGAAACGAACGCACCGAGGCCAACGAAAGCCTGATGCCCGAAGGAGATCTGGCCGGTGTAGCCGATCAGCACATTCAACGAGAGTCCGACGATCGCGAAGATCGCCGCGTGGGAGAACCCGTTGATGTCGGTCACGCCGATTTCGAACGGCGACAGGAAGTTGCTGGGAACGGCGAGCACCAGCCAGGCGAGCAGCGCCCACACGACACCACGGCCTAACCAGCCGCCAGGACTCACCCGGAACTGTTCGTCTTCCTCCTCGAGCAGGACGGCGGGCAACTCCTTGGTCATTTCGGCAGGCGCCTCCTGCGAGGTCCGAACAATACTCATGCCGTCGCCTTTCGTACCAACAGTCCCTGCGGCCGCAGCAGGAGCACCACGACCAGGAACACCAGCAGCAGCAGGGCCGAGGCGCCCGGCACATCGCCGAACATCTTGAGCCCGCCGAACTGCTCGACGATGCCGACCACCAACCCGCCCGCGACCGCCCCTGGCATGCTCTTCATGCCGGCGAGCACCGCGGCGATGAACCCGGGAAGCAAGGCCTTACCGACGCCGAAGGTCAGGAATCCCGCGGTGAAGATGGTGTACGCGCCGGACAGTACCCCGGCCAGACCGCCGAGCAACGCCGCGATGCCCCAGGTCATCATCGAGACCCGGCGCACGCTCACGCCGACCAGTTCGCAGGCCACCGGCTCCTGCTGCGCGGCCTGCATCGCCAGCCCGGCGGGCGACTTCAAGAAGACCGCCAATGCCGCGGCGGCCACGATCAGCACCGCGAGCGTGATCAGCTGCTGCGCCATGATCGGCGCACCGAACGGCGTCACGTACACCGCGTCACTGATCTTCGGTAGCTGCCGGATGAGCGGGTCGTTGAACTGCCAGAACTGGATCCCGATCACAGTCAGCGCCACGCCCGCGGTGCCGACCAGCAAGGTCACCTTCGACTGGTTGCGCAACGGGTGAATCACCAGCCGCTCGGTGAGCAGGCCCATGACGATCGCGACCACCAGACCGAAGAGCAGGCCGAGGTAGAACGGCCACTCCCAGAGCACCACCGCGATGTAGGCACCGAACAGCCCGGTGGTGCCGAACTCCGCCTGGGCGAAGTTGAACACCCCGGAGACCCGGTAGACCAGGACGATGCCCAGCGCGACCAGGCTGTAGACACTGCCCTGCAATACGCCGAACGTCAGGGCGATGGCCAGTTCTTCCATCACGGGCGCACATTCATTTGCTTGGTCTTGTACTGCTGGGAGCCGCAATCGGCTTCGAGCAGATGCATCGCCGTGCCACCGAGCCGCTTATTGGCGCCGTAGCTCACCGGTGGGAAGACGCCGCTTTGGAAGGTCTTCCCACTGTTGGCCGCCGCCATGAAGCTCTTCCGGCTCAGGTCCTTGCCCGTTGCCTTCAGCATCTCGCCGACCAGCTTCTCCACGCCCCACAACAAGATGCCGATGTCATCCGGCGCGGCGCCGTTGTTCTTCTTCTTGTAGGCCGGGATGAAGTTCGGGTCAACCTGACCGATCTTGTCAAGCTGCGGCGCGGTGGAGAAGAACTGGGCACCATCGATGTCGTTACAGGCGTTCTGCGCCACCACGTTGAGCCCGTTGGTATTGCCGGGGCCGATGAACTTCACCAGGCCGTTGTTGGTGCATGGCATCGACTTGGCCGCCTGAATCAGGACCACCGGCGCCGCGTTCCACAGCACGACTCCGCCGGTCGGCCCCATCCGGTTGCAGATCGTCGTGGCGATAGCGGAAACGCTGGCATCGGCTTCCTTCGGCAGTCGCTCGTTGCCCTTGCCCCACACGACTTCGGCACCCGCCTTCTCCATCGCGGCGAGCGACTTGGCGTGGAAACCGTTCAGGCTGTCGTTCCTTGCCACCGCGACCGCGACGTTCTTGTCCTTGAACTGGCTGGTGACAATCCTGCTCAGCATCGGGATCTGCTGCTCGTAGCTCAGCGACAGCGCATAGAACGTCGACAAGCTGTTGAGTGGCGCCTGGTTGGGTCGCGTCTCGTGCACCCCGGCAGACAGATACGGCACGCCCTTGCTCGCCGCGTAACGCGCACATTGGTCGATCTGGTCGCTACCGCCACCGCCGACCAGCAGGAAGACCTTCTTCTGCTCGACCATGTTGCTGCAGACCTCTTTGGCCTTGGTCGGCCTGAACTCGTCGTCGGCGAAGATGATCCGGACCTTGCGGCCGTTGATTCCGCCCTTCGCGTTGATGTAGTCCGCGAACACTCCCGCCCCGCGTTTGAAGCCGTTCTGCGGGAACGGCGAAGCTCCGGTTACCGGCGCGTGCAGCCCGATGGTGATGACGTCGCCGACGTTGTCGCCGCTCGCCTTCGGCTGCTCGCTCTTGCCACCCTGCTTCTGGGCCCCGGTCGCCCCGGTGCCGGACCCGGTGGACCCTGGCCCGCTACCGGCGCTGCCGGTGCTGCCAGGGTTCGAGCCGACCGCACCGTCGGCGGCGGCACCGTCTTCCGTGGCGCCTTCGATCGGCTGCCCGTTCTCGTCGACAGCCCCTCCGGCGCCGCTCTGCCCCGGAACTCCGAAGCCGCTGACGCCGGACGACAGCTGCTCGACGCCGGGCTTCTGCCCGCAGCTGGCCAGGATGAGCACCGCGAATGTCACGGCCGCCAAGCGGGTCCTTGTCTGTTTCCGCATCACGCGGTACCTCCAGTAGCTGACTTCGCGCTGCGCCAGCGGTCCAGCGCGCGACTCACGC
>WHSS01000201.1 GCA_009379975.1 Actinophytocola sp.
GTGCGCAGCCAGCCGAAGATCTCCTGCACCTTGACCGCGAGCACCGGATCGCCGGTGGTGTAGTCGACGCGGACCCGGGACCCGCTGGGCACCTGGATCCGCTCGGGTGCGAGTTCGTCCAGCCGTGTGGCAGCCGGCCATGGCAGCAGCCTGCGCAGTGCGGCGGAGACGTCGATGCGCGCCAAGCCGGCTCGCCCGGTCGCGGCGGACAACTCGGGTTCCAGCCACTCGTCTGCCCTGGCCAGCAATGCGTCATCGTCCACCGCGGGCCAGGGATCGCCCAGCGCGTGGTGCAGGAACGCCAGCCGGGCACGGAGCTCGAGCGCCTGCCCGCGCCAGGTCAGCAACGAGAGCCCTTCGGCCCGAAGCCCGTCAAGCACCGCCGCACGCACTCGCTCTCGGCCGGGCGAGGGTAGCGGCCGCGTTTCCAGTTCGATCGCGCCGAGCATCCGACGCCGCCGGGCACGCACGTCGCCCTCGGCCCAGACAACCTCGTCCGAGGTGGTGCACAACGTCGCCGCCGCGGTGATGGCCAGGTCGAGGTCTGCGCGAGCGGCCAGCCGGATGACGGCGTGCGCCCGCCCTGGGTCGCGGGTGGCTTCGGCGACCGCCAGCCACTCGGCGTCGGCGAGCGGACTTGCCGGTGGCAGCTCGGCCGCCGTGCCGCTCGCCATCAGGTACACCCGCGACCCCGGTCCGCGCCTGCGCGCGATCCGCTCCGGGTGCGCGAGTGCGACTACCAGGGCCCGGTCGCCACGGTCTCGTGAGTGATCAGCGTTGCCATGACGAGGCAAATCACGCACGACGCGGCGCAGTCTCGCCACCTCGTCGGCGAACCTGCGCGCCGCGGGATCACGCCCAGCTCGCAGCACGCGTAGCGCGGAATCGACGTCGGCCTCGCGGCGGCCGGCGCCATCGGAGTCGAGCAGGGCCACCACTTCGGCCGCGCACTGTTCACCGGCCGCGCCCGCACCGTCGATCAGCGCTCGGGCCAGCCGCGGGTGCAGCCCGGCGGCCGCCATGGCACGCCCGCGCTCGGTAATCGATCCGTCCTCATCGACTGCGCCCAACGCGCGCAGCACCTCCCGACCGGCACGCAATGGCCCAGCAGGCGGCGGATCCCACCACGACAGGCCCGCCCCGTCCGGCGTCGCCCAGCACGCCAGTTCGAGCGCGAGCCTGGCCAGGTCCGCGGTGAGGATCTCCGGTTCCGGGTAGGCGGGCAGCGTGCTGTGCTCGTGCTCGGGCCAGCATCGAAACGCCGACCCCGGCGCCTGCCTACCGGCCCGGCCCGCTCGCTGTTCGGCTACGGCGGCACTGACCCGCACCGTGGTGAGCCCGGTCAGACCCCGCCGATGATCGACCCTGGGCACCCGCGCCAGGCCGGCATCGACGACCGCGCGCACACCGGGCACGGTCACGCTCGATTCCGCGATCGCTGTCGCCAGCACCACGCGACGCCGCTCGCTTTCCTGGAGTACGGCGTCCTGCTCGGCGCCGGGCAATCCGCCGTGCAGTGCCACGACGGCCACTGGATCGAGGCCACCGAGCATGCCACGCACCCGGGCTATCTCGCCGACGCCGGGCAGGAAGACCAGCACATCGCCCGCTGTCTCAGACAGCGCCCTGTGCACGGCCCGGACGACGCAGGCTTCGATACGTTCACCCCGGCGCGGCGAGAGGTAGCCGACCGCCACCGGAAAGGCGCGAGCGGTCGCGGTCACCACCGGCGCCGGGTCGCCCGCGCCGAGCAGCCAGGAGAGCCGGTCGGCGGCGATCGTCGCCGAGGTGGCGATCAGCCGCAGATCGTCGCGGATGCCCGCCCGCGCGTCGAGCAGCAGCGCGAGCAGCAGGTCGGCGTCGAGGTGCCGCTCGTGACACTCGTCGAGCAGCACCGCGGAGACGCCAGGCAGCTCAGGGTCGTGCTGCAACCGCCGCACCAGCAAGCCGTCGGTGACGACCTCGATCCGGGTGGCGGCCGACACCTTCCGGTCACCGCGCACCGAATAGCCGACGGTCTGGCCTACCCGCTCGCCGAGCAACGTCGCCATCCGGCGTGCCGCCGCCCGTGCGGCGACCCGCCGCGGCTGGCCGACCACGATGCGACCGTCGTTCTCGGCGGCCAGCGCCAGCGGCACGAGAGTTGTCTTGCCGGTGCCCGGCGGCGCGACGAGCACCGCGCTCCCCCCGCTGGTTCAGCGCGGCGAGCACGGCGGGCAGCACGTCGCGCACCGGCAGATCGGGCAGCTCGGCGAGGCCCGGCATCGCGGGTAAAGATGTGGGCACGGATCAGCCCTCGGTGACGGCGGGCGGTTTGGGAATCCGGTACCCGGACTCCCCTAGGTTGTGTTGCAGCGACCGCCGCCACTCACGAGTCTCGATCATCTTCTTGATCGCTTCGTTGACCGCGGCCTGGCCTTCCCGGTCGCCCTTGCGCAAGCCGACGCCGTAACGCTCCTCGGAGAACTGCTCACCGACGATCTTGAGCAGCTCGGGGTTCTGCGTCACGTAACCGGCCAGAATCGCCTCGTCGGTAGTCACCGCGTCGACCAGGCCGGCGAGCAGCGCCGTCACGCAGTCGGCATAGCGCGGGTACTCCACCAACTCCACAGCACGGGCGAAGCGATCTTTGACCTGCTGGGCAGAGGTCGAGCCGGTCACCGAACACAGCCGCTTACCGTTGAGCGACTCCGGCCCCTCGATGTCGTCGCTGGAGAGCCGGACGAGCAGCGACTGACCGGTATCGAAGTACGGGCCGGCGAAGGCTACCTCTTTCTTGCGCTTATCCGTGATGGAGTAAGTGCCGACGATGTAATCGACCGCTCCGGTCCTGATCGCCGACTCACGATCCGCGGCCACGACGTCGCGCCACCTGATGTTCTCCTCGGAAACGCCCAGCTCGGTAGCCACGAACCGCGCGACATCGACGTCGAAACCTACGAAGCGGCCGTCGACGGTCCGCTTGGACAGGCCCGGCTGGCCGAACCGGATGCCGATGGTGAGCGTGCCCGTCTCCTCCGCCTTGGTGATGAGCGAATCCTCGGGCGCCGACGACCCGCAGCCCGCCAGCAGGCCGAGCAGGCAGCACCAGGCGAGCACGGGAGCGGAACGCCGCCGGGGAGGAGCGAGCCGCACGGTCACCTCCATCTGGCTTCAGCTGCTGCTCAGGGCCCCCGCGTTAGCCTAATAGCGTGCAGAGACTTCCGGCATCCGCTGGCGACGTCGCCGGGACGGTGGTGCGGCTGGGCCTGGCGTCGGTCTGGCTGATCTCCGGCGTCGTCAAGCTGTTCGATCCCGGCGAGACCTATCTCGCGGTGCAGGCATACCAGGTGTTGCCGGCGGGGATGACCGGTGCCGTCGCCACCGCCCTACCCCTGGTCGAGCTGGTGCTCGGGCTACTGCTGGTCGCCGGGCTGGGCACCCAGGCCGCCGCGGTGGCCTCCGCCGCGCTGTTGCTGGTGTTCATCGCGGGCGTGACGCAGGCGTGGGCACGCGGGCTCAGCATCGATTGCGGCTGCTTCGGCGGTGGCGGCGAGGTCGCGCCGGGGCAGACCGACTATCCGAAAGACCTCGCGTTGGATATCGGCTATCTGGTGCTGGCGTGCTGGCTCGTCGTCCGGCCGCGCACCCGGCTGGCGCTCGACGGCGCGCTACGCGGGGGTGATGACGTCCGCTCCGGCACCCCCAGGGAAGATCGGTCGCAGACACACGAGGAGGTATAGGACTCAGATGGGCGGAGCCGAACGCGCCGAACGTAAGCGACGGCAGCAACAACGGGTCACCCCGGTGGCCGCCAAGCGGCCACCCGAGCCGACCGACACGGACCGCCGCGCGAAGACGAAGAAGATCGCGCTCTGGGCAGGTGCCGTCGTGGTGATAGCCGCGTTGATCGGCGGCGGCCTCCTTTGGACCAACGCCGTCAAAAACGAGACCGAGGGCCAGGTCATCCCCGTCAGGCAGACGCAGTCGGAGGCCACCGAGCAACGTGATGGCGTGGTGGTGACCACGGGCGCCGAGGACGCGCCGGTGACCATCGACGTCTACGCCGACTTTCTCTGCCCCGCGTGCCGCGCGTTCGAGGAGCAATGGGGCACCAAGATCGCCGACCGCGTCGAGGCGGGTGAGCTGCGGGTTCGACGGCACATGGTGCCCATGCTGGTCGAGGCATCGGATCCGCCCGGCTATTCGCTCGACGCGGCCAATGCCGGGCTGTGCGCCGCCGACGGCGGCGAGTTCATCGCTTTCCACGACAGCTTGTTCGCCGCCCAGCCGGATGAAGGCAAACGCGGCTGGGACGAGGGACAGCTGACCACCCTCGGCCGCGATCTCGGGATAACCGGCGACGGGTTCGCCACGTGCGTCGACAGCGGCAGGTACGACCAGCAACTGACCGCCGAATGGGCCAAGGTCCGCGCCGACACCACGCTGCACCGCGACCTCGGCCAGGGTCCGGCCTTCGCCACCCCGACCGTCGCCGGGCCCGACGGTGTGATCGACACCGCGAAGCAGGACTGGCTGGACTCGCTGATCCCTGACGCGAAGGGTTGACAAGCTGCGCATTCCGCACCCAATCGGCATAGCCGTCGTTTAGTCTCGCACCCATCGGCTACGAGGAGGGTGGATGGCAGAGACGCACCGGGGCTTCCACGTCGACGAGGGCGCCTACGAAAGCTTCGTCAAGAACATCGACCCGTTCGGCGACGAGTTCGACAAGACGGCCAAGAGCACCGTCGCGCCGCACGTCGAGCTCGCGGGCGACGGATTCTCGGTCATGGGCGGCGAGTCCGGGTTCAGCGGCGCCTACAGCGGACGGATGCAGGAGCTCGAAGCGCGCATGGGCAAGCTCGGCGGCAAGTGGCGCGAGATGGCCGACGCCGCCCGCCGCACCTATGCGAACTACGACGTGATGGAAGACGACCACACCGGATCGCTGCGGGACATCGGCAAGGCGCTGGGATGAGCACCGACGAGACCGCGACGGTGGTCAAGCACGGCACCGACACCGTCAACCGCTTCGGCGACAACATCCGCAACAACCCCGAGGCCATCGCGGGTGCGCAGGATGGGCTGCGCAGCCTGCGGTCGCGGGGCGACGAGATGCGCGGTGACGCCGCCCGTCACACCAGCACCCTGGCCGGTTCCTCGTCGGGCGCGACCACCGATCGCGCGACGATGACCGCGAAGGAGCTGGAGAAGGAAGTCGAGGACATCCTCTCCGAGAGCGCCAAGATCGAAGACGCCGTCGCGGAGGCCGCTGAAACGCTCAACGTCGGCGAGATCGAGAACGACCGGATCCGCGACGAGATCATCCGGGATATCAACGAGACGATGCGGGCCGTCGCCGCTTTGCGCGCGCAGCCGGACGGGCAGGGCGAAGCCGACGCGCGGGCGCTACTCACCGCCCTGATGGAACGGGTCGCCAAGAAGACCGGCGAGAGCGCGGACAACGCGAAGAAGACGATCACCACCCTCACCGCGATCGCCGACGGGATGAACGGCGGCACCAGCGCGAGCAGCACATCGGACGACGCTGAGGTCGCGAAGTCCTTCAACACGGGAGGCTCTGGGTCCGGCGGTGGCAGCGGAGGCGGTTACGCCGGTGGTGGCGGGGGTGGCACGGCGACCAAGCCGCGCTTGCCCGCGGCGATCCCGCCGCAGCCTGGTACCGGCGTGGAGATCAACCTGCCCGACGGCAGCACGGTCGAGGCCCCGAACGAGACCGCGGCGAAAGCGGTGCGGGCGGCGTTGAACAACCTGGGCGTGCCGTACGTGTGGGGCGGCACCAGCCCCGGGGTCGGCCTCGACTGCAGCGGGCTGACGATGACCTCCTACGGCGAAGCCGGGCTGGAGATCCCCCGGCACTCCTCCGCGCAGGCGATCGGCGCCGAAGTGCCGTCCGCGGATGACCTGGTCCCCGGCGACCTCATCGTGTGGGACGGCCACGTCGCGATGTATATCGGCAACGGACAGCTGGTCGAAGCGGGTGACCCGGTGCAGGTAGGGCCGTTGCGCACGACGAACTCGGGGATGCCGTTCATGGGTTTCTACCGGCCGACGGGATAGGGCTATTGCGATGGCGGAGATGGAATTCGATCGAGAGGTCGGGCGGGTCGCCGACCAGGCAGGCCGCACTGGGGAACAGGCACAGGAGCGTTTCGCGAGGGCGGGCTCCGTCTCGGCGACCGCGGCGGCACCCGACGGTGCGGTCAGCGTCACCGTGAATCCCGGCGGACGGCTGAGAAGGGTGAGCATCAGCCAGGCCGCGCTGCGCGGCGGTGCGGACGCGGTGGCACAGCAGGTCATGCAGCTGGCGGCGACCGCGACCCGTCGATCAGGCGACAAGGTGTATCGCGCTCTCGCACCCGTGCTGGGCCCGGCGGGTGAGGATCACCTGTTCTCGCTGGGCTACGAACCACTGCCCGACGACGAGCTTGACGAGGACGACATGTCCGATGACCGAGGCCTGAGGTAGGCGGAAGACCATGATCGAACAGGTTCCCCTCGCGCGGGGCACGTGGCAGCTCATCGAGCAGGCCAAAGCGCGCGAGGCAGCGTTGTCGCAGGTGCAGGACGTGATGTCGAAGGTGACGGGCAGCGCTCGCGATGCCGGCAGCGCCGTCTCGGTGACGGTCAATGCGCGCGGCGCCCTGCTCGACCTCCGGCTCGCGCCGCATGCCGTCGAGTTCGGCGAACGGCTCGGCCACGTGATCGTCGAGGTGGCGAAGGTGGCGCAGCGCTCGGCGGTGCAGACCAGCTACAACAAGGTCGCGCTGCTCCTCGGCGACGAGCTGACCTACGCCATCGAGCAGCTCTCCGGGTTGCCCACACCGGCCAGGGCCGCCGATGACGACACCGGCCTGACGGTCGAGGAGTTCCAGCGTCGGCGGGAGGAGCGGCTGCGCGCGGGCGGCGCACCGGAGCCGCAGGTCACCGATGCCACCGGTGACGACGACTGGGCGTCGTTCGACCCGTCGACGCTGCGCTCAGACCGCTGACTCGGAAGCTGTCAGGCGTTTTGGTCGTCCTGGCAACCAAAACGCCAGACAGCTTCGGTCGACACGAGGTCAAGCTGATAGGTCTGCCCGATGAGATCTACCCCGAAGCTGTGATGTGGCTGCTCCTCGGTGAGGACGAATCCCCTATCGAGGTAGATGTGCCGCGCGGCGACCAGCGGGTCGTTGGTCCACAGCTTCAGCTGGGCGTAGCCGGCCCGGCGCGCGAAGTCCACACAGTTGTCGACTAGTTTGCCGCCAAGGCCATGACCTCGCGCGTCGGGATGGACCAGCAGGATGCGCAGCTTCGCCGTCGTTGCCCCGGCCTCGGCATCGTCGCGGGCGTCGACGCAGAAGACGCAGCCCACCCGTCGCCCACCGAGCTCGGCGATCCACGCCGCGTCCCGGACAGGATCGTGATCGGTCGCGTAATCGGCCACGATCCGCGCGACGAGTGCCTCGAACGTGTCGTCCCACCCGAACTCGGCGGCATAGACCTCACCATGCGCCATGACGACCCAGCCCAGATCGCCGGGCTGACCGAGGGGCCGGATGACCAACGGTGGCACCTCGCTGTCGCGCATTCCGATCCCCTCCATGGCGTCACGTTACTTACACGACTGTTTCAGTAAGGGTTACCATAGTGCCGTGACCGTCGATGACTCAAGCCCTTCGGCCCGGCAAACGGAGCTCTTGGAGCGCGCTTACCGCTACGCCCTCGATCACGGTTTGGCTGACATGTCGCTACGGCCACTGGCGAAAGCGGTGGATTCCAGTCCTCGGGTGCTGCTGTACCTGTTCGGCAGCAAAGACGGGCTGATCCGGGCCTTGCTTGCCCGCGCCCGGGTGGACGAAATCGAGATGCTGGCTCGCCTCCGCGAAACCGCGGCCGGCAAAACCCCGCCCGGCCTGGAACTGGTCGCTACCGAGGTGTGGCAGTGGTTGAGCGCCGAGGACCACCGGGCACTGCTGAAGCTGTGGGCCGAGGGCTACGCCCGCTCCCTGGTGGAACCCGAAGGCCCATGGCGCGGCTTCGCCAGGGCAACCGTCGAAGACTGGCTCGACCTGCTGGCAGGCGCCCAGTCGCCGGAGGAGCGCGACACCGCTGCCGGGCGGGCGCGGCGAACTCAGGTTCTGGCCGTGCTGCGTGGCGCATTACTGGACCTCCTCGCGACCGGCGACGTCGACCGGACTACCGCCGCCGTTCACCAGCAGCTACGCGAGACCACTAGTAGTATGTCTGAGGAGCCCCGATCTTCCCGGACAGCTCTTTAGTGGGATAATTCATGCCGCTTGCTGCCGGTTCAGGTACTCGTTGTAGACCTCGTTGGGGGCCTTATAGTCGAGTCCCGAGTGGAGACGTCTACTATTGTAGCGCA
>WHSS01000219.1 GCA_009379975.1 Actinophytocola sp.
CTGGGAGCTGAAGGGCAAGTACCCGGCGATTCTCGACCAGCCGGTGGCTCGTGAGCTCTTCGACGAGGGGAACATCCTGCTCGATCAGATCATCGCGGACGGCCTGCTGAAAGCCCGCGGCGCTTACGGTTTCTGGCCCGCACACTCCGATGGCGACGACATCGTGCTCGACGACCCTGCGCTGAGTTTTCCGATGCTGCGTCAGCAAACCGCCAAGCCAGAAGGCCGGGCCAACCGGTGCCTCGCGGACTACGTGGCCCCGGCGGGGGATCACCTCGGCGGGTTCGCCGTTGCCATCCACGGCGCCGACGACCTCGCCGCGACCTTCGAAGCACAGCACGACGACTACCGGGCGATCATGGTGAAAGCACTGGCCGACCGGCTCGCCGAAGCGTTCGCCGAGCACATCCACCTGACGGCCCGGCGTGCCTGGTTCGAGCCGGATGCCGACCCCGCGCTCGAGGACCTGCACGCCGAGCGCTTCCGCGGTATCCGCCCCGCGCTCGGTTACCCGGCGAGCCCGGACCACAGCGAGAAACGGGCCCTTTTCCAGCTGCTCGATGCCGGGCGGCTCGGCATGGAGCTGACCGAATCGTTCGCGATGACCCCGGCCGCCAGCGTGAGCGGCTTGATCTTCGCCCACCCTTCATCGCGATACTTCACCGTGGGACGTATCGGCAAGGACCAAGCGTCCGACTACGCCCTGCGGCGGGGACTCGAGCTGTCCGAAGTCGAGCGCTGGCTACGTCCCAACCTCGCGTACGACCCCGAATAGCCTGGTGCACCGGGAGCACGGACGGTAGAACGGAGGTATGTCCGACGGCGTCGAGCGCCATGACCCGCACACCGCGGTCAAGACGGAACTGCTGGTGCGGTATCTCGACGTGTGGACACCTACCGTGCTGCGCTCGCACCGTCGCGCCACGTATGTCGACTGCGGCGACGGCGGTCACGCGGTGGCCGCGTTGCGGGTTTTCGGGGAGTTCGCGGACCGTCTGGTGGGGCATCAGCTCGACGTCGTGGTGCACCTGACACCGGAGGAACCGCTCATGGCGGTGCTGCGGGAACTGGGCGAGCCACCGGGCCTGTCGCTGCGTTCCCTCGACGTCACCGACCACACGGTGGCCGGGCCGGTCTTGGCGCATCTCGACCTCGTGGGCGAGGCCCCACTCGACGAGGCGACCGCGTGGCGGCTGGTCGCGTCCATGGCGCGAAACAAAGCGGCGGAGGTGCTGCTCGTGGTGCCGCCGGTGGCGCCGGAGCGGGTCTTGGACCTCCGAAGGCGCCTGCGCGACGCCGGCCTGGGCTACGCGGTCCACGTGGAGCTCACCGACCGAGAGGGCCGGGCGCAGCTGCTCCTGTTCGCCACCAAGGTCAAGAAGCACCTGGTGACGTTCAAGGACGCGATGTGGGCGGCCGACGAATACGCCGGGATCCGATACCGGGACCCGCGCGACCCGGAGCACATCCTGGTCGACATCGCGCTCAGGCCGCAGCTGCACCCGCTCCGCCGAGTGTTACTGGACGAGCTGGCGCGACGGGGCAGGTGCAGCGTCGCGGACCTGCAACAGCACACCCTCACCGAGACGATCTACCAGCCGGCCGACGCCCTCCGGGTCCTCGCGTCGGCCGCGACCGGCGGCACCATCGACCGCGAGCCCGCGAAGGGCAGGTTGACGCCTCGCACGATCGTTCGCCTCAACCGCTCAGCAGGCTGATGCCGGTCAGATGGTGGCCGTGTCGATCACGAACCGGTAGCGGACGTCGCTGGCGAGTACCCGTTCATAGGCCTCGTTGATCTCCTCTGCACCGATCAGCTCGGTCTCGGCTCCGAGGCCGTGCTCGGCGCAGAAGTCGAGCATCTCCTGGGTCTCCGCGATGCCGCCGATCATCGAACCAGCGAGGGTCTTATTGCCGCCGATCACTGAGAACAGGTTCAGCGAGATCGGCTCCTCGGGTGCCCCCACGTTCACCAGCGCACCGCCGGTTTTCAGCAGCGCGAGGTACGCGCCGAAGTCCAGCGGGGCCGAAACCGTGGAGAGGATGACGTCGAAGGTGCCTGCCAGTTCCTTGAAAGTCTGGGAGTCACTGGTGGCGTAGTAGGCGTCGGCGCCGAGCTTGAGCCCGTCGTCCTTCTTACGCAGGGACTGCGACAAGACGGTGACCTCGGCGCCGAGAGCGTGAGCGATCTTGACGGCCACGTGTCCGAGCCCGCCCATGCCCACGACCGCGACCTTCTTGCCGGGGCCGGCATTCCAATACCGGAGCGGCGAGTATGTGGTGATACCCGCGCACAACAGTGGAGCCGCCACATCGAGGGGCAGCGCGTCCGGGACACGAACGACGTAGTTCTCGTCGACGACGATGCCGGTGGCGTAGCCGCCGTAGGTGGGCTCGCCGTTCTTGTCGAGGCCGTTGTACGTCGGGATCATGCCCTTCGCGCAGAACTGCTCCAGGCCCGCGCGGCAGTTGTCGCACTCACGGCAGGAGTCGACCATGCAGCCGACACCCACGCGGTCGCCGACGGCGTACTTGGTAACACCAGGGCCGACCTCGGCGACGACACCCGCGATCTCGTGGCCCGGCACCATCGGGAAGATCGCCTCACCCCAGCCCTCGCGGGCCTGGTGGATGTCCGAGTGGCATATTCCCGAGTACTTGATGTCGATCAGGACGTCGTGCTCGCCGACCGCGCGGCGCTCGATGGTGGTGCGCTCCAACGGAGCTTTGGCGGCGGGTGCCGCGTAGGCGGCGGTGGTGGTGCTCAACGAGTTCTCCTCAAATGGACGCCGGTGTGCCGGACAGCTACTTGACCGGCCACGTGACCAGCTTGCCGCAGCGGCGACGGAACACCCAGCCCACCGTCGTGCCTACGTCCAATGGTCCTACTACTGGCGGGGTCAGGCACGTGTGCGTAGGACCGCCGATACTGGACAGCATGCAACAGCAGCAGCAGCCTGGTGTGGACGCGCCGATCGACCGGCGTGCCGAACTCAGCGAGTTCCTGCGCAGCCGACGGGCCCGGCTCAAACCGGAGGATGTCGGACTGCCGCGCTACGGCAGGCACCGGCGAGTGCCCGGGCTGCGCCGCGAGGAGCTGGCCCAGTTGGCCGGGGTTTCCGTCGCGTACTACACACGCCTCGAGCAGGGCAACGGGCGCAACGTGTCCGCGGAGGTACTGGACGCGATCGCGCACGCCCTGCGACTCACCGGCGCCGAACACGCGCACCTGATGCACCTCGCCAAGCCCAAGCAGCACAAGAAGAAGCCATCGGCACGGCAGCAGCAGGTCCGGCCGGCGTTGCGGCAACTGCTCGATGTGCTGGAGGGCGTGCCGGCGTACGTGGCGGGGCGGCGCACGGAGATCCTCGCGTGGAACCGGATGGCCGCGGCCGTGTTCGGCGACTGGGGCGAGCTGCCACCGCCCGAGCGTAACTGGGCGCGGCTGGTGTTCCTCTTCCCCGCCTACCGCGACCTGTTCGTCGACTGGGAGGCCAAGGCCGCCGACATCGTCAGCTACCTGCGCATGGATGCCGGCTGCCACCCGGACGACCCCAAGCTGTCGGCGCTGATCGGGGAGCTTTCGGTGAAGAGCGAGGCGTTCCGGCGACTATGGGCCGCGCACGACGTGAAGGAAAAACGCCACGGCGTGAAGCAGTTGCGCCATCCGTTCGTCGGGGAGCTCACACTCTCCTACGAGACCTTCAAGCTGCCCGACGACTCCGAGCACTCTCTGATCACCTACCACGCGGAGCCCGGCTCGCCCTCGGCGGAAGCCCTGCAACTGCTGGCGAGCTGGGGCACGGACGCGTTCCACGCGGGAGCGCCGGCCGAGCAGCCGTAGCCCGCGCGACTGGAGCGCGGACACGGCTAGAGCGAAACACCTCGTGCGGCCAGCCAGTGCGTCGGGTCGATCTTGGCGCCGCCGCCCTCCCACACCTCGAAGTGCAGGTGCGGACCGGTCGACTGGCCGCGGTTGCCGATGGTGGCGATCTGCTCGCCCGCCTCCACCCGTTTGCCCACCGAGGTGGTGATCTCGTTCATGTGGCCGTAGACGGTCACGGTGCCGTCATCGTGGCGGACCTGCACCCACAGGCCGAAGCCGCTGGCGGGCTCCGCCTTGATCACGGTGCCCTCCGCGACCGAGACGATCGGGGTGCCGATGGAGTTGGCGATGTCCACCCCGTTGTGCGAGGTGCCCCACCGTGTGCCGAAGCCCGAGGTGAGCCTGCCGTTGGCTGGCTTGACGAACTTGGGCCGGGCCGCTTCCCGCTCGGCGGTCTCGCGCTCGGCCTTCGCCTTGGCCTTTGCTTCGGCCTTGGCCTTCGCCCGAGCGGCCGCTTCCGCGTCCTCGCGCTTCTCCCGCACCGCATCGGCGCGTTCCAGCTCGCGCACCTCGATCACCGGGTCGACCGCGGTCGCCGGCGGCACCAGTGCAGGCGCGGCGAGTGCCTGCCGAGTGCTGTATGCCTTCAGCGCGATCGCGTCAGCCTCGTCATTTCGGGCTGATGCGTTGCCTTCGGCGGGTTGGACCAGCGGCACCAGTGCGCTCGCGGTCAGGATCGCCGCCATGATCTGGCGATGCGGCGCTACCCATCGCCGCGACTTGTCTCCCCCGGCGGCCAAGGAGTCACCGTTGGTGTCCTCGGCCGCCGGGGAGGGTTTATCACCGTCGGGGGATTTCCCGGGCATGGTGGAGCCTTCCGTCTCGGGGGAGGCTCGGCCCGACTCCGGGCGGGGGATCCCGGCGGACCCGGCTGTACTAGACCGTGTCCCTGTCGTGACCGAACCGTGACGTTCGATCGAAGGTAACCGCGCGCAACATCGGAGGGCAAACATGCGGCATGACCGCGCTCACAGCGTCCCGCTAACGAGTGACCTGCGCGGATAATGACTACCGCCAGTCATGCCAGTGATCAACTGTTGCAAGCACGCAGCGGCCGTCGATCGACCATCAGCACGGGCTGCACGACTCCAGAAGCAGAATTTCCCTTACACAGCAGGAAACTTCGCGCGGCAACACCCCGCCGGAATCCCGCAAAGCGCTTGCTATAGCAAGCATGCAGCTTGACGTGATCACCGGCGGTACACAGTGGATTGAGCGAGATCATCGCCCCGCCGATGGTTGCGCAGAGTGACCAAGGTCACCGCGCTGGCCGGGCGTTTCGGCGTGTGTCTGGGCGCATTCGGGCCTCCGCCGCCTACTCCTGACGTTCTTCCGCCTTGAGCACCAGCGTCCGCTCCCCCAGCGATTGAGCCAGTTTCACCGGCAGCTCCGGATAGCGGATATCCATCGTGCACATGGTGGTGCCGTCCTGGGGCACGGTGTGGACCAGCAGGACGACCACCTCGCTGCCGGTCTGCCTGACCAGCTCGGCGGACGCCTTGCCGCAACCGCCTTCCTGCGCCGTGATGAGCAGGCCATCGCCTGCCTTGTTCCGCTTGGCTTTGCGGGGGTAGTCCGCGGGCAACGCACTGGCATCCAGCTGCCGCTGCGGGATCTCGTGACCGGCGTCAGGCTGAGCCGCCGAACCGCCGGGCTCCTCGGTAGGGCTGGGCTTCACCGGTGCGCTACTAACGGGCCCGGCACTGGGACCGGCACCAGCCGTCGGCCGAATGTCCTCGGCAGCACAGCCTGCCAGGACCACGAGCAGCGCCGCTGAGCCGGCGATCACGCGATTGCACCTCATACCAATGGAGACGGAACCTACCGGCGTCGCGGTTGCACACCAGCCCGCCGAAAGTCGGGCATACCTACCTAAGCCGCCGGAGCTAATTCGGCCAATCCGGTGTCAGCCATGCGGGTGCTACGGCATGGTGAACATCGCAGGCAATCCTGACCGGTGGACCACATCGCAGATCCGTGAGGCGATGGCGCTCGTCAACAACGGCGGCGAACCCTGGCCCTCCGGGGTCGATCAGAACGGCAGGCCGCGCGGAGATGGGCGAGGGATCGAACTCGTAGGCGAGGCCGCCCGTAGCTGCCGCATCGACGTACTGCACGTCCAGGTGAACCTGATCGACATCGAGGCGAGCGCGGTGCGAGCCGCGGCCACGCTCGCCGTAGCCGACGCTTTCGAGGCAGCTGATCAGTTCGCGCTTCGATTCGAAGGCGGCTGGCAGGTCGAGCCGACATGGCAGTCGTGCGTGAAAGTCCGTGCTTACGCACGCCTGATCACTCACGAGCGAAGCTGGGGGCCGACACGCTGCAGGAAATATCAGATATCGAACTGGTGTTCGATACCATGGTGTGGTGACGACGTTCGTGCAGGCCGGTTCCGCCGCGGGGATACTGTTCCTTCCCCGCGACGTGGTCGGCCCTGTGCCGGTGAAAGACGGCCCGTTCCGTGACACCGAAGTCCTCTCGCTGCCCGGCTGGCAGGTCGCCGAACTCGACGATGCGAATGATCTGCTCGACATCGTGCGCGCCGCACGGCGACGCCATGCCGCCACCGATGCGATCGAGTATCAGGCGATCGCCCGGCTGGCCCAGCTACGCGCCGCCGAAGGGGATGAACGGGCCCGGTATGTGCCGGACGAGGTCGCGCTGGAGTCACGCATCGGCACCGGCGCCGCGGCACACCGGGTCGCAACCGCCGAAGCGTTGGTCAACCGGATGCCGCTGATGCTGGCCGCGATGCGGGACGGCGAGTTCGAGGGCTACCTCGCCAGTCGGCTCGCCGACGCCACCCAAGCCCTCACCGATGCCGATGCCCGCGAGGTCGACCGCCAGTTGGCTGGCAAACTCGCCGCCGGTCGCGTCGATGGCAACGACCCCAAGAACGTGCGGGACGCCTGCCGCCGCCTCGTGTTGAAGGTCAACCCCGACGCCGCCACCACGAAAGCCCGTATCGCCCGCTGCGAACGCAAAATCCAGCTGGTGCCCGGCGAAGACACCATGTCCCGCATCATCGGCGACCTACCCGCCGAAGTCGCCGCCTCCGCCTACGCCCGAGTCGATCGCATCGCCCGCCGGCTGCGCAACAACGGCGACGAACGCACCCTGGATCAACTCAGGGCGGACGTCTTCGGTGACCTGCTCACCGGCGCCGAACTCGATGGCGGCGAGGCCGGTGGCGCGGGGTCTGCTGGCGCCATGGTGTATCTGCACATGCCCATCGACACCGCCCTGGCCATGAGCGACGACGGCGCCGAGTTGACCGGCTACGGGCCCATACCGGGTCCGATCGCCCGCGACATCATGACCCGCAAACACTCGATACTGCGCAAACTCCTCGTCGACCCCGGCACCGGCAAAATCGAAGGCCTCGGCCGCCGACGCTACCGCCCCACCCCAGCCCTACGAGACTTGATCACCGCCCGAGACCGAGAATGCAACTGGTGCCACCGACCAGCCCAATTCTGCGACATCGATCATCTCGACGAATGGATCAAAGACCACGGCGCCACCAACCCGGGCAACCTTGCCCCGAA
>WHSS01000075.1 GCA_009379975.1 Actinophytocola sp.
ACGGCCCGCGGTGATCACCGGGATCGAGCACCGCGTCGACTCCCCCGTGCTGGGCGCCCGGGATCTGACCCGGTCACCGTCGACCGAGTCGGCGGGCAAGGCGGCCGGAGCTCGCGACATCGACGTCGCCGAACTGCACGCACCCTTCACCCACCAGGAGCTGATCCTGCGCGAGGCCCTCGGGCTGGGCGACGGGGTGCGGGTCAACCCGTCGGGCGGCGTGCTGGTGGGCAACCCGATGTTCGCGGCGGGGCTGGCCCGGATCGGCGAAGCGGCACAGCGCGTCATGGACGGCGACGCCGATCGGGCGCTGGCCCACGCCACCAGCGGTCCGGCGTTGCAACAGAACCTGGTGGCGACCCTGGAGGCCTCGCGATGAGCAAGCAACTGGCGGCGGTGCTGGGCACCGGCCAGACCCACCACACGACGAAACGCTCCGACGTCTCTATGGCGGGCATGATCCGGGAAGCGGTCGACCGCGCGATGCTCGACGCCCAGGTGGACTGGGCGGATATCGACGCGGTGGTCGTCGGCAAGGCCCCCGACCTGTTCGAGGGCGTGATGATGCCCGAGCTGTACCTGGCCGACGCCCTCGGCGCGACCGGTAAGCCGTTGCTGCGCGTGCACACCGCGGGCTCGGTGGGCGGGTCGACGTCGATCGTCGCAGCCAGCCTGGTTCAAGCGGGCGTGCACCGCAGGGTGCTCACCGTCGCCTTCGAGAAGCAGTCCGAGTCCAACGCGATGTGGGCGCTGTCCATCCCCATCCCGTTCGCGATGCCGGTCGGCGCGGGGGCGGGCGGCTATTTCGCACCGCACGTGCGGTCCTACATCCGCCGGTCGGGAGCGCCAGAGCACGTCGGCGCCATGGTCGCGGTAAAGGACCGGCGCAACGGTGCCCGCAACCCCCATGCACACCTGCAGCAGGCCGACATCACGCTCGAATCGGTGCAGGCTTCGCAGATGCTGTGGGACCCGATCCGCTACGACGAGACCTGCCCGTCCTCCGACGGCGCGTGCGCGATGGTGATCGGCGATGAAACCGCGGGGGACGCGGTCGACGGCGCGGCATGGATCCACGCCACCGCGATGCGCACCGAGCCGACGACGTTCGCCGGACGCGACCAGGTCAACCCCCGGGCGGGCCGTGACGCCGCGGCCGCACTGTGGCGCGACGCCGGGATCACCGACCCACTGTCCGAAGTGGATGCCGCGGAGATCTACGTGCCGTTCTCGTGGTTCGAGCCGATGTGGTTGGAGAACCTGGGCTTCGCCGAAGAGGGTTCGGGGTGGCGGCTCACCGAAGCGGGCGAGACCGCGCTCGGCGGCAGGCTCCCGGTCAACCCCTCCGGCGGCGTGCTCTCGTCCAACCCGATCGGCGCGTCCGGCATGCTGCGACTCTCCGAGGCGGCCAAGCAGGTCATGGGCCGTGCGGGTGACTACCAGGTCGACGGCGCACGCACCGCGCTCGGCCACGCCTACGGCGGCGGCTCGCAGTACTTCGCGATGTGGCTGGTCGGCGCGACGAAACCGGCCTAGACACACGGCTGCCCTGGCCGGCATAAGGGACCAGGGCAGCTCAAGCGCGGAGTGGCCGCTTACTCGTACGCAACCGGGTAGTGCTTGATGCCGTTGAGCCAGCCCGAACGCAGCCGCGCCGGTTCACCGACCTCCCGGATGCCGGGCATCGCGTCGGCGATCGCGTTGAAGATCAGGTCGATCTCGAGCCGGGCGAGGTTGGCGCCTATGCAGTAGTGGGTGCCGGTGCCGCCGAAACCGACATGCGGGTTCGGGTCGCGCAGCACGTTGAACTCCCGCGGCTTGTCGAAGACGTCCTCGTCGAAGTTGGCCGAACTGTAGAACATGCCGACCCGCTGTCCCCGTTTGATGTGCTGGCCGCCTAGCTCGGTGTCGGCGGTGGCGGTGCGCTGGAACGCGGTGACCGGAGTCGCCCAGCGCACGATCTCGTCCGGCGCGGTGCGGGGCCGTTCCGCCTTGTACAGCTCCCACTGCTCGGGGTGGTCGAGCAGCGCCTTCATGCCGTGGGTGATGGCGTTGCGCGTGGTCTCGTTGCCCGCGACGGCCAGCAGGATGACGAAGAACGCGAACTCGTCCGAGCCGAGCGCCTCGCCGTCGATGTCGGCGTTGACCAGCTTGGTGACGATGTCGTCGACCGGGCACTGGCGGCGTTCTTCCGCCATCTGCCACGCGTAGCCCATGATCTCCGTCGACGCGGCAACCGGGTCGATGTCGTACTCGGGGTCGTCGTAGCCGATCATCTCGTTCGACCACTCGAAGATTTTGCCTCGGTCCTCCTGCGGGACGCCGATCAGTTCGGCGATCGCCTGCAGCGGCAGCTCGCACGCGACCTGCTCGACGAAGTCCCCGCTGCCCTGCCGCTTCGCCTCGTGCACGATCCGCTCGGCGCGATCGGTCAGCGTGGCGCGCAGGTTCTCGACGGCGCGCGGCGTGAACCCCTTCGCCACGATGCGGCGGGCCTTGGTGTGCGTCGGCGGATCCATGTTGAGCAGGATCATCCGTTGCATCTCGATCTCGTCGCGGGTGATGTCGCCGTTGAAGCGGATGATCGCGGTGTTCTCGCTCGATGAGAACAGCTCCGGGTCCTTGGAGATCTCCTTGACCTCGGCGTGCTTGGTAACCACCCAGTACCCGCCGTCGTCGAACCCGCTCAGCCCCGGCGGCTGCGGGTTCCACCACACCGGCGCGGTGCGGCGCAGCTCGGCGAACTCCTCGATCGGCAGGCGCTGCGCCCAGACATCCGGGTCGGTGAAGTCGAAACCTGCTGGGATGAGCGGAGCGGCCACGATTACCTCCTGCGCCCTACGGTGTGTGGAACACGTTCTACTACGATTGAAGCACAGCAGCCAAGCGATGTGAAGGGTTGCTGTTAACGGCGTTAACTAGACCAAGATCAACGCTCGCAGGCCTACCGGTTCGGTCGCAGGACCCGCTTGGCCCGCCATCGGCTGTTGCCATTGATAAGAACCTGTTCTAGTTTTGGTTCGTGACCAAGAGGAGGCGCCCGTGGGCAACCCAGTGATCATCGAGGCCGTCCGCACCCCGATCGGTAAGCGGCGCGGCTGGCTCGCCGGCCTGCACCCAGCCGAGACGCTCGGCGCGACCTACCGCGCCCTGCTGAAACGAGCCGGTGTCGAAGCCGCCGAGGTCGAGCAACTCATCGGCGGCAACGTGACGCAGGCGGGCGAACAGGCCGGCAACGTCACCCGGACGGCCTGGCTGCACGCCGGCCTGCCGGAAACGACCGGCGCGACGACCATCGATGCGCAATGCGGGTCCGCGCAGCAGGCCACGCACCTCATCGCGGGCCTGATCGCGACCGGCGCCATCGAGGTGGGCATCGCCTGCGGCGTGGAAGCGATGAGCCGGGTCCCGCTCGGTGCGAACCGAGGCTCCGGGGTCGGTGCGCCGCGACCGGATTCGTGGTCGATCGACATGCCGAACCAGTTCGAGGCGGCCGAACGGATCGCCGCACGGCGCGGGCTCACCCGCGACGACGTCGACGCGTTCGGCCTCGCCTCCCAGCAGAAGGCGCTCGCGGCGTGGTCCGATGGCCGCTTCGATCGCGAAATCGTGCCGGTCACGGCGCCGGTGATCAGCGACGGCGAGCCGACCGGCGAAACGCGCCTGGTGCAGCGTGATCAGGGCCCGCGCGAAAGCACGCTCGACGGCCTGGCCAAGCTCAAGCCGGTGCTCGACGGCGGCATCCACACCGCGGGCACGTCCTCGCAGGTCTCCGACGGCGCCGCCGCCCTGTTGCTGATGACGGCCGAACGGGCACGCGAACTCGGGCTCACCCCGCGCGCCCGCATCGTGTCGCAGGCGCTGGTCGGTGCCGAGCCGTACTACCACCTCGACGGGCCGATCACGGCGACCGAGCGGGTGCTGAGCCGAGCGGGGATGACCATCGCCGACTGCGACCTGTTCGAGGTCAACGAGGCGTTCGCGTCGGTGGTCATGTCGTGGCAGCGGGTGCATCAGCCTGACCCGGCGAAGCTCAACGTCAACGGTGGCGCGATCGCGCTGGGCCACCCGGTGGGCAGTACTGGCGCGCGGCTGCTCACCACGGCACTGCACGAACTCGAACGGCGCGATGCCACCACCGCACTGGTGAGCATGTGCTGCGGCGGCGCGATGGCGTCGGCGACCATCCTCGAGCGCATGCGCTGAAAGACGCCTTCAGTCCACTGGGTGGAGTGAAAGACGCTTTCAGTCCGTTGAACGGACTGAAAGCGTCTTTCAGCGCGCGGTTAGGCGCCGTAGACCGGCTCCGGTTCGGCGGCTTCTGCCACCAGTTGCTTGACCACGTCGCCCAGTTCGCCCGGGTGCCAACGAGCACCCTTGTCCCGCTCTGGCCCGTGCCGCCATCCCTCGGCGATCGAGATCCGGCCACCGTCGGCTTCGAACACCCGCCCGGTGACGCCCGCCGACTCCGCACTGCCCAGCCACACCACCAGCGGCGAGACGTTCTCCGGCGCCATGGCGTCGAACCCGCCGTCGGGCGCCGCCATGTCCTCGGCGAAGGCCTGCTCGGTCATCCGCGTCCGCGCCGCGGGGGCGATCGCGTTGACCGTCACGCCGTACCGCGCGAACTCCGCCGCCGCCACCACGGTGAGCGACGTGATGCCGCCCTTCGCCGCCGTGTAGTTGCCTTGGCCGACACTGCCGAGCAGGCCGGCGCCGGAACTGGTGTTGATCACCCGGGCGTCCGGCTGCCTGCCCGCCTTACTCTCCGCGCGCCAGTACGCCGCCGCATGCCGCATCGGCGCGAAATGCCCCTTGAGGTGGACCCGGATCACCGCATCCCACTCCTGCTCGGACAGGTTGACCAGCATCCGGTCGCGGAGGAAGCCTGCGTTATTGACCAGCACGTCGAGCCGCCCGAAGGCGTCCAGCGCGGTGGTGATCAGCGCCTCCGCTCCGGCCCAGTCGGCGACATCGTCGGTGTTGGCGACGGCCTCGCCGCCGAGCGCCTCGATCTCCGCGACGACCTGTTGCGCGGGCCCGGCCGAGTTGCCTTCGCCATCGAGCGAGACGCCGATGTCGTTGACCACGACCTTGGCGCCTTCGCTCGCGAAAGTCAGCGCATGCGCGCGTCCGATGCCCCGACCGGCACCGGTCACCACGACCACCCGGCCTTCAACGATTCCCGCCATCACTGCTCCTTCTCCCTGGACTGGTTAGCCGCCGCGAGGAACGCCGGTCGCTCGCCGCCGCCGTGAACCGCCAGCGTCGCGCCGCTGACATAGGAGGCCAGCGGCGAAGCAAGAAACACCGCGCACGCGCCGACCTCCTCCGGCTCGGCAAGACGTCCTAACGGGACGGTCGCGCCGACCGCCGCCAACCCGGCGGCATCGCCGTAGTGCATCTCCGCCTGTTCGGTCCGCACCATGCCGACGTCGAGCGCGTTCACCCTGACCTTCGGTGCCCATTCCACCGCGAGGCTCGCCGTGAGGTTGTCCAGCCCGGCCTTGGCCGCGCCGTAAGCGGCCGTGCCTGGCGACGGCCGAGTCCCGCTGACACTGCTCACGTTCACGATGGCGCCCCCTGCAGACAGCCGCTGCATCACATCGTTGGCGTGCTGCGCCACCAGCAACGGCGCGAGCAGATTGAGGCCGACGATCTTGTCGTGAAACCGGGGAGATGCCGTCGCCGCCGCCGCGAAGGGCGCGCCGCCCACGTTGTTGACCAGTACGTCGATGCCGCCGTGCTCGCAGACGATGTCGCCGATGAGCCGCGACACCTGCTCGGGCTCCCGCACGTCGCACGGCAGGAAGCTCGCCGTCATCCCGTCGACCTCGACCAGCCGCTCCGGTTCATGCCTGGCGCAGGTGACCACGACGGCGCCTGCCCGCAGGAACGCGCGCGTGATGCCCGCGCCCACGCCGCGCACGCCGCCGGTCACCAGCACGACCGCGCCATCGAGGGCTAGGGCGTGTCTTACGGATCCGTGGTCGCGGTATTCGCGCCCAGATGGCCGCTGACTGCGTTGTCGAAAGGTCCAAGTATGTCCAATACGAGAACCTTCCTCCGCCTTGTCAGCGACCATCTGGATCACGAATCCCATCGACCGAGATCCATAAGACACGCCCTAGTGAGAGCACCACGCCTGACCTCCTCCTCCGTGCGCACTACCCCCGACCGGCGTAGCCCTGCTAACGTACCAAGCAAGTGTTAGGTTTGGAAGACTTGGAGGCCGCGATGTCGACACCGGTGAGCACCACCACGGTGGAGCCGCATATCCGCACGGTCAGCGTGCATGCCCCACCGGTGAACGCGCTGCGGGTGCGTGACTGGTTCGCCCTCGCCGAGGCGATCACGGCAGCGGGCGCCGATCCGGACTGCCACGCCGTCGTGCTGCGGGCCAACGGCCGCGGCTTCAACGCGGGCGTCGACATCAAGGAGATCGAGGCCGGCAAGAACACAGACGGCTACTCCGCGCTGATCGGCGCGAACCAGGGCTGCGCGGCCGCCTTCGCCGCGGTCTATGACTGCGCGGTCCCGGTGATCGCCGCGGTGAACGGTTACTGCCTCGGCGGCGGCATCGGCCTCGTCGGCAACGCCGATGTGGTGGTGGCCGCCGACGATGCGACTTTCGGACTACCCGAAGTGGACAGAGGGGCGCTGGGCGCCGCTACCCATCTCGCAAGGCTCGTCCCGCAGCACCTGATGCGCGCCCTGTACTACACGGCAGGCACGGTCACCGCGCAGCAACTGCACCACCACGGCTCGGTGTACCGAGTAGTGCCCCGCGAGGATCTCGACGAGGCCGCGCTCGCGGTCGCCCGAGAGATTGCCGCGAAGGACACCCGCGTGATCCGCAAGGCCAAGGAAGCCATCAACGGCATCGACCCGCAGCCAGTGCATCGCAGCTACCGGTTCGAGCAGGGCTTCACCTTCGAACTGAACCTGGCAGGCGTGTCCGACCACGCCCGGCAGGCGTTCCTGGCGGGAGGTTCCGGTGGCCGATAAGCGAATGACCGCCGACGACGTCGCCGACGAACTCGCCGACGGGATGACCATCGGCATCGGCGGCTGGGGTTCCCGGCGCAAGCCGATGGCGCTGGTCCGGGCGATCCTGCGCTCGCCACTCAAGGACCTGACCGTGGTGTCCTACGGCGGGCCGGACGTCGGTTTGCTCGCGGCCGCGGGCAAGATCCGCCGGCTGGTGTTCGGGTTCGTGACGCTGGATTCCATCCCGATCGACCCGAACTTCGCCCGCGCGCGGCAACGGGGCGAGCTCGAGGTCACCGAGTACGACGAGGGCATGTTCGCCGCCGGGCTGGCCGCGGCGGTGAAACGGCTGCCGTTCCTGCCGATCCGCGCCGGGCTCGGATCCGACGTGGTGCTGCGCAACCCAGAGCTTCGTACCGTGCGCTCTCCTTACGCCGACGGCGAGGAACTGCTCGCGGTACCCGCATTGCGGCTGGACGCGGCGCTGGTGCACCTGAACCGGGCGGACGCACGCGGCAACGCCCAGTACCTCGGCCCGGACCCGTACTTCGACGACGACTTCGCCCTCGCCGCGGACCGTTGCTATGTCTCCGTGGAGCGAATCGTGGACACCGCCGAGCTGACCGGGTCGGCACCGGTGCAGTCGTTGCTGCTCAACCGGGGCGAGGTGACCGGCGTCGTGGAGACACCCCACGGTGCGCACTTCACCTCGGCGGTTCCGGACTACCCGCGCGATGAAGACTTCCAGCGGCATTACGCCGGCTGCGCCAAGAATCCCGACGCTTGGCCATCCTTTGTGGACCGGTTTCTCACGGGCGACGAGGCGAACTATCAGTCCGAGGTGGCGCGGTTCGAGCGGGAGCATGCGGCATGACCGCGGCCAGCCGCGCCGAGGTCGCCGTGGTGGCCTGCGCCGAACTGTTCCGCGGCGACGGCGAGATCGTCGCCAGCCCGATGGCTCTGATCCCCGCCATCGGCGCCCGGCTCGCCCGGCTGACGTTCGAGCCGGATCTGCTGCTCTCCGACGGGGAGGCGTATCTGCTGGACACCGAGGGCAGGGTCGAGGGGTGGCAGCCGTTCAAGAAGGTGCTGGATGTCGTGGTACCGCACGGAAAACGGCACGTGGTGATGGGTGCGAGCCAGCTGGACCGCTTCGGTAACCAGAACATCTCCGCGATCGGCGAACACGCTCACCCGAAACGGCAACTGCTCGGGGTTCGCGGCGCACCGGGCAACACCGTGAACAACCGCACCAGCTACTGGGTGCCCCGGCACGGCACGCGGGTGTTCACGCCCGCGGTCGACGTGGTTTCCGGCGTCGGCCACGACAACGCGGCCAAGGCGGGGCAGGCCGCGACGCGCTTCCACGACCTGCATCGGGTAGTCACCGACCTCGCGGTGCTGGACTTCAGCGGGCCGGAGCACACCATGCGGCTGGTGTCGGTGCATCCCGGAGTGAGCGTGGCCGACGTCGTCGAGCGCACGGGGTTCGAACTGGATACCTCCGCCGTCACCAGCACCCGGCTGCCGGATCACGACGAGCTACGACTGATCCGCGAGGTCCTGGACCCGGCGGGCAGCCGAGAGCGCGAGGTGGCGGCATGAGCGCCGGGGCGAGCCTGCGCACCGCGCTGACCGAGCTGACCGGCGTGAGGCATCCGGTGGTGCAGACCGGCATGGGGTGGGTGGCGGGCCCCCGGCTGGTCACCGCGACGGCACGAGCGGGCGGGCTGGGCATCCTTGCCTCGGCGACGATGAACTATGACGAGCTGGCCGCCGCGATAAGCGAGATCAAGCAGCGCACCGGCGCGCCGTTCGGCGTGAACCTGCGCGCCGACGCCGAGGACGCGGACCGCCGGGTGGACCTGCTCATCGCCGAAGGCGTACGGGTTGCCTCGTTCGCACTCGCGCCGCGCCAGGAGATGATCGCGAAGCTCAAAGACGCGGGCGTGGTGGTCGTCCCCTCCGTCGGCGCCGCCCGGCACGCCGAAACGGTGGCGAACTGGGGCGCGGACGCGGTGATCGTGCAGGGCGGCGAGGGCGGCGGGCACACCGGCGGAGTGGCCACCACGCTGCTGCTGCCGTCGGTCCTGGACGCCGTGGACATTCCGGTGATCGCGGCGGGCGGCTTCTACGACGGTCGCGGCTTGGCGGCGGCCCTCGCCTACGGCGCCGCCGGGGTGGCCATGGGCACGAGGTTCCTGCTGACCAAGGAAAGCACCGTCCCGTACGACGTCAAGCAGGCGTATCTGGGGCGCGGCCTGGCCGACACCGTGGTGACCCGCAAGGTGGACGGCATACCGCACCGCGTGCTGCGCACCGAACTGGTGGACACCCTCGAGCGCTCCGGACGCATGCGAGGGCTGACCTACGCCGCGCGCAACACCGTGCGCTTGCGCAGGCTCACCGGTGTCACGTGGCGCGGGTTGATCCGGGAAGGACTGGCCATGCGGCGGTCAGGTGATCGCAGCATCGCGCAGCTGATGATGGCCGCGAACACCCCGATGTTGCTGCGCGCCGGCCTGGTCGAGGGCGACACCGATGCGGGCGTGCTGGCGTCGGGCCAGGTGGTGGGCATGCTCGACGACCTGCCCAGCGTGGCCGAACTGATCGACGGCATCGTGGCCGACGCGCGGCAGCGGCTCGACGAGCTGGCGAAGCTGCGTTAGTTGTCGTGCCCCGGCGGTATCGTCGGGGCATGCTCACGCCCGAGAAACTGAAAGCCGCCTGCCTCGCCATGCCCGGCGCGCGCGAGGAGTTCCCGTTCGACGAGGCAAACTCGGTGTTCAAGGTCGCGGGCAAGCTCTTCGCGATCAGCAACTTGACGGCCGAGCCGCTCTCGGTGAGCCTCAAGTGCGAACCGGACCTCGCGGTGCAGCTGCGCGCCGCATACCCGGCGGTGGTACCCGGCTATCACCTGAACAAGCAGCATTGGAACACCGTCACCATCGACGGCACGCTGCCCGATCGGACGGTGCTGGACATGATCGAGGACTCCTACGACCTCGTGGTGGCGAAGCTGCCGAAGGCCAAGCGGCCGGCTGGCGCGCACCGGAGCGGGTAGATACCCCAGGCACCGGGTGCGGGAAACTACTTACATCGCGCGAAAATCGCCCGATAGTGCGCTCCGCAGCGGATCCGGCACACCCCGTGATGCCGTCGCACCCGCATGGCGAGCAGCGAGCAAGACGAGCAGGCGATCGGTGAGATTGTCAGGCGGTTCACACCACCACTCTGCGCGATCCTGCGGCGCTACCGGCTCGAAACCGACGTCGACGACGTCCTGCAAGACGTATGGGTGCTGCTTCTCGAAAACTCACCCACCATCCAGCAGCCCGAACGCATCGCGGGCTGGCTGCGGACCACCGCCACCAGGGAAGCGGTTCGTGCGGTGCATCGCAGGCGCCGGGAATGCGCGGCGGGCGAACGGGCCGACGAAGTCGAGGCGCCTGCCGCCGGACCGGACGAACTGGTGGCGCGCCGGGACCGGGATCACGCGCTCTGGCACGCGATCGACCGGCTCCCGGAACGCGACCGGCGACTGGTGGAGCTCCTGGCCGCCGAACCGGACCTGAGCTACAACGACATCGGTTCGCGGCTCGGTATCTACCCGAACAGCGTCGGTCAGCTCCGCACACGCTGCCTGCGGCGGCTACGCAGGCTGCTGGCTGCGGCGGGCATCACGGACGCCGGCGGTTGACCGGAGGAGCCGAAGGGCGCCTTGGGTGCCAAATAGGCACCCCATGGCACCTTGGTTCCGTATGTCCTTCGTGCCGCCGACTAGACCCGCTCGATGACGGTGACATTGGCGGTGCCGCCGCCCTCACACATGGTCTGCAACGCGTAGCGGCCGCCACGCCGCCGCAGCTCGTGCACCAGCGTGGTGAGCAGCTTCGTGCCGGTGGCGCCGATCGGATGCCCGAGCGCGATGCCGCCACCGTTCACGTTGACCCGGGCGGGATCCGCGCCCATCTCCTCGATCCAGGCGAGCACCACGCTGGCGAAGGCCTCGTTGACCTCGAACAGGTCGATGTCGGCGATGTCGAGGCCGCACTTGCGCAGCGCGTGCTGGGTCGCCGGGATCGGGCCGGTCAGCATCCACACCGGGTCGGCGGCCCGCACCGAGATGTGGTGCACCCTGGCGAGCGGGCGCAACCCATGTTCGGCGACGAACGCGTCGGACGCGACCAGCACGGCGCTCGCGCCGTCACAGATCTGGCTCGACACCGCGGCGGTGATGCGCGAACCCGGGCTCAAGGGCGGCAGCCCAGCCATCTTCGCCAGCGTGGTGTCCCGACGCGGGCACTCGTCGACGGAGCAGTCAGCCAGGGGCGCAAGCTCCGCGTCGAACCGGCAGGCGTCGATGGCGTCGATGGCGCGCTGATGGCTGCCCAACGCGAAGGCTTCCATGGCTTCCCGCGAGATGTCCCAGTGTCGCGCGATCATCTCGGCGCTCTGGAACTGCGAGACGTCGACGTCGCCGTAGCGCTTTTGCCAGCCGGCGGATCCGGAGAACGGGTCGGGGAAGCCGTACTCCCGGCCCGCCAGCATCGCGGCGCTGATCGGCAGCTGGCTCATGTTCTGCACCCCGGCGGCGACCACCAGGTCCGCGGTGCCCGACAGCACGGCCTGCGTCGCGAAGTGGACCGCTTGCTGGCTCGAGCCGCACTGCCGGTCGACGGTCACGCCCGGCACGTGATCGGGCAGCCCGGCGGCCAGCCACGCGGTACGGGCGATGTTGCCCGCCTGCGAGCCGAGGGTGTCGGTGCAGCCCATGATCACGTCATCGACCAGCGCCGGATCGACGTCCTGCCGCGCCACTACCTCGGACAGCACGTGCGCGCCGAGGTCGGCTGAGTGAATCTCGCTGAGCCCGCCACCGCGTTTGCCGACGGGGGTGCGCACCGCTTCGACGATCAAGGCCTCCGGCACGGGGTTCTCCTTAGCTGGTCGGCTCGGCGGCGATGCCGTCGAGCAAGATCCCGAGGTACTGGGCGGCGACGTCTTCCGGGGTGAGCGAGCCACCGGGGCTGTACCAGCGCACCGCGACCCACACCGTGTCCCGGATGAACCGGTAGGCCACTTCGACGTCGAGGGCGGAGCGGAAGGCGCCCGAAGCGACGCCGTCGGCCAGGATCGACGTCCACAGCTCGCGGAACTCGGTGTTGCGCTCCTCGAGGTAGCCGAACCGGGGGAACTGCGCCAGGTATTGCGCCTCGTTCTGGTAGATCGCGACCTCGTCGTGGTGCTTGTGGATCGACTCGAAGGAAGCGGTGATCACCGCTTCCAGGGTCTTGCGCGGCCCGAGGCGCTGCGCCACGATCTCGCGATACCGGCCGAAGAGCTCGTCCTGGAAGCTGGACAGCAGCTCGTCGATCATCGTCTCCTTGGAGTCGAAGTGGTGATACAGGCTGCCGGAGAGAATGCCCGCGGCGTCGGCGATGTCCCGGACCGTGGTCGCCCGGAAGCCCCGCTCGGCGAACAACCGGCAGGCGATCCGCAGCAGTTCCGCCCGGCGCCCCGAGCTCGATGTGTGCTTCTTGGCTGCGTTCATCACGACCTCACGGGTGTTGACTGCTCACGGAGATGACCTCGCCGGTCAGGTACGAGGTGTAGTCGCTGGCCAGCAATACCATCACATTCGCCACTTCCCACGGCTGCGCCGCGCGGCCGAAAACCTCGCGTTCGGCCAGATCGGCGAGCAACTCTTCCGAGGTGACCTTGGCCAGGAACGGGTGCATCGCCAGGCTGGGGGCCACCGCGTTCACCCGGATCCCGTGCTCGGCGACGTCCACCGCCGCGCAGCGGGTCAGCGCCATCACGCCCGCCTTGGCCGCGGCGTAGTGCGCCTGCTCAGCCTGCGCCCGCCAGCCGATCACCGAGGCGTTGTTCACCACCGCTCCGCCGCCACCCTGTGCGATGAACTGCCGCAACGCCGCCCGCGTCGCGCGGAAGGTGCCGTTGAGCGTCACGTCGAGCACCCGGGACCACTCATCGTCGGCCATGTCCACTATGGACACACTGCCGCCGAGTCCCGCATTGTTGATCATCACGTCGAGCCTGCCGAAGCGAGCGACCGCGCCGTCGATGAGCGCTTGCACATGCGCCTCGTCGGTCACGTCGCACACCAGCGCGTGCACGCGGTCCGAGTGATCGGCGGCGAGCTCGTCCGCCTTTTCGGTGAGCCGCCGCTGGTGCCAGTCGCTGATCACCACCCGCGCGCCTTCCTCAAGACAGCGCAGGGCGGCGGCAGAGCCGATGCCGGTCCCCGCCGCCGCGGTCACCACGACCACCTTGTCCGCGAGCAGGTCGCGGCCGGTGGGATAGGGCGGAATCTTGCTCACCCGCGAGCCTCTCGAGGTAGGCCGAGCACGCGCTCGGCGATGATGTTGCGCTGAATTTCGTTGGAGCCGCCGTAGATGGTGTCCGCCCGGCTGAACAGGTAGAGCCGCTGCCAGTCGTCAAGATCGTCGGAGTCGTCGGTGGTGAGCGAGGCCGCGCCCCGCACCCGCATCGCGAGCTCGCCGAGGCCGCGATGCCAGTTCGCCCACAGCAGTTTCGCCACCTCCGCCGTCCCCGTACTGGATTCGCCGAGCGTGCGCAGCGCGTGCGCCCGCATCACGTCGAGTTCGATCCGCGCCTGCGCGATACCGTTGCGAATCGAGGCATCCGCCGCCGCGCCGGTGCGCTTCGCCAGCTCGGTCAGTGCTTCCAGCTCACGGCGGAAGCCGATCTGCTGGCCGAGGGTCGCCACGCCGCGCTCGAACGCCAGCGTGCCCAGCGCGACCCGCCAGCCGTCGCCCGGCTCACCGACGACGAGATCCTTCGGGGTGCGCGCACCGTCGAAGAACACCTCATTGAACTCCGAAGTTCCGGTCAACTGGGTGATGGGCCGGACCTCGACGCCGGGTTGCCGCATCGGGACCAGCAGGTAGCTCAGGCCGTGATGCCGTTGCGTCCCCGGCTCAGTACGCGCGATGACGAAGCACCAGTCGGCGACGTGTGCCAGCGAGGTCCAGACCTTCTGCCCGGTGACCACCCACTCGTCGCCATCGAGCCGCGCGGTGGTCGACACCGCGGCGAGGTCGGAGCCGGCGCCGGGTTCGGAGTAGCCCTGACACCACAGCTCGTCGACCGCCCGGATACGCGGCAGGAACCGTCGCTGCTGCTCCGGTGTGCCGAAGGCGATCAACGTTGGGCCGAGCAACTCCTGCCCGAGATGGCTGACCTTCGCGGGTGCGTCCGCCTTCGCGTACTCCTCGTGGAAGATCACCTGCTGGTCGAGCGTGGCGCCCATGCCACCGTGCTCGACCGGCCAGCCGAGACAGTTCCAGCCCGCGGCGGCCAGGTGCCGCTCCCACGCGAGCCGCTCCTCGAACGCCTCGTGTTCGCGCCCGGGCCCGCCGCGACCACGCAGGCCGGCGAACTCGCCCCGCAGGTTTTCCGCCAGCCAGGAACGGACCCGCGCTCGGAAGTCTTCGTCCGTTCCCATGAGCTCGCTGCCCTCTCTGGCCAAACCGGCGGTCCGTGCGTAGGCTACTCTACCAAGCACTTGCTAGGTAGATGCGGACGGAGGGTGAGTCGTCGATGAACTCCGTTGCCCCGACGATCCCGGCGGCACTGATCGATACGGCGAGCCGGTTCGCCGACCACGAGGCCATCGTCGATGGCGAGGTCCGGCTGACCTATGCCGAACTGCACCAACGCGTGCGCGACTGCGCCCGGCTGTTCATCGCCGAAGGGGTGCGCGAGGGCGACCGGGTCGCCATCTGGTCACCGAACACCCACCACTGGGTGCAGGCCGCGCTGGGCGCGCTGTATGCGGGCGCCACGCTGGTGCCGATCAACACCCGGTACACCGGTCACGAGGCACTCGACATCCTGCGACGGACCCGGGCCACCGCCCTCGTCGTCGCGGGGCCGTTCCTGGGTGTCGACCGGCTCGCCGAGCTTCGCGCCGCCGCCGGGGCCGACGGCCTGCCTGCGCTGCATACCGTGCTCCGGATACCCGTCGAAGGCGAACTACCGCCGGATGAGCACGCACTGGACTTCACGGCCGTCGCACGAGATGCGATCGACGTTTCCGCCGCCGATGTGGACCTCCGGCTCGCGCAGGCCGCCCCCGGCGAGCCGAGCGACATCCTGTTCACCTCGGGCACCACCGGCCGCAGCAAAGGGGCGATGAGCGCGCACACCCAGTCGCTCTCGGTGGCGCGGGCCTGGGCGGACGTCGGCGGGCTGACCGCCGGCGACCGCTACCTGGTGATCAACCCGTTCTTCCACAGCTTCGGCTATAAAGCAGGCATTCTCGCGGCGTTGCAGTGCGGCGCGACGCTCATTCCGCAGGCCAGCTTCGACGTCGACGAAACCTTCCGGCTCATCGAAACCGAGGGGATCACCGTGCTACCGGGCGCCCCGACGATCTACCAGATGATGCTCGCGCACCCGAAGCGCGGCGAACACGACCTTTCCAGCCTGCGGCTCGCGGTCACCGGCGCGGCGACGGTGCCGGTCGTGCTCGTCGAGCGGATGCGCGACGAACTGAAGTTCGACGTCGTGCTCACCGCTTACGGGCTGACCGAGGCCGTGGTGGCGACCATGTGCGTGCCCAGCGACAAGCCCGAAACCGTCGCGAACACCTGCGGGCGGCCAGCGGCCGGCTTCGAGATACGCACGGTCGACGACACCGGTACGCCGCGGCCCGCCGGGGAGCCTGGTGAGGTGCTGCTGCGTGGGCCGAACGTGATGCTGGGCTACCTCGACGACCCGGCGGCGACGGCCGAAGCGATCGACGCCGACGGCTGGCTGCACACCGGTGATGTCGGGGTGCTCGACCAGCACGGCTACCTGAAGATCACCGACCGGATCAAGGACATGTACGTCTCCGGGGGCTTCAACGTCTACCCGGCCGAGGTCGAGCAGGTAATGGCCAGGCTGCCCGGCGTGCTGGACGCCGCGGTAATCGGGGTGCCCGACGAGCGGCTCGGCGAAGTCGGTAAGGCCTACATACAAGGCAAATCCGCGGACGAGCTGTCCGAATCGGATGTTATCGAGCACTGCAAGCGACTGGTGGCGAACTACAAGGTGCCGCGACAGGTGGAGTTCGTCGCGGAGCTACCCCGCAACGCGACCGGCAAGGTGCTGAAGTGGGTCCTGCGGGACCAGGCGAGCAAGGAGTTGCTGTGACCGAAGAACCCGTGCGCTACCAACGGATCGGCCCCGTCGCCGTGGTGACGATGAACCGGCCCGAGTATCGGAATGCGCAGAACTCCGCGATGACCTACGCCCTCGACGCCGCGTTCACGCGTGCTGTCGACGATGACGAGGTCAAGGTGATCGTGCTGGCCGGAGAAGGCAAGCACTTCTCGGCGGGCCACGACATCGGCACCCCCGGCCGTGACGTCGACGCGCACTTCGAGAACAAGGCCGTGCTGTGGTGGGATCACGTCGGCAAGCCGGGCGGTGACCAGCGCTACGCCCGCGAAGCCGAGGTATACCTCGGCATGTGCCGTCGCTGGCGCGAGATCCCCAAGCCGACCATCGCCAGCGTGCAAGGCGCCTGCATCGCGGGTGCGCTGATGCTGGCGTGGGTATGCGACATGATCGTCGCCTCCGAGGACGCGTTCTTCGCCGATCCGGTGGTGCGTATGGGCATTCCCGGCGTGGAGTACTTCGCTCACCCGTGGATGCTCGGACCGCGCGCCGCCAAGGAAGTGCTGTTCACCGGCGAGCGGTTCAGCGCGGCACAGGCCAAGGAATGGGGCATGCTCAACCGCATCGTGGCCCGTGACGATCTCGAAACCGAAACCCTCGCCCTGGCCGGCAAGATCGCCGAGATGCCGTCGTTCGGCCTGGCGCTGACCAAGAAGGCGGTCAACCAGGCGGAGGACCTGATGGGCATGCGCCCGGGGATGGACTCGGCGTTCGGGCTGCACCACTTCGCGCACGCCCACAACGCCGAGGTCTCCGGCGGCGACTCACTCGGCGGGCAGGACGCGAAGTCCATGGCCGCCGCCGCGCGGAAGGCGTGAGGGTGGATCTGGATCTCGACGAGCGCACCCGGCAGTTCCGCGACGAGGTGGCGTCATGGCTGGCCGCGAACGTGCCGGACAAACCGATGGACTCCTTCGACTCCGCTGCCGGGTTCGCGCAGCACCGCGAGTGGGAAGCCCAGCTCGCCGACGCGCGGCTTTCGGCGGTGTCCTGGCCCGAGGAGTTCGGCGGGCGAGACTGCTCACTCCTGGAATGGGTGATCTTCGAGGAGGAGTACTACGCCGCGGGCGCGCCCTTGCGGGTCAACCAGAACGGCATCTTCATGCTCGCGCCGACGCTGTTTTCCCACGGCACGCCGGAGCAACGGCGTCGCATCCTGCCGAAGATGGCCCGCTCCGAGGAGGTCTGGGCGCAGGCGTGGTCGGAGCCGGAAGCGGGCAGCGACATCGCCGCACTGCGGAGCACGGCGACCCGTACCGATGGCGGCTGGCTGCTGTCGGGGCAGAAGACGTGGAGCTCGCGCGCCGCCTTCGCCGATAAGGCGTTCGGGCTCTTCCGCAGTGATCCGGACAGTGACATATCTCCCGCCGCCCACCCCCCACGAACCCCGCCCAAGGATCGGCACCGCGGCATGACGTATCTGATGTTCGACCTGCACGCCGATGGTGTCCGGGTGCGGCCGATCGAGCAACTCGACGGCGAGCCCGGGTTCGCCGAGATCTTCCTGGACAACGTGTTCGTGCCGGACGCGGACGTGATCGGCGAACCCGGCGGCGGCTGGCGGGTCGCCATGACCACCGCGAACAACGAACGCGGCCTCTCGCTGCGCTCCCCGGGCCGATTCCTCGCCGCCGCGGACCGGTTGCTCGAACTGTGGCGGCGTGACGGCGATCCGGCCGACACCGCGCTCGCCTCGCGGGTGGCCGACGCGTGGATCGGGGCTCGGGCGTATCAGCTCTACACCTTCGGCACCGTCACCCGGCTCGCCGACGGTGGCGAACTCGGCCCGGAGTCCAGCGTGAACAAGCTGTTCTGGTCGCGGCTGGACGTCGAACTGCACGAGACGGCGCTCGATGTCCTCGGTGCGCAAGGCGAACTGCGCGGCGAATGGCTCGACGGGTGGCTGTTCTCGCTCTCGGGGCCGATCTACGGCGGCACCGATCAGATCCAGCGCACCACCGTCGCCGAACGGCTGCTCGGCCTGCCGAGGGGTGCACGATGAGATTCGCGTTGTCAGCACAGCACATTGAGTTCGCGCGCAGTATCAACGGCCTGTTGCGCGAAGCTGGCACTCCGGCGGTCATCCGGGCATGGGCGGCGGGCGAGCACGCGTCAGGCCTCGCGCTGTGGCGGCGACTCGCCGAGGTGGGCGTCACCGCGCTGGCCGTGCCGGAGCAGCACGGCGGGCTCGGCGCCGACCCGGTCGACCTGGCCGTGGCGTTCGAGACGATGGGTTACCACGCAATGCCGGGCCCGATCGTCGAGTCGATCGCGGTTCTGCCCGCGCTACTCGCGCCGGACGATGCGCTCGCCGGTCGCTGGTTGCCCGGCATCGCTGACGGTTCGAGCATCGCGACGGTTGCCATGGCGCCGCACGTGCCATACGCGCTGGACGCCGACGTCGCCGACATCCGGCTCCAAGTCACCGACAGCGGGCTCGCCGAGTTCACGCCCGCGGCGGTGCCGTTGGACTCCGTTGACGCTGCTCGACGGCTGTACGAGGTGATGGGCAGGCGGGCGATCTCGCGACGGGAGACCGCCGCCGATGCGGCCTTCGATCACGGCGTGCTGGCCTGCGCCGCCCAGCTACTCGGGTTGGGGCAACGCCTGCTGGACGACAGCGTCGAGTACGCGAAGCAGCGCAACCAGTACGGCAACCCGATCGGCAGCTACCAGGCGATCAAGCACCTGCTCGCCGACGTGGCCACCCAGCTCGAACTGGCGCGCCCGCTGCTCCACGGGGCCGCGGTCGCGCTGGCCGGGGACGCCGCGACAACGTCACGGGATGTCTCGGCGGCCAAGGTGGCCTGCGGCGACGCCGGCTACCTGGCGGCACGCACTGCGTTGCAGGTGCACGGCGCCATCGGCTACACCGCCGAGCACGACCTGGGCCGTTGGCTGACCAAGGCGCGCGCACTGCGTTCGGCGTGGGGAACGCCCGCGTTTCACCGCGCCAGGGTGCTGGACGCGCTCATGGCGGAACGGGCGAGCTGATGCCGACCGACGAGCAGGCCGACCTGGCGCGGGCGGTACGCAGCGTGCTGGCACGGGAGTCCGGTGAGCGGCTGTGGCCGGTGCTGTGCGAGCAGGTGGGCGTCGCGGCGCTGGCGATACCCGAAGCCTTCGGCGGTGCGGGCGCGGGGATCCGGGAACTGCAGATCGTCGCCGAAGAACTCGGCCGCGAGCTGACACCGTCGCCGTTGCTCGGCTCGGCGGCGCTGGCCACCCACACCCTGCTCGCCGCCCGCGACGAGGACGCGTGCAAGCGGCTGCTGTCCCCACTGGCCGAAGGCCACGCGCTCGCGACGCTGGCCTGGGCCTGCCAGGATGGCCGGTGGGATCCCGCCAGCTGTGCCTTTACCGCAACGCCCGCGGGCAGCGGCGAGTACACCGTGGATGGGACCGCGCATTACGTGCTCGACGGCGACATCGCGGACACCGTGCTGGTCGCGGCCCAGTGCGGTGACGAGCTCGGGTTGTTCGAGATCGCCGATGGTGTGCACGCCGAGCACCGCGCGACGATGGACAGGACGCGCAGGATGGCGGTCGTGACGGTGACCGGTGCGCGCACGGTCCGGATCGGGACCGGTGACTTCCGGGCCGGGTTGGCGCGGGCGCGGGACGTGGCCTGCGCCGTGCTGGCCGCAGAACAGGTCGGCGCCGCCGCAAGCGCGCTCGAGCAGACCGTGGCGTACAGCAAACAGCGCGTGCAGTTCGGCAGACCGATCGGTGGCTTCCAGGCGCTCAAGCACCGGATGGCCGATCTGCACGTGCTGGTGGAGTCGGCGCGCTCTGCCTGCTACGCGGCGGGCGAGGCGTTGGACACTGCGTTGGACGCGGAGTCAGGGCAAGCGGCCGCGCGCGCAGCGCTGACCGCGAAGGTGTACTGCTCGGAGGCATTCTCAGCGGTCGCGGCCGAGATGATCCAGCTACACGGCGGCATCGCGATCACGTGGGAACACGATGCGCACCGCTACTTCAAGCGCGCACACTCGTCATCCCAGCTGTTCGGTCAACCTCATGAACACAGAGCACGCCTCGCCGCCGGGCTACTGGACTAGGACGCTGAAAGACGCTTTCAGTCCGTTGAACGGACTGAAAGCGTCTTTCACTCCGTCCAGTGGACTGAGTGCGTCTTTCAGCGCGTGGGTTAGCCGCCGGGGACCGGTTGCTGCGGCATGGCAGGCAACTCGGGCTGTGCACCGAACAGGTCGAAGTACATCCCGCCGGCGA
>WHSS01000278.1 GCA_009379975.1 Actinophytocola sp.
CTGATCGCCGCCGCGCTGGCGGGGGTGCTGATCATCGCCGTGCCGGTCGCGGTCATCGCGCCGGGATGGCCGCCTGCGGGCTGGACGCTGGTGGCCTGCGACGTCGGTCAGGGCGACGGGTTGGTGCTGTCGACGGGGGAGCCTGGCCGTGGCGTCGTCGTCGACACCGGGACGGAACTGGGCGAGATGGCCAGGTGTCTCGACCGGCTCGGTATCGAACGGGTGCCGCTGCTGGTGTTGAGTCACCTGCACGCCGATCACATCGGCGGGCTCGCGGCCGTACTCGGCGGTCGCGCGGTCGGCGGTATCGCGGTCGGTCCCGGCCGGTCGCCGGGGTGGGCCTGGCGCCAGGTCACCGAGGTCGCTCGCAGGCACGGCGTGAGCCTGGTGGAGCTGACCGAGGGGCACCTGCTCGACCTGCCGAATCTCGGGCTCCGGGTCATCGGGCCGCGGTATGTCTCGCCCGCCGGCGCCGCCGAGCCCGACGGGTCCGAGATCAATAACACGTCGCTGGTGATCACGGCCGATACCCGGGTGGGGCGGGTGTTGCTGACCGGCGATGTCGAACTGGCGGCGCAGGCCGACCTGCTCGCGTCGGACGTGGATGTGCGAGCCGATGTGCTCAAGGTGCCGCATCACGGCAGCAGGTACACCCTGCCGGCGTTCCTCAACGAGGTCGGGCCCGCGATCGCGGTGATCAGTGTCGGCGCGGACAACCGCTACGGTCACCCGAACCGGGGCACCGTCGACATGCTGCGGCGGGCTGGCGCGCTGGTGATGCGCACCGATACCGGTGGCGACATCGCCATCGTGGCCGACGAGGAGGGCCCGATCGTGGTGCGGCGTAAGTGAGCGTGACGCTCGGCGCTAGGCGCGACCGGCACCGCAGAAAAAGCGAACAGTGACACCGAGCGCCTCAACCAGCCCGCCGGCGCGTGAGGCACAACTAGGGTCGGGCCGAGCGTCACGTTCGCTCAGTTCTCCAGCGCCCGGCGCACCGCGTCGACGTTCGGCGGCACCGTCGCCTTCGGGCCGATCTTGTCTTCGACGGCGTCGAGCGTCTTCAAACCGTCGCCGGTGATCAGCAACACCGTCTCGGCGTCCGGGTCGATCTTGCCTGCCTCGATGAGCTTCTTCGCGGTCGCGACGGTCACGCCGCCCGCGGTCTCGGCGAAGATGCCCTCGGTGCGGGCGAGCAGCCGGATGCCTTCGACGACCTCCTCGTCGGAGACGTCTTCGATGGCGCCGCCGGTGCGGTTGACGGCGTCGAGCACATAGGGGCCGTCCGCGGGGTTACCGATCGCCAGCGACCGCGCGATGGTGTCCGGCTTGACCGGCTGGACGACGTCGTAGCCGCTCTTGAACGCGTGTGAGACGGGGGAGCAGCCGGTGGCTTGCGCGCCGAAGATCTTGTACGGGGTCGGCTCGACGAGGCCGACCTCACCGAACTCGCGGAAGCCCTTGTCGACCTTCGTCAGCTGCGAGCCGGACGCGATCGGCACCACGATCTGCTCCGGAATCCGCCAGCCGAGCTGCTCGGCCACCTCGAAGGCCAGCGTCTTGGAGCCCTCCGAGTAGTACGGACGCACGTTGACGTTGACGAAGGCCCAGGTCTCGTTCTCGGCGGCAAGCTGGGTCGCGAGCCGGTTCACGTCGTCGTAGTTGCCGTCGACCGCGATCAGTGAGCCGTCGTAGATCGCGGTGGTCAGCACCTTCGCACGCTCGAGGGACGACGGGATGAGCACGACCGAGTCCCAGCCCGCCCGCGCCGCGGCGGCCGCGACCGCGTTGGCCAGGTTGCCGGTCGACGGGCAGGCGAGCACGTTGAAGCCGAATTCGCGGGCGGCGGCCAGCGCCACCGCGACCACCCGGTCTTTGAACGAGTGCGTCGGGTTGCCGGTGTCGTCCTTGATCCAGATCCGCTTGACGCCCAGTGCCTTGGCCAGCCGGTCCGCACGGACCAGCTTGGTACAGCCGGGCTCGGTGTTGGGGATCTCCTCCACCGTGGAGGGGACGGGAAGCAGCCGCTTGTAGCGCCAGATGTTGCGCGGCCCGGCGGCGATCTCTTCCCGGGTGATGGTGGGAAAGTCGTAGGCGACCTCGAGCGGCGAGAAGTCCTCGGCCGAAACGAACTCGGGGGCCAGCGGCTGCCGGTGGCCTTCTTCCTTGGACACGAGTTCGACGGCGGAACCCAGGTCGAGGGTCTTGCCGGAGCGCAGCGTGTCAGTGGCGCCGAAGGTTGCTGTCATCGCGAGGTCCTCTCCTCATCTGTCCCACAAGTGGGCCGGAATTGGCACCGTGATCGTCAGCTACCTCGCGGAATCGAGATGACTGGCTGACACCGGTTGCCGGGGCTTCATCGGGCCGTTCCCTCTGCCCCTCTGGATGAGCGGTATTCAGTTGTGGTGGACGGGCCGAGGCGTAGCACTGCCGTCTGCCCGTACACGTTACGGCACCGTGCCGGTTCAATGCCATGCGATAACGCCAAGGATTGACGTGGGTCACATCGTGAGACGCAGGGTCTTATTCATAAGTCGGGCCATTCACCACGGACTCCTCACCTCGATTTCGCGTCTGGACCTGCAGTCGTTCGGCGCGAGCCCCCCTCCCGTCGCCCGGCCACCACCCCTCATCGAGGCGCTACGCGCTGCAGCTAATCCGGGCGGCCCCGCCGAACGACTTGTGAATGGCCCTCCCAGCGGGCAACTGGCAGGATCGGGTCCGTGAGTCCTTCAGCGTCGCCCCTTCCCTCGCTGCATCTCGTACTCGGTGACGAGCCGCTGCTCATCGAGCGAGCGGTCAAGGCGACGCTGGCCGCGGTGCGGCGAGCCGACCCGGACGCCGATCTAACCAGCCTGAAGGCATCCGAGCTCTCCGCTCCGATGCTGTGGGAGCTGGTCAGCCCGACCCTGTTCAGTGAGGGCAGGGTCGTGGCCGTGGAGGCCGCGCAGGACGTCGCGCAGGAGACCGCGGACGCGATCATGGCCTATGCCGCCGACCCGGCCGACAGTGTGGTGCTGCTCGTCGTGCACACCGGTGGCGGCAGGAGCAAGGCCGCCAAGGCGCTGCCTGCGGCGCTGCGAAAGGCAGGTGCCACGGTGACCGAGTGCGCCAAGATCACCAAGCCCGCGGACCGGGAGGCGTTCGTCCGGGCGGAGGTGCGCCGGGCGGGCGGCACCATCGATCAGGCGGGCGCGGTCGCGCTCCTCGATGCGGTCGGCTCCGACCTGCGTGAGCTGGCGGCGACCGCGGCGCAGCTGGTGGCCGACTCCGATGGCGCCATCGACGAGTACGCCGTCAGGCAATATCACCGGGGTCGCGCCGAGGTCACCGGTTTCGCGGTCGCGGAAAAGGTCGTCGCGGGCGATCGGGCCGCCGCACTGGAGTCATTGCGGTGGGCGTTGCAGATCGGCGTGCCCCATGTGCTCATCGCCGATGCGCTCGCCGACGCGGTGCGCACCATCGCGCGGGTGTCGGCGGCGGGCAGGGGTAACCCGAATCACCTCGCCGGTGAGCTCGGTATGCCGCCGTGGAAGGTTCGCAAGGCGCAGGGCCAGGCGCGGGGCTGGAACCGGCAGGCGCTGACGAAGTCGATGGCCCTCGTTGCGCAGCTCAACGCCGACGTCAAAGGGGCGGCGGCCGACGCGGACTACGCCCTGGAACGCGCGGTGCTACGCCTGGCCGCCGCCAAGTCCGGAAGCTGAAAAGGCGTACGTTAACCGCACCAACTCGGCGCGAGCCGTGTCATCGGTCCGGTGGATTTTGCGCGGGGACCCCCGCAGCGGCCATCGGGCAGCAGAGCGGGCAGGCAGGTGCCTGCCCGATCGCGGACCAGCTTAAGGCCGCTGCGCCCCGCACAAAATCCACCTCTTCGTCCTGTTTGCGTAGCTTCCGGGCGGAACCAAGGTGCCATGGGGTGCCCATATGGCGCCCGGGGCCACCTTGGGCTCCCCGCTGCCGCGGGAACTTAGAGGGAGTTGACCTGCTTCGCCATGGCCGACTTCTTGTTGGCGGCCTGGTTGGCGTGCAGCACGCCCTTGCTGGCGGCCTTGTCGAGCTTCTGCGACGCGTCGCGCTGCAACTCGGCGGCCTTGTCCTTGTCGCCTGTCGCGACGGCCTCGCGGAACTTGCGGATCGCGGTCTTCACCGATGACCGGACGGCCTGGTTGCGCTGCCGCGCCTTCTCATTGGTCTTGTTGCGCTTCATCTGGGACTTGATGTTGGCCACGGGGCGCTCCTTCGTCATGATGCATCGGTGGATGTCGCGCCGCGATGTTCTGGCCCTGCGTGAGCAGGTTTCCTCCCTGGCGGAATGCCGCACGGCAGCGACACGTCAGGTTACCGTGCGGTCGCGGGCACGCCGCATCGCGGGTAGGGATGAGTCATGGAGGTACTCAGTAGCCGCGTCCTGCTCAAGCCGGCCGACCCCGAAGCGACGAGGAACTTCTACGCCGAGACGCTGGGTCTCGCGGTGTATCGGGAGTTTCCCGGCGGCACCGTCTTCTTCCTGGGCCAGGGCTTCCTCGAGGTAGTGGGCCAGGGCACCGAGGGGCCGGGCCCCGACATCGCGCTCTGGCTGCAGGTGCGCGATCTGGCGGACACCGTGGCGGAGCTCGCGCTCAAGGGTGTGCCGATCGACCGGGAGCCCCGGCGGGAGCCCTGGGGCCTCGACGAGGCGTGGATCTCCGACCCGGACGGCACCAGGATCGTGCTGGTGGAGATCCCCGGTGACCATCCGCTCCGGGTGGATACGCGCTGAGGGTGC
>WHSS01000145.1 GCA_009379975.1 Actinophytocola sp.
CTCGTCGTTATCGGCCCAGATGTCCCGGAACACGACGCCTTGTCGTTTGCATCGCACATCAGGATCACGCGGCCCGCTGTCGGGGTGGTGTTGATCCGCGAGCAGATCAACGTGGCCGTGCTGACGAGGGCGCTACAGGCCGGTGTGCGGGAGGTCGTACCCGTAGGCGCGCTGACCGCACTGGCTCAGGCTTGCGAACGCTCCCGCGAGGTGTCCCGCTCCGTGACGGGCGAGCCTGCCGGCGAGCCTGGACGGCACGGCCAGGTCATCACGGTCTTCTCGGCCAAAGGAGGCTGTGGCAAGACAACCCTCGCGGTGAACTTGGCGACTTCGCTCGCCGCAGGCGGACAGCACTCGGTGTGCCTGCTGGACCTCGACCTCGCATTCGGGGATGTAGCGATCAGCGTGCAGTTGGAGCCCACCCGCACGATCGTGGGCGGCGTGCCGATGGTCGGCAGGCTGGACAGCACCGGTGCGAGCTCGTTGCTCACGCCGTACCGGCCGGGACTGACGACCTTGCTGGCTCCTGTCAGTCCCGGCGAGGCGGAGAAGGTTCCTGCCGCACTGGTGGCCGAGTTGCTGGAGGTGCTGCCGACGATGGTGGACTTCGTCGTCGTCGACACGCCGTCGCAGTTCAGCGAACACGTCCTCAACGCGATGGACGCGTCCAGTCATCACGTCCTGCTCACCACTCCGGACGTGCCCGCGCTGAAGAACCTGCGTCTCACGCTGGACATGCTCGACCTCCTGTCGTACCCCACGGAGCGGCGCTCGATCGTGCTGAACCGATCGGATTCCAAGGTCGGTCTGACCGCCGACGACATCGAGCGCGTGGTGCGGGCCCCTATTGCGGCACATGTGCCCTCCAGCCGTGAGGTGCCGATATCAGTCAATAAGGGCACGCCGATCACCATCGCGAACCCCGCACACCCGGTCAGCCAGGCCATCACTCGGTTCGCGCGGACGACTCTGCTCAGCCATGCCGAACCAGTCCGCAACGGGACGCGCGCGCCGTCACCCGTCGCGGCGGAACAAGCAAAACAGGGTGCCTTCGCCCGGCTGCGTAAAGGGAGGCGATGACGATGAGTCTCGCTGAACGGCTTGCGAAGCAACAGTTGCTCCCGACGTCGCCTTCGTCGATGCAGCCACGGGAAGCGTCGACGGTACCGCGCCGAGCGGCGCGGCAGATCGACCCTTTCGGCGACGTCAAGCGCAGCGTGCACGCCGGACTGCTGGACACGCTCGGCCCGAAGCTCTACGACGCGCACCTCGACCAGCGCGAGCTGGAACAGCGGGTCATGGACACGCTGCAGTCGGTGCTGCAGCGCGACGAGACACCGATGACCGCTGGGGACCGGAAGCGAGTCGCGCAAGAGGTCGCCGACGAGATTCTCGGGCACGGCCCGCTCGAGCCGTACCTGCGTGACCCTGAGGTCACCGAGATCATGGTCAACGGCTATGACCAAGTTTACGTGGAGCGCTCGGGCCGGTTGAACCCGGTACCCGTCGTGTTCGCCGACGAGAGCCATCTGCGCCGCACGATCGACAAGATCGTCGCGCGCGTCGGCCGCCGGGTCGACGAGGCTAGCCCGATGGTCGACGCGCGTCTTCCGGACGGCAGCCGTGTCAACGCCGTCGTGCCACCTATCGCGCTCGACGGCTCGCTGCTGACCATCCGGAAATTCGCCGCAGACCCATTCACGGTGGACGACCTGATCGCATTCGGCACGATGACGGGGCCGGTCGCCGACCTGCTACGGGCTTGTGTGCGAGGCAGGCTCAACGTCCTTATCGGCGGCGGCACCGGGTCCGGCAAGACGACAAGCTTGAATGTGCTGTCGTCTTTCGTCCCCGACGACGAGCGCATCGTCACGGTGGAGGACGCCGCGGAGCTCCAGCTTCGCCAGGAGCACGTGCTGCGGCTGGAGTCCCGCCCGTCGAATGTGGAGGGACGCGGTCAGATCGCCATCCGCGACCTGGTGCGGAACACGCTCCGTATGCGGCCGGACCGGATCATCGTCGGCGAGGTTCGCGATGGGGCGGCGCTGGACATGCTGCAGGCGATGAACACCGGCCACGACGGCTCCATCACCACCGTGCACTCGAACTCCCCGCGCGACTCGCTGTCCCGGCTGGAGACCATGGTGCTGATGGCAGGCCTCGAACTGCCCCAGCGCGCGATCCGCGAGCAGATGGCCTCGGCGATCGACCTGATCATCCACCAGAGCCGGCTGAAGGACGGCACCCGGCGGATCACCCACATCACCGAGGTCGCCGGGATGGAAGGCGAGATCGTCACCCTGCAGGACCTGTTCCTGTTCGACTTCCATGCCGGCGTCGACGAAAGCGGCAAGTACCGCGGTTCGCTGCGCACTACCGGCCTGCGGCCGAGATTCCTGGAGCGGTTGCAGGACCAGGGCATCGGCATACCTCCAGGGCTGTTCGCCTTCGAGGAGCCCGGACGATGAGAGCGCTCGGACTGTTCCCGGCGGTGGTGACGGCATTCGCCGCGGGCTTGATGCTGATGGGGCCCTTTGCCGGGCCGGCGATCGCCGCGCAGAGCTCGGGCGAGCCCCCTGTTGTGATCTTGGTGCTGGACACCAGCCGATCGATGTCCGACAGCGACATCGTGACGGCCACCGACGCCGCGATGAACTTCGCCCGGTCGATACCTGGCGATGTGCGGGTCGGCGCGATCGCCTTCGATACCGACGCTGAACTGGTAGTCCATCCGACCACATCGCGTGGTGACCTACGCGATGGGCTCGCCGGCCAGACTTCCGGCGGCAGAACCTCGCTCTATGACGCCGTATCGCTTGGCGTATCCACGTTGGACCAGTTGAGTGGATCCGGTGAACGCAGGCTCGTCGTGCTCTCCGACGGGGGCGACTCTTCGAGCAACACGACGCTCAATGCCACTGCCACGCAGCTGGCGACCAGCGGTATCGCGGCAGATGTTGTCGCCTTCAAGTACGGAACGAAGAACACGGCCCCGCTGCGGAAACTGGCGGGTGCGGCCGGTGGCCGAGTCGTACCGGTCGAGAACGCGTCGCAGCTGTCCTCCGCGTTCGGCGACATCGCCGCCGAAGCCACGCAGCGAAGTGATGGCGGCGCGTTGAGCTGGTTGCCCGACTGGGCACAGATGTCGCAGTGGTCCTGGCAACTATGGGCCGTGATAGGGATGACCTTCGTCGCAGTGCTGCTGCTGGTGTTGCTGATCTTCGGCCCCGGCGGCCCGAAGGACACCCGCAAGCGTGGGCTTGATCAGATCGCGCGGTACGGAAATCAACCGGAACCGGCGGCCGCCCAGCAGGTCGAGGAAACGTCGGTAGGAAAAGCCGCGGTTGCCTGGACCGAGAACATACTTCGCACCCGCGGTTGGGAGGAGAAGCTGGCCGAAAGGCTCGACATCGCCGGGCTGAAGATCAAACCCGCGGAGTGGACGCTGCTCCAGGTATGTGCGGGCATCGTTGCCGCGGCGCTGCTTATCCTTCTGGGCGCTCCAGTGCTGATCGGGGTGCCTCTTGGGCCCGCGCTGGCGTTCACGGTTACCGTGCTTTTCGTCCGTGTGCGGACCAGCAGGCGGCGCAAGGCTTTTGGCGAGCAGCTTCCCGACGTGCTGCAGCTCGTCGCGGGGTCTCTGCAGTCCGGCTTTTCGCTGGCGCAGGCGCTCGACGGCGTGGTTCGCGAGGAGACCCAGCCGTCCGCAGGGGAATTTTCCCGCGCTATCGCTGAGACCCGGATCGGCGTCGAACTGGAAGACGCGATGGAGCGTGTAGCGACCCGTATGGCGAGCGAGGACCTGCGCTGGGTGGTTATGGCCATTCGGATCCAGCGCGAGGTCGGCGGCAACCTCGCGGAGGTGCTCCTGACAACGGTGAAGACGATGCGGGAACGTGCACAGACCCGTCGTCAGGTTCGGGCATTGAGCGCGGAGGGCAGATTGTCGGCGTACATCCTCGTCGCTCTGCCGATCGTGCTCGGCGCGGTCTTCTTCACCATCCGGCCTGAGTACATGCGGCCGCTATATACCACGCTCCCCGGTGTTCTCATGCTCGTTGGTGGCGTTCTATTCACCGCGCTGGGTGCGCTGTGGATGAAGAAGCTCGTCAAGGTGGAGGTGTGAGATGACCGTTCTCCTCTATGTCGGGCTCGCCGCCCTGGTCGTGTCGGTGGTGGCTTTGGTCGTCGCGGCGACGTCCGCGAGGCCCGTTCAGCAGGGTGTCGCCCGGTCCTTGGCCCTGCTGGAGCAGGGATACGGGAACCTGCAGCCGTCGGCGGCGGAGACGGTCCGCGCGCGATTTGAATCCATGCCGGGATGGGTGCGCGTGCTGGCCATGCGGCTCTCCCCGACCGGAATCGAGGCTCGACTGCAGCGGCGACTTGATCATGCCGGCAACCCGCAGGCGTGGTCGGTGGAGAGGATTCTCGCGGCCAAGGGCTTCGGCCTGATCGGACTTGCCTTGCTCGGGGCGCTGTACGGGCTGGCGTTCGGTGGCCTCTGGCTGGTCGTTGTTGCCGCGGCCGGGGGTGCCGCCGGGCTCTTCCTGCCCGACCTCCTGCTCTACAACGCGGGTATCAAGCGGCAGGACAAGATCCGTAAGGCCTTACCGGACGCGCTGGACATGCTGACTGTGTGCGTTGAGGCGGGTCTCGGATTCGACGCTGCCCTGGCGCAGGTTGCCCGCAATACGGAGGGGCCGCTGGCGTCCGAGTTTGCCCGCGTCCTGCAAGAGATGCAGATCGGCAAGTCGCGCAGCCAGGCGCTGCGCGCCATGACCGACCGGACCACCGTCAGCGAGCTGCGGACCTTCGTGTCCTCCCTGGTGCAGGCGAGCGAGTTGGGCATCGCGTTGGCGACCGTGCTCCGCGAGCAGGCGAAGGAACTGCGGATCAAGCGCCGTCAGCGTGCTGAGGAGCAGGCGCAAAAGGTGCCCGTGAAGATCATGTTCCCGCTGATCTTCTGCATATTCCCGACCTTGTTCATCGTTGTGATCGGCCCTGGTGCCATCATGATCGCGGAGACGCTGTTCAAGTAAGGCAACGTCGAAGACGGCGGCGTCCTCCGGGATGGCGGCCACGCGGGCCTGGTTGCCGACTCGGCGACTGCGACAGATAGGCGCGGGCTTTCACGTTTGTGAGTGGCTATCAGTGTTCTAACCCTGATCAGCACTCACGACCCGGGTGGCCTGTGCCGATGGCGCAACCCGGCGACGGCCAGGTCGTCCTACCGGCTGCTGGAGGACGTCGGCGCCGCTGTGCGCGCCGTGCCGGCTCGCGGCTGCCCCTGCCCGCTCACGCCGGTCTGCGCCCCGCGCCGTCGGCGGCGACGAATCCGGGCTGCGCCGCACGCTCTGCGGTCAGGTGGGCCCGCGCGAATTCGCCGATCGCCCGGACCACCGGGTGATCCGGCCTGCTGATCGCCAGCGGCACGCCCCGGTTGATGGCGGCGGGCACGTCCCAGATATAGGGGACACGCGCGGCGATTGGGCTTCGCACCAGCCGGTTGATCTCCTCGGCGGTCAGCCCGAGCCGGGAGCCGGCCTGGTTGATCACGACGGAGCGCAGTTGCCGCCCGTAGGAGAGCAGTTCGAGGGTGTCCAATGTGCGCCGCAGGTTCTTCAACGCGGGGCGCTCCGGCGTGCTGAGCAGCACATGGTGGTGCGAGGAGTCCAGTGCGGAGAGCGTGTGCAGCGAGAGCTTCGCGGGCGCGTCGACGACGACGTAGTCGTAGAGCGAGGGCAGCACCGCGAGGAGTTCGGCGGTGACGTTCGACGGCAGCTTCGCTGCCTGGCCGGGGTCGACCGGTGCCAGGATGCAGTCCAGCGCTGGCCGATACGGAGTGATCAGCGAGGCGCCGCCGGCGGCGTTGAGCTTGCCCTGTAGCGGGATCGCGTCGAGCAGAGTGCGGGTGGGCTCCAGACGTAGCCAGCGGGCGATGTCGCCGAACTCGAAGTCCAGGTCGACCAGGCAGACGCGGGCGCCGCTCGCGTTCAGCGTCACCGCGAGGTTCGTCGAAAGCGTCGTCTTGCCGTAGCCGCCCTTGGCCGCGAACACCGTCACGATCCGGCCGTGCGCCCGCCGGGGAACCGACATGCCTGCTCACCCCATTCTTGTCCTCGCTCAGTGTGCTCGAAGGCGAGCGGCGGCCACAGCGGGTGATCGGCCAGGATCGGCGCCCTGCAAGCTGACACCTGTCGGCCAGACGGCGGACGTTGTCGGCCGATCGGCCGACAGGCGGTGCGGGCGATCACATCGACCGACGTCGCGTCGGTGATCAGCAGCGCAGGCGATAGGGTGACGGGTGAACTGAGCCCGACACCCCGGCGGCGCCGGGAGCTTCCCGGAGGGCTATTCACTAGTCAGTCGGCGGGGGCGGCCCGGAGGGCGGCTCGCGCCGACCGACTACAGGTGACGGGCAGGGTTGGTGTGACCTGCCCGAAGTGAATAGCCCGACTTATGAATAAGACATCGGACAAGGAGATATGAGCAGTGACGGTTCGCGTAGGTGTGAACGGCTTCGGCCGGATCGGTCGTAACTTCTTCCGCGCCGTGCAGGCGGGCGGCCACGACGTCGAGATCGTCGCCTTCAATGACCTGGGCGACGTCGCGACGATGGCGCACCTGCTCAAGTACGACAGCGTGCTGGGCCGGTTCCCGGAAGAGGTCGGTGTCAGCGACGACGGCATCGTGGTCGGCGGTAAGACGATCAAGGCGCTCGCCGAGCGGGACCCGGCGAACCTGCCATGGGGCGAACTGGGTGTCGACGTGGTCGTCGAGTCGACCGGGTTCTTCACCAACGCCGACGCCGCGAAAGCGCACATCGCAGGCGGCGCCAAGAAGGTCGTCATCTCCGCACCCGCCAAGGGCGAGGACCTGACCGTGGTGCTCGGCGCCAACGACGACAAGTACGACGGCAGCCAGGCGATCATCTCCAACGCCTCCTGCACCACGAACTGCCTCGCGCCGCTGGCCAAGGTGCTGCACGACAGCTTCGGCATCGAGCAGGGCCTGATGACCACCATCCACGCCTACACCGCCGATCAGAACCTGCAGGACGGCCCGCACAAGGACCTCCGCCGGGCGCGGGCGGCCGGCCTGAACATCGTGCCGACCGGCACCGGCGCCGCGAAGGCCATCGGCCTGGTGCTGCCCGAGCTCAACGGCAAGCTCGACGGCTACGCGTTGCGGGTGCCGGTGCCAACCGGTTCCGCCACCGACCTGACCGCGACGCTGGCCACCGAGGTTTCACTCGAAGAGGTCAACGCCGCGTACAAGGCCGCTGCCGAGGGCCCGCTGCAGGGCATCCTGCGCTACAGCGAGGAGCCGATCGTCTCCTCCGACATCGTCACCGACCCCGCCTCCTGCATCTACGACGCGCCGCTGACCAAGGTCATCGGCCGCCAGGTCAAGGTGGTCGGCTGGTACGACAACGAATGGGGCTACTCGAACCGCCTCGCGGACCTGGTCACCCTCGTCGGCTCGAAGCTCGCCTGATCCATGCTGGCAGCTCGATCTGGCCCAGCGAGGGTAGGCCGAAGGCCTGCCCGAGTGGCCGGATTCGTAAGTGATGTGTGCCGGGCGACCTTGCGTCGTTGAGATGTCCAGCATTGGAGTTGTTAATGGCAGGCATGAAGACCGTCGATGACCTGATCACCCAGGGCGTCTCGGGCAGGACCGTGCTGGTGCGGTCGGACCTGAACGTGCCACTGGACGGCGAGATCATCACCGATGATGGCCGGGTGCGCGCCGCGGTGCCGACCATCAGCAAGCTCGCCGCGGCGGGCGCCAGGGTGGTCGTCGCCGCTCACCTCGGCAGGCCGTCCGGCGCGCCGGATCCGCAGTTCTCGCTGGCGCCGGTAGCGGCTCGCCTCGGTGAGCTGCTCGGCGCCGAGGTACCGCTCGCCGGCGACGTGGTCGGCGAGCAGGCAAGGGCCACCGTCGCCGGGCTCGCCGACGGCCAGGTCGCGCTGCTTGAGAACGTGCGCTTCGACCAGCGCGAGACCAGCAAGGTCGACGCCGAGCGGGCCGCGCTCGCCGAGGACTTCGGCGCGCTCATCGGCCAGCACGGTGCCTTCGTCTCCGACGGTTTCGGCGTCGTGCACCGCAAGCAGGCCTCGGTCTACGACGTCGCCCGCGTGCTGCCGGGCTACGCCGGTGACCTGGTGCTCGCCGAGGTCGAGGTGCTGCGCACGCTCACCGGCGACCCGGTGCGGCCGTACGTGGTCGTGCTGGGCGGTGCCAAGGTCTCGGACAAGCTCGCGGTGATCGAGGCGTTGCTCCCCACGGTGGACAAGCTGCTGGTCGGCGGCGCGATGTGCTTCACCTTCATCGCGGCGCGCGGCGGGAACGTCGGCGGTTCACTGCTCGAGCGGGACATGATCGACACCTGCGCCCGGTTGCTCGACGAGGCGGGCGACAAGCTCGTGCTGCCGACCGACGTGGTGGCCGCCGACGCGATGAAGGGCCCGAAGACCACCCAGGTCGTCCCGATCGACGCGATCTCCGACACCTGGATGGGGCTCGACATCGGCCCGGCGAGTGTGCAGGCCTTCACCGAAGCGCTCGCCGGTGCGAAGACGGTGTTCTGGAACGGCCCGATGGGCGTGTTCGAGATGCCGGAGTTCGCGGCAGGCACCCGCGGGCTTGCCCAAGCGCTCATCGACAGTGACGCGTTCACCGTCGTGGGTGGCGGCGATTCCGCGGCCGCGGTCCGCACGCTGGGCCTCGCCGAGGACGGCTTCTCGCACATCTCCACCGGCGGTGGCGCCTCGCTCGAACTCCTCGAGGGCAAGGACCTGCCGGGTGTGGCCATTCTCGAGACGTAAGCGCACCAGCCCGACACCCCAGCCGACGTCAGCCGAAGGACCTTTGATGACCACCAAGCCGCTCATCGCGGGCAACTGGAAGATGAACCTGAACCACCTCGAGGCCATCGCCCTGGTGCAGAAGATCGCGTTCTCCCTGCCCGAGAAGTACTTCGCCAAGGTCGATGTCGCGGTGTTGCCGCCGTTCACCGACATCCGCAGCGTGCAGACGCTGATCGACGGCGACAAGCAACTGCTGACCTACGGCGCGCAGGACGTCTCGGCACACGACTCCGGGGCCTATACCGGCGAGGTGTCCGCCCCGATGCTGGCCAAGCTCGGCTGCAGCTACGTCACGGTCGGCCACTCCGAGCGCCGGGAACATCATCAGGAGAGCGACGAACTGGTCAACAAGAAGGTCAAGGCGGCGCTCAAGCACGGCATCAAGCCGATCCTCTGCGTCGGTGAGCGGCTGGAGGTCCGCGAGGAGGGCCGCCACACCGAGCACACCACGGAGCAGCTCATCGCCGGGCTCAAGGGCCTCAAGGCGGAGCAGGTCGCCGAGTGCGTCGTCGCCTACGAGCCGGTGTGGGCGATCGGCACCGGCCGCGTGGCCACGCCTGCCGACGCCGAAGAGGTGTGCGCCGCGATCCGGGCAGCGCTCGCCGAGAAGTACGGCGACGATGTCTCGGCCGCGGTCACCGTGCTCTACGGCGGCTCGGTGAAGTCGGGCAACATCGCCGACCTGGTCAAGCAGCCCAATATCGACGGCGCGCTGGTCGGCGGAGCCAGCCTGGACGCGGAGGAGTTCACCAAGCTCTGCGCGCTCGCGGCGGGCGGTCCACTACCGTAGAAAGCCGCAGGCACGGTGCCAGCCCCCGCGCCGGGCGAGGCGGGCGCACCGGTAGCCTGAGAACTCGCTAGGACAAGACTGCGGGCCACGAGCTCACTATCGCGAGGACGAGATGGAACTATTCCTGAAGATCCTGCTGGTCGTCACCAGCTTCATGCTGATCGCGGCCGTGCTGTTGCACAAAGGCAGGGGCGGCGGGTTGTCGTCGTTGTTCGGTGGTGGCACCCAGTCGAGCCTGGCCGGCTCGAGCGTGGCGGAGAAGAACCTCGATCGCATCACGCTGGGGATCGGCGCGGTCTGGTTGATCTGCATTATTGGTCTCGGACTGCTGATCTCGATTTGAGCGTCCGGCCGCGCACGGGGTCGGGCACCGGGATGGCAACGCAGGACTTAGGGGTGTGAGGGTTCATGGTTGGCGGGAACGCGATTCGTGGCACCAGGATCGGCGCTGGCCCGATGGGCGAGTCGGAGCGCGGGGAGACGGCTCCTCGGCTGTCGGTGTCCTACTTTTGCGCTAATGGCCACGAGGCGAAGCCATCGTTCGCGATGGACGCCGAGGTGCCGGAGGAATGGGAATGCCCGAACTGCGGGCTCCCCGCCGGCCAGGACAGCGCGAATCCGCCGGAGGCGCGCCGTATCGAGCCGTACAAGTCGCACCTGGCTTACGTGAAGGAGCGTCGCAGCGACGAGGACGGCGAGGCGATTCTCGCCGAAGCCCTTGAACGGCTCCGGCAGCGCCGGGAGATCTGAGCGCGCTTCTGTGCCGGTCTGCGCTGGTCAGACCGGATAGTCGGCTCGCACCTCGAAGCCGCCGTCGTCGGTGGATCGGGCGTGGAAGGTGCCATCGAGTAACAACGCCCGTTCCGCGAGCCCGGCGAGTCCGTGGCCGCCGGAGGGTAGCGGCTGCGAACGTCGGGTCGGCCGATCGTTGCGAACTTCGATGCGCAGCGTGTCGTCGTCGCAGTGCACCCGGATGGTCGCCGCCGCTCCCGGTGCGTGTTTGTGCACGTTGGTCAGCGCCTCCTGCACCGTGCGGTAGACCGCGGCGGAGACCTGCTGGGGGATGACCTCGGGCAACTGCTCCACCTTGAGCCGGACCGGCACGTCGGTCTCCCGCACCAGGCCGCCGAGCTCGTCGATGCCGGGACACGGGAGCTCTTCGGCCGAGCTGGAGCGCAGCACGCCGACCAGTGACCGCAGCTCCTCCAGCGTGCGGCAGCTCAGCTGGCGGATCGTGGCGGCGGCCCGGCGGGTTTCTTCGGGCGTGTGCGCGACCTCGAGGGTGTTGGCCTGCATGGCGATGAGGGTGACCTCGTGGGAGACGACGTCGTGCATCTCCCGCGCGAGCCGCGCCCGCTCGTCCGCGCGCACCGCACGGGTATGCAAGCGGCGTTCGCGATCGCGGCTGGCGTCCAGTTCGACCAGCCGCCGCGACAGGTCCTTGCGTGCCAGTACGAGCAGGCCGATGGCGATGGGCATGCCGGCGACGATCGGTGCGTAGAGCAGGTTCTTCACGTGCTCGCCCCACGCGAGTGCGAGCATGTCGGCTGGCGGCCAGATCACGAACCGGCTCGCGATGACCAGCAGCGCGCCGACCCAGACCTGCCAATGCATTCCCTTGCGATGTGCGAGGAAACCCAGCGCGATCATCGCGGCCAGCTGCGACCAGCCGGTCATGAATCCTGGGATGGTCGCCAGCACCGTGGCGAACGGCAGCCATCGCCTGCCGAGCAGCGCCGCACACGCGACGCCGGAGAGCACGATCGAGTACGTGGGGGCTTCTTCGGGGATGACGAGCCAGACGTCGAGTACTGCTACCGAGATGGCGGCGATATCGATGAGCAGTGAGAGCAACCATGGCCGCCTGCGCAGCATCGCCACGACGTCCGGACGAGCGATGGCGTGCTTGGCGGTGCCGGTTCCCCCGAGGGGGAAGGCCACCATCGAGAGTCCCTGTGTGCTCATACCTACAGACCTCCGCGCTGTCTCTAACTCGAAAGAGGTAACTATCACCCGATCGGGACGCGTGGCTGAGAATAATCTTCAACTATGTGCATTCGCGAATACGGACTGTGGCTGTGGTGGCTGTGGCTGGCTGCGGTTGTGCGAACGTGACACCCGGACGATAGGTCGGGCTCAGTGTCACACTCGCTCGAGCACACGCCGCGCACTATCGCGAGCTGCCGTCGCCGTCGC
>WHSS01000208.1 GCA_009379975.1 Actinophytocola sp.
CGTCCACACAAGGCATCCCTTCCCCAGCGTGCGCTTCGACGCCATCTACTCAAGGTAGGAGCCCAGTGCGGTAATCCCGCACGCTGGGATCTGTGCGGGGGGCCGCCCGCAAGGGCGGTCCCTACCGCGATTGACGCCGAGCCCGTAGGTCGGGCCGGGTGTCACGTTCGCTCAACCGCACAGCCGCCCGAACAGGTGTTTCTCGTCACCTAGGCACGGCGGAGACGGCCGAGCCTGGGTTACGCTCACGCCATCGTCCGGTACCCGTAACCAAGCATGGGACTGGAACGACACCAAGGAGTTTCGCAGTGGCAACGATGCGTCAAGCGCGCCTCGCCGTCGGCGTCGTGTCGGCGGGCAGAGTCGGCAGTGTCCTCGGCGCCGCTCTCGCCCGCGCCGGACATACCGTGGTCGCTGCCTCGGGCCTTTCCGCTGATTCGATACGCCGCGCCGATGAGCTGTTGCCCGGCGTCGAGCTACTCGCTCCTGACGCTGTCGTTCGCCGAGCTGATCTGGTGCTGCTCGCGTTGCCGGACGACGCGCTGGCGGGCACGGTTCGCGGCTTGGTGGCCACTGATTCGCTGCGCGCGGGTCAGATCATCGCGCACACCTCCGGTGCGCACGGCGTGGAGGTACTCGCTCCGGCGATGGAACTCGGCGTACTCGGGCTGGCACTGCACCCCGCGATGACGTTCACCGGCCGCAAAGAAGACATCGAGCGGCTCGCCACGGCCTGTATCGGGGTGACGGCCGCCCCCGACGACGAAATCGCGGGCAGCGTCGGTGAAGCGCTCGCCGTCGAGATGGGCGCCGAGCCGGTGCGCATCCCGGAAGCCGCCCGCCCGCTGTATCACGCCGCGCTGACCCACGGTGCCAATCACCTCATCACCCTGGTCGCCGACTGTGCGGACCTGCTGCGCGGCGCGGGCATAGACAACGGGGAACGCTTGCTGGGCCCCCTGCTGTCGGCCGCGCTGGACAACGTGCTGCGCCACGGAGACCGCGCGCTGACCGGCCCGGTCGCGCGCGGTGACGCGGGGACGGTGCGCACACACCTTGGCGTGCTGGTCGACGAAGCAGCCGACGTACTGCCCAGCTACGTCGCGCTCGCGAACCGGACGGCGGTCCGCGCCGCGAAGTCCGGCCTGCTGCGTGCGGACGCGGCGCAAGAGATCGAAGCGGTCCTCGGGGGTGGGCGATGAAACCGGACGCGCCGAAGTTCACCCGCGGCAAGCTCAACGTGCATTCCCGCCCCGGCGATGTCGCCCGGATCACCGCCGCGCTGCGTGCGGTCGGGCGGACGGTGGTGTTCGTGCCGACGATGGGTGCGTTGCACGAAGGTCACCTCGAGCTGGTGCGCCGGGCCAAGCGCATCCCCGGCAACGTCAGTGTGGTCGTCTCGATCTTCGTCAACCCGCTGCAGTTCGGGGCGAACGAAGACCTCGACGCCTACCCCCGCACCAGGGAAGCCGACCTCAAGGCGCTCGAAACAGCCGGTGTCGAGCTGGTCTTCACACCGGGCGTCGCCGATATCTACCCCGAAGGGTCAGCGGTCACGGTGCATCCCGGTCCGCTCGGCGATGAACTGGAAGGCGCGGCGCGGCCGGGCCACTTCGCGGGCGTGCTGACCGTAGTCGCGAAGCTGTTCAACATCGTCCGGCCACGGTATGCGTTCTTCGGCGAGAAGGACTACCAGCAGCTGGTCCTGATCAAGCACATGGTGCGTGATCTCAACCTGGACGTCTCGGTGATCGGCGTGCCGACGGTGCGCGAGCGCGACGGCTTGGCGCTGTCCTCTCGCAACGCCTACCTGTCCGAGGCCGGGCGGGAGCAGGCCGTCGTGCTCTCGGCGGCGCTGACCGCGGGCGCGCACGCGGGGGCGGACGGCGAGGCGGCCGTGCTGGACGCGGCGAAGGCGACGCTGGCCGCGCGCCCCGAGATCGACGTGGATTACCTCGCACTCCGCGGCCCGGACCTGGGGCCGCGCCCGATCGAAGGCGCCGCGCGGTTGCTGGTCGCGGCAAGGGTGGGTTCGACCCGGCTGATCGACAACGTGGGACTCGTACTCGGCAACCCGACCGAAAGCCCGGCGGGGCAGTAGGGAGACACGCAATGTTGCGCACCATGCTCAAATCCAAGATCCACCGGGCGACGGTGACCCAGGCCGACCTGCACTACGTCGGCTCGGTCACGGTCGACGAGGACCTGATGGCGGCGGCGGACCTGCTGCCCGGCGAGCAGGTCGCGATCGTCGACATCACCAACGGCGCCAGGCTGGAGACCTACGTCATCCCCGGCGAGGCGGGCAGCGGTGTCATCGGGATCAACGGGGCCGCGGCACACCTGGTCCACCCCGGCGATCTGGTCATCCTGATCTCGTACGGCCAGATGGACTCGGCGGAGGCGGTGAGCTACCAGCCGCGAGTGATCTTCGTCGACGCCGACAACGCCATAGTCGAGCAAGGCTCCGACCCGAGTCAGGCGCCTGCCGGTGCCGGCCTCGTCAGCGGCCCGGTGGCGATCTCGCGCGGCGGCGACAGTGCGGCGGCCCCGGCCGCTGCCCCGACCGCGCCGGAGACGGTGGACGCGGCACGGCTGGACGCGTTGCTGCACGCTGAAAGCTGACCATGCCGGCAGCTCGGCTCGACCTAGCGAGGGTGGGCCGGAGGCTCGCTCGAGTGGTTGAATTCGTGAGGGACGTGTTGGGCGCGACTTGCGTTCGCCGGGATGTCCGGCATTAAGGGGGATACCGTGCTGCTGACGGTCGCCGTCCGCGACACCACCATCGTCTTCGGGCTCTATACCGGGCGCGGTGATGCCGCCGAGCTGGTCCGTGACTGGCGCATGCGTACCGACTCGCGGCTGACCGCGGACGAACTGGCGCTGACGATGCGCGGCATGCTGGGCGACGCCGCCGAGGACGTGAGCGGGCTCAGCGCGCTGTCAACGGTGCCCGCGGTGCGTCGGGAGCTCAGGGCGATGTTCCGGCGCTACTACCCGAATACCCCCAAGGTGATCATCGAGCCTGGCGTGCGAACCGGGGTGCCGTTGCTGGTCGACAGCCCGAAGGAAGTCGGCCCCGACCGCCTGGTGAACGCGCTCGCCGCGCACCGGCTGCACCCGGATCGTCCCTGCGTTGTCGTCGACTTCGGCACCGCGACGGTGGTGGACGCGGTTTCGGCGCGCGGGGAGTTCCTCGGTGGGGCGTTCGCTCCCGGCATCGAGATCTCGCTCGACGCGCTGGCGTCCCGCGCCGCATCGCTGCGCACCGTCGAGCTGGTGCGGCCGCGCTCGGTGATCGGCAAGACCACCGTGGAGTGCCTGCAGTCGGGCATTCTCTACGGCTTCGCGGGGCAGGTGGACGGGCTGGTGACCCGTGTCTGCCGTGAACTGTCCGACGACGGCGACATCGAGGTGATCGCGACCGGTGCGCTGGCGTCTCTGGTACTCGATGAATCGGACACCATCACCGAACACCGGCCCGACCTGACGCTGCTGGGCTTGCGGCTGGCCTACGAGCGGAATATCGCCGAGTAAGGTGGGCGAGGCCACATCGGGGGCATCGGGCGCATCCGGTTCGTCCAGCGCGCGGGCGGGTTCGTAGGCTATGGGACCATGACCGATTCACAGCGCCCGCCCGACCAGCAGGACCTACCCGAGCAGATGCGGGTACGCCGGGAGAAGCGCACGCGGGTCCTCGCCGAAGGCAATGACCCCTATCCGGTCGAAGTTCCCCGTACCCACAGCCTCGCCGAAGTACGGGCCGCGCACCCCGACCTGCCTGCTGACACCGAGACCGGCGAGCAGGTCGGCTTGACCGGTCGAGTGATCTACATGCGCATCGCGGGCAAGCTGTGCTTCGCGACGCTTCGCGAAGGCGGCGGCACCGAACTGCAGGCGATGATCAGCCTCGCTGGGGTCGGCGCTGACGCGCTCGCGGCGTGGAAGGCCGATGTCGACCTCGGCGATCACGTCTTCGTGCACGGCGAGGTGATCACCTCGAAGCGAGGCGAGCTTTCCGTGATGGCCGACTCGTGGCGCCTCACGTCGAAGGCGCTGCGTCCGCTTCCGGTCATGCACAAAGAACTGGCCGAGGAAACCCGCATTCGGCAGCGCTATGTCGACTTGATTGTTCGCCCGCAGGCTTCCGATGTGGTCCGCACTCGTTCCGGGGTACTCCGGGCGTTACGCGACTCGTTCCATCGGCGCGAGTTTGTCGAGGTCGAGACGCCGATGTTGCAATCCCTGCACGGCGGGGCGGCCGCTAGGCCGTTCGTGACGCATTCGAACGCGTTCGACATGCAACTCTACCTGCGGATCGCGCCCGAGTTGTATCTCAAGCGTTGCGTTATCGGCGGTTTGGAGAAGGTCTTCGAGATCAACCGAAACTTCCGCAACGAGGGCAGTGACTCGTCGCATTCGCCAGAGTTCGCCATGCTGGAGTTCTACGAAGCATACGCGACGTACAACACTAATGCGGACATGACTCGGAAGCTGGTTCAAGAGGCGGCCGATGCCGTCTTCGGGACGCAGGTCGTCACTCTTTCTGACGGTTCCGATTACGATCTGTCAGGTGAGTGGGCCACGTTGACAATGTATGGCTCACTGTCGGACGCATTGGGTGAAGAGGTCACCCCGGAAACACACGCAGAGAAGCTACGCGGATACGCAAAGGCGCGCGAGATCGACGTGGATCCGAAGCTCGGGCACGGCAAACTCGTCGAAGAACTGTGGGAGCACCTCGTCGGTGACCACTTGCACGCGCCGACATTCGTCCGGGACTTCCCGATCGAGACGTCGCCGTTGACCAGGCAGCACCGCAGTGAACCGGGCATTGCCGAGAAGTGGGATCTTTACGTGCGCGGATTCGAGCTGGCGACGGGGTACTCCGAGCTGGTCGACCCCGTTGTCGAGCGCGAGCGGCTGACCGAGCAGGCCCGCCTTGGCGCGGCAGGTGACAGTGAAGCCATGCAGCTGGACGAGGATTTCTTGCGCGCCCTGGAGTACGGAATGCCGCCGAGTGGCGGAGTCGGAATGGGCATCGACCGGCTGCTCATGGCGCTGACAGGGCTCGGGATCCGCGAGACCATCCTGTTCCCACTCGTGCGACCCGAATAGTGACGGGCAATCTTCGTGATTTGCGTTCGTCGCAAAATACGAGTATCAATGACTTGTTACCGAACTTAAGCTAACTGGCTTGGCCGAACCCTGATCATTCGAGCCGGCTGAAACCCGGGAGGAAACCGATGGCGCAGAAGGTATTCGTCTCACTCGTGGACGATTTGGACGGCTCCGAGGCTGACGAGACCGTCGAGTTCGGCTTGGATGGCGTGAGCTACCAGATCGACTTGTCGGCGGCCAATGCCGGAGAGTTGCGTGACGCGCTCGCGCAGTATATTGAACACTCGCGCCGCGCCGGTGGCCGTAAGCGCGCGGCCCGTTTGGGTGGGCCAGGCAGGTCCGCTTCCGCCGACCGGGAACAGAACCAGGCTATGCGCGCTTGGGCGCGTAAGAACGGCTACGACGTTTCGGATCGCGGTCGCATCCCGACCGAGGTGGTCGAAGCCTTCCACAAGCAGAACTGATCACATTGCGCATCTAGGGCCGCCAGGAGGTCTATTCACAGCCCGATCCAGCGATGGTGGGCCGGAGGCCCGCCTGAGCGATCGGGCGAGGTCATGTCGGCTGGCGACATGCTTGCTTCTTGTGAATAGGCCGACTTATGTGTATGGGTCGGTATTCTCGGCGGCCCTAGATCATGAGCGCAGGCGGGTGCTGGAAAAGAGTCGGGCGGCGATTTTCCCCCATTCGGGCGAATGTCGCGACTACCGACGACGGTGAATCGTTCTCAGGGCTGGGCGCGCCGTTTTGACGCCAGCGGCGGAGAACGGCGGGGGCACGTCTTGCAGGCGCCTGCCCCTGCGGTGAGCAGGTACTTGAAGCAGCAGCTCTCTTTGCGGCGCGTCCAGCCAAGTTCGCCGTTGTCGTCGCATACGGTGTGCGCCGTCGAGGCCGACGTGAACGGGTCGATGCGGGCTGGCAGCACCAGGGCGGCGTCGTCGACGCCGGCGGCTTCGTCGCCGCCGAGCTTGCCCGCCTTCAGCAGGCTGACGTCGAGCGCGTCGGTCACGGCGGCCCACATGGCGTGCCTGCCGAAATGAGCGGGCGGCCGGTACCGGGCGATGAACTGTGCCGCGTGCGCGACGACGCGGGCGCGAAGCAGGTTGGCGAGTGCGGTTTCGGAAGCCACCACGGTCGCATCGGTCGCATCGGCCGCGGGGTCGTCGGGCAGGCAGGCGAACCCCGGGTTGTTGAGTGCGATCGCGTCCGGGTGGGGGCGGCCGCGCGTCGCGATGCGGAAGGCGAGGTCTTGCGGCCGCAACGACGGCACCCGGCGCTCGTGATGGAACAGCATCGCCCCGAGGAATGCCGGGACCTGGAGGTACCACGCCTTGACGTAGCCGCCGACCGTGCGGTCGGGCGCCTCGCCGAACTCCTCGCTGAGCCACTTGCCGAGCGTGTCGTGCCAATGTTCGAATCCGGCCTGGTCGCGCAGCATGTCCGAGCAGCGGTGCCAGCCGCGCGTGCGCTCGGCGGGATTTGCCCCTACCTCGCCGAACCGCAACTCGGTCGCGCCTTGGCCGGCGTCGAGGCGCGCCAGCGAGTCCGGCAAGGTGTGGCCGGGAGCGAGCGCGGTCGGCGCCGGATGGCGTGTGTGCAAGTCCACCTCCACAGCCTCAGCGCAATTAGGGATGCCTAACTTTACCCCGATTCGGTGCATCATCGTCGATGGCTTGCGTCACCGCCAGAGGTGGTGGATTTTGCGCGGGGACCCCGGCGCGAAATCCACCTAGTCGTCCCATTTACGTGGCTTCACGGCGGCACCAAGGTGCCATGGGGCGCCTATTTGGCACCCACGGCCACCTTGGGCTCCGCCGCTGCCGCGTGTTCGCGCTAAGCGGACACGGCCTTTCCGATGCCCCCACGAGGGAATCTTGCGCCCTAGCTGGCACGTTGAGTACACAGATCCGTCTACACCAGGTCTTCGATGTTGGCCTCGAAAGGGTCGACAAGATGCAATAGGAGCTGAGTGGTTACGCGAGCGACATGGCGTGGCTACTACAGTGGTCTTACGGTGCTGTACACATCGCGCTGGTAGCGCGGTGGCCAGTCACCGCCGGCGCAGCAGTCAGGGAGTGGGAATGTTCGAGAGGTTCACCGACCGCGCGAGGCGGGTGGTCGTCCTTGCCCAAGAAGAGGCACGGATGCTCAACCACAACTACATCGGCACCGAGCACATCCTCTTGGGTCTGATCCACGAGGGTGAGGGTGTGGCGGCCAAGGCGCTCGAGTCCTTGGGTATCGCGCTCGAGGGTGTCCGCCAGCAGGTCGAAGAGATCATCGGCCAGGGCCAGCAGGCACCGAGCGGGCACATCCCGTTCACGCCGCGAGCCAAGAAGGTGCTTGAGCTGTCGTTGCGCGAGGCGCTGCAGCTCGGCCACAACTACATCGGCACCGAGCACATCCTGCTCGGGCTGATCCGCGAGGGTGAGGGCGTCGCCGCGCAGGTGCTCGTCAAGCTCGGCGCGGATCTCAACCGGGTGCGCCAGCAGGTGCTGCAGCTGCTCTCCGGTTACCAGGGCAAGGAGCCGGCCGAAGCGGGCACCGGCGGCCGTGAAGGCACCCCGTCTTCCTCGCTGGTGCTGGATCAGTTTGGCCGCAACCTGACGCAGTCAGCGCGCGAAGGCAAGCTCGACCCGGTGATCGGGCGCGAGAAGGAGATCGAGCGGGTCATGCAGGTGCTGTCCCGCCGCACCAAGAACAACCCGGTGCTGATCGGGGAGCCCGGCGTCGGCAAGACGGCCGTCGTCGAGGGCCTCGCGCAGGGCATCGTCAAGGGCGAGGTGCCGGAGACGCTGAAGGACAAGCAGCTCTACACGCTTGACCTCGGTTCGCTGGTCGCCGGCTCGCGCTACCGCGGTGACTTCGAAGAGCGGCTGAAGAAGGTGCTCAAGGAGATCAAGACCCGCGGCGACATCATCCTGTTCATCGACGAGCTGCACACGCTGGTCGGTGCCGGTGCCGCCGAGGGCGCGATCGACGCC
>WHSS01000010.1 GCA_009379975.1 Actinophytocola sp.
GCGTCGAGGGCGTCGATGAGTCCGGCGCCGTAGAAGCCGCCACCGCCGTCGCCGCCCTCACAGTGGGCCAGCCAGCGACCATCGCCGGTCGGGTCATACGGGCCCTCCGGGCAGGCGAGCCGGTCGGCATGCCGCCGCAGCGAGCTGATGACCTTGGCGGCCGACCAGTCGGGGTGCGTGCTCCGCATGAGTGCCAGCACACCGCTGACGTTCGGCGAAGCCATCGACGTGCCCTGCTTGTAGCCGTAGCCTCCGTCGAACACCGTGGAGAGCACGCCGCCGATGGCGTCGGGGGTGTCCGGGCGCTTCAGGCTGTCGCCGCCGGGTGCGGTCACGTCGGTCTCGCCGACGCCGTAGTTGGAGTAGAACGACTTCTCCGCCGTCGGGCCGACCGACGACACGCCGACCACGCCGTTGATCTCGGCCAGCACCTTCTTGCAGTTGTTGCTGGTGTGCCGCTCGATCGATTCCTGGTTGTTCGGGCTGTTGCTGTCGACGATGTCGTGCGCCAGGTCCCAGTTGCTGTTGCCGAGCGAGGCGACGTTGACGACGTCCTTCTTAGCCGCGTAGTCGATGGCCCGCCGGACCGCGTCGAAGCTTGCCTTCTGGTCGGGGTCATCGTTGCACCACAGGTACCAGGGGTCGACGAAGTAGGAGTTGTTGGTGATGTCGAACCCGTGCTCCGCTGCCCAGACGAACCCGCAGATCGCGTACTCCGGGTAGATGTAGCCGTCCTCGTCGACGACCTTGACCGAAGCGAGCTTCGCGTCCGGCGCGATGCCCGCGATGCCGATGCCGTTCTTGGCCGCGGCGATCGTGCCCGCCACGTGGGTGCCGTGGTCCCACGAACCCGGAGCCCACGCAGAGGGCGAGGTGTTCGGCACGCCTTCATCGGAGCAGCCGACCGAGTTCGCGGCGTCGATGTTGGGCGCGAGGTCGGGATGGGTCGCGTCGACACCCGTGTCGAGCACCCCGACCAGCACGTCGGAGCTGCCCAGGGTGATCTCGTGCGCCTGGTCGGCCTTGATGAGCCGGTTGTTCCACTGGTTGGCGGCCAGCGGTTCCTCTTCGCCCTCACCCGCCGTGGCCTGGGATGCCTCTGCTGCGGAGAACCCGCCCGCCAGGTTCTCCCCGCCCGCGTCCCAGCCGGCTGCCGCGGTGGACTGCGCCTGCGCCTCCGGCAGCAGTTCGGCCAGCGCACGGGTGGCGCCCGCGCCCTGCACGCCGTCCATCCCCCGGACGTTTTCGGCGAAGTCAGCGCTCGTCGCGGAGACCACGACCACGCCGATCTGTTCGTAGCTGATCAGGATGTCGCCGTCGGCCTGCCGGATCGAATCCTCGGTCGCGGCCAGGTTTCCGGTCGGCCCCAGGACGACGAAGTGGGCAGCCGGGCCGTCTTCGGCGACGGCGGGCGCGGCGGTAGCCACGACACCACCGGCGGCGAGCGCCAGCGCGGCAAGGCCCGAACTTGCGATGCGGAGCCGGGATCGATGTTGCACGAATTACCTCCGGGGTCTAATTCAAAGTCGGGCTATTCACGTCGGTCACGCCAACCCGAACCTCGCGAGTCACCTGCAGTCAGTCGTCGCGACCGCCCTCCGGGCGGCCCCGCCGACCGACTTGTGAATAACCCTCCAGGCAGGATCACTGCGCTGAAAACCATGAATCGGCCACCGGGAAGAATCCCGACATGGCTACATTTCCAGTCGCGGTGAGGCCCTACAATCCGCCGATCGACCTAGGCCGAGTGGAGTAACCGGCTCGCTGCCTTGGCGACCCGTTCGTCGCTCGCGGTCAGCCCGACCCGCACGTGCCGCGCGCCCGAGGGACCGTAGAAGGAGCCAGGGGCGACGAGAATGCCCCGCTCCGCGAACCAGCCGAGCTCCGACCACGCGTCTTCACCGCGGGTCACCCACAGGTACAGACCCGCCTCGGAGTGTTCGATCCGGAACCCGTTGCGGGCCAGTGCCTCGCGCAGCTTGTCGCGGCGAGCGGAGTAGTGCGCTCGCTGCCCGGCCAGCGCGGCGTCGCCGGTTTCGGCCGAGAGCGCGACCCGCATCGCCTCCTGCACCGGGCGCGGCACGATCATCCCCGCGTGCTTGCGGATCGCCAGCAGTCCCGCGACCAGGGCGGGGTCGCCGGTGACGAAGCCCGCCCGGTAGCTGGCCAGGTTCGCCGACTTAGAGAGCGAGTGCACCGCGAGGATGCCGTCGAGGCGGCCGCCGTTCACGTCAGGATGCAGCACCGACACCGGCTCGCTTTCCCAGCCCAGCGCCAGGTAGCACTCGTCGGAGACCACCAGCGTGCCCCGCTCCCGCGCCCATTCGACGACCTTGCGCAGGTGTTCGACGCCCAGCACTCGGCCGGTCGGGTTCGACGGGGAGTTCAACCAAATGAGCCCCGGCCGCTCCGGGCCGAGCTGGGTCAGGCCGTCGGCCCGGCGCACCGATGCCCCGGCGAGCAGGGCGCCCACCTCGTACGTCGGGTACGCCAGCTCGGGGATGACGACGACGTCACCCGGCCCAAGTCCCAGCAGCCGGGGCAGCCACGCCACCAGTTCCTTGGAACCGATCGTCGGCAGCACCGCGTCCGGTTCGATGCCGGTCACACCATGCCTGCGCTGTAGTGCTTCGACGGCGGCGGCGCGCAGTTCGGCAGTGCCATGGGTTGTCGGATACCCCGGCATCTCGGCCACCGAGGCCAGCGCATCCCGGATGCCTTCGGGTACCGGGTCCACCGGCGTGCCGACCGACAGATCGACGACGCCGTCGGGGTGACTGCGCGCTTTCGCCGCGTACGGAGTCAGCGAATCCCAGGGGAAGTCGGGCAGCTTCGCCGGCGAGCGGCTCATTCGCCCTGCGGCGGCAGGTCTTTGATCCACTGCGGATCGTCGGAGACCTTGCCGACCTTCGCGGCACCGCCCGGCGAGCCGAGGTTGTCGAAGTAGTCGACGTTCGCCTTGGTGTAGTCCACCCACTCGTCGGGCACGTCGTCTTCGTAGTAGATGGCCTCAACCGGACAGACCGGCTCACAAGCACCACAGTCAACACACTCGTCGGGGTGAATGTAGAGCATCCGGTCGCCCTCGTAGATGCAGTCCACGGGGCATTCGTCGATGCACGCCTTGTCGAGCACGTCGACGCAGGGCTCGGCGATTACATAGGTCACTGCGCTCTCCTATAGAACCAGTCGGGTCACCTTGGCTGGGTGCTCGAGCAGGCACGCCCACCAGGATGACCGGCGCGGGCGGTGACCCGCTCTCCTACTGCAGGCATGTCCGTCTCCCCCGCAGATTACGCCGAACCCACCGGCCCGCGATCGTGAGGCCTCCCTTATTCCCACGCGGTGAGACGGCCGGCACCCGGGCGACCGCGCTGAAAGACGCTTTCAGTCCGCCGGACGGACTGAAAGCGCCTTTCAGTCCGTTGAACGGAGTGAAGGCGTCTTTCAGCGCGGTCGGTGCGGCGTGCGAGGATCGGCAATCGTGAAGGTTGTTGTGATCGTCGGCGGCGTCGGTGGCGCCCGGTTCCTGCTGGGCGTCAAAGCGGCACTCGGCCTGCCCGCGATCGGCGCCGCACCCCCCGGCTCACCCCACCAGGTGAGCGCGCTGGTCAACACCGGCGACGACGTGTGGCTGCACGGCCTGAGGATCTGCCCCGACCTCGACACCTGCATGTACACCCTCGGCGGCGGCATCGACACCGGACGCGGCTGGGGCCACGCCGACGAGACGTGGACGGTCTCGGAAGAGCTCAAGGCCTACGGCGCCGAGCCGACCTGGTTCGGACTCGGCGACAAGGACATCGCCACCCACCTCGTCCGCTCCAGGATGCTGCGCGCCGGCTACCCGCTGTCCGCCATCACCGAGGCGCTGTGCGACCGCTGGCAGCCAGGGGTCCGGCTGCTCCCGATGAGCGACGACCGTGTCGAGACTCACGTCGTGGTCGATGACCCTGACGACCCGGCAGACTCGCCGCGGCAGAAGGCGCTGCACTTCCAGGAGTGGTGGGTGCGTTACCGCGCCTCGCTGCCCGCGCACTCGATCGTGGGCGTCGGCGCCGAGGAGGCCAAGCCCGGCCCTGGCGTGCTCGAAGCCATCAACGAAGCCGACGTGGTGCTGCTGGCGCCGTCCAACCCGGTGGTGTCGGTCGGCACCGTGCTCGCCGTGCCGGGCGTCCGCGCCGCCCTGCGAGCCACCCCGGGCAAGGTCGTCGGGGTATCGCCCATCATCGACGGCAAACCCCTCCGAGGCATGGCCGACAAATGCCTGGCCGCCATCGGCGTCGAGACCACCGCGCAGGGCGTCGGCAGGCATTACGGCGCCCGCAAGACTGATGACATCGCGCCCACCACCCACCCCGCACAACCCTCGCCCGGCGGCATCCTGGACGGCTGGCTCATCGCAGAAGGCGAGACGGCCGAGGTGCCCGGCGTCGACGTGGCCGCGGTCGGGCTGCTGATGTCCGACGTCGAAGCGACGGCAGCGATGGCGCGGGCCGCTTTCGCACTGGCAGGCGTCAGCGTTGAGTGAACACGGCACACCCCAGTTCGAGGTCCGCACGGTCGACGGCCTGCCGGAGTTCCGGCCCGGCGACGACCTGACCGGCGCCATCGCCGAGGCCGCACCGTGGCTGCGTTCCGGCGATGTCGTCGTCGTCACCAGCAAGGTCGTGTCCAAGATCGAGGGCATGCTGATCCGCGTGCCCAGCGATCCGGACAAGCGCGACGCCGCCCGCCGGTACTGGATCGACGACGAGACAGTGCGGGTGCTCGCCACCATGCGGCAGACGCGCATCACCGAGAATAAGCTCGGCATCGTGCAAGCCGCCGCAGGCGTCGACGGGTCCAATGTGGCCGGTGACGAGATCGCGCTGCTGCCCACCGACCCGGACGCCTCGGCCGCGGTGCTGCGGCGCGGGTTGCGCGAGCGGCTCGGCGTCGAGGTCGCCGTCGTCATCACCGACACCATGGGCCGGGCGTGGCGGGTGGGCCAGACCGACGCCGCGATCGGCGCCAGCGGCCTGCGCGTGCTGCACTCCTACGCGGGCGATGTCGATGGTCAGGGCAATGAACTGGCCGTCACCGAAGTCGCCGTCGCGGACGAGATCGCGGCGGCGGCGGATCTGGTGAAAGGCAAGCTGCGGGGCGTCCCGGTCGCCGTGGTGCGTGGCCTGCACATCGTCGACGACGGCTCGACCGCGCGCGATCTCGTCCGGCCCGTGGCCGAGGACCTGTTCCGGCTCGGCACCGCGGAAGCGATCGCGCAAGGCAGGTCGGAGGCGGTGCTGCTGCGCCGTTCGGTGCGGGCGTTCAGCGACGAGCCGGTCGACGCCGACGCGTTACGGAAGGCCGTCGGTGTCGCGCTCACCGCACCGGCGCCGCATCACACCAAGCCGGTGCGGTTCGCCTGGCTGCGCGACGCCGCCCGGCGCAAGGAACTGCTCGACGCGATGCGGGAAGCCTGGCGGGCCGATCTCGCCGCGGACGGGTTCACCGCCGCGCAGATCGAGCGGCGGGTCGGGCGTGGGGAACTGCTGTTCACGGTGCCGGAGCTGGTGATCCCGTTTCTGGTCCCCGACGGCGCGCACGACTATCCGGATGAGCGGCGCGCCGGGTTCGAGCACACCATGTTCACCGTCGCGGGCGGGGCGGCGGTCCAAGGGCTGCTGGTCGCCCTCGCCGCGGAGGGCCTGGGTTCGTGCTGGGTCGGTTCGACGATCTTCGCGCCCGAAGTGGTGCGCGAGCGCCTTGGCCTGCCCGATAACTGGCAACCGCTCGGCGCGATCGCCATCGGTTACGCCGCGGACGGCGCGCCCGCACCCCGGCCGCCGCGCGAGCCGGGCGAAGGGCTGCTCGAACTGTGAACCCGCTGCATGCCGATGCCCTCGCCACGCTGGCGCGCTGGCAGGCGCCGACCGCCGAGCAGGAAGCGCTGCGGCAGGCTTACCTCGCCTACCTCGATGCCCGCGACGACGCCTGCGCCCGATCCTGCGCACCCGGGCACCTCACGGCTTCGGCCCTGGTGTTGGACGCCGCGGCCGAGCGCGTCCTGCTGACCCTGCATCCGAGGGTCGGCCGGTGGTTGCAGCTCGGCGGGCACTGCGAACCGGGCGACGCCACCCTGGCCGATGCCGCGTTGCGGGAGGCGCGGGAGGAGTCCGGCATGCCGGGCCTGCGCCTCGAGCCGGGCCTCGTGCACCTCGACGTGCACCCGGTCACCTGTTCGCTCGGCGTCCCCACGCGGCATTTCGACGTCCGGTACGTCGTGAAGGCGCCGCCGGACGCCGAGCCGGTGCGCAGTGCTGAATCCGATGACCTGCGCTGGTGGCCACTCGACGCCCTGCCCGCCGGCACCGAGGACCTGACCGGGCTGATCACCGCGGCGCTGGGGACCCCTTAAAACCTTGACTTCCTCCCCACGCCTGAAGGCGGGGGATTCCAACCCTCGCAGATTGGGTTTCCTGCTTCGCGGCCCGTTGCCGACCCGGGTTAACGGCGAGGGTCGGTGTACCGACCACCGGTCTTACACTAGCTCCACAGGCTTCGACCGCATGCCCTGCGGTAGGCCCGACCTGCTTGGTTATCGCAGGCCGGGCAACACGAACCCTAGCAACCGGTGGACGTTTCGCCGACGTGCGACACACCCCAAGACACTCGTTTCCTCCCCACGGCTCAAGCCGGGGGTCTCCACGAACAAAGGACCCACGATGAAGCTCCGTATCGACTCCGCGACGGGCCATTCACCTTACGAGCAGGTGCGCTCGCAACTCGCGGCACAGATCAACAACGGGGAGCTGCCGGTGGGCACGAAGCTGCCGACCGTGCGGAAGCTGGCCGCCGACATCGGAATCGCGCCGAACACCGTCGCACGGGCATACCGGGAGCTCGAAGCGGCAGGCTTACTGGACACCCGTGGCCGCGCGGGGACCTTCGTCGGCGCGGGTGGCGACCACAGCAGGTCCCAAGCGGCCGAAGCCGCGGCCGATTACGTCCACACGGTCGACGGGCTGGGCATCAGCCGCGAAGACGCACTCGCCATCGTCCGCGCCGCCCTCCAGTCTCAACCGCGCTGAAAGACGCCCTCAGTCCACTCAACGGACTGAATGGGCCACTCACTCCACTCAACGGACTGAAAGCGTCTTTCAGCTCAGCACCAGCACGCCACGAGGCTTAGCAGTAGGCGGCGGCGGGGGGCGTGCTGCCGCCTACTGCGTGATTCACCGCAACGGTTTCGGCCTCTCATGGGCGCTGACCTCCACTGTCCGGCGAGCCAACGGATTTGTAACACAGTTAGCAACTTGTATCAATAACCAACTCCCAAACGGTCGCGTGGGATATGTTCGACGCGATGAAATCCTCCCCGCCGACCACGCCGCGCAGAGGCCGTCCGCCCGCGGCCAGCCGCGAGGACGTGTTGGCAACGGCGATGCGTTGCTTCCTGCATGGCAGGCGGATCGACGTCAAGGAGATCGCCGCCGAACTGGGCCTCGGCCGCACCACCATCTACCGCTGGTTCGACTCGCGAGAGGCACTCATCGGCGATGTCCTCATCCGCGCGTGCGAGCCGCTGCTGCACGAAGCGCGTACGTGCGCGCGGGGACGGGGCGCGGCAGCTCTGCTCGCCACCTTCGACCGCTTCAACCGGAGCATCGCCCAAGCGCCCGCGCTGCGGCAGTTCGTCGACAACGAGCGGGACGCCGCGCTGCGGATCCTCACCTCCGGCGCGGGCAACGTGCAGCCCCGCATGGTGGCGTTGATCACCGGCATGATCGAGGACGAGGTCCGCGCCGGTACCTATCAACCCAAAGTCGAGCCCGCGACCCTCGGCTACGCCATCGTCCGGCTGGCCGAAGCCTTCCTCTACAACGATGGCGCCGCCGCGATGCGGGGCGATGTCGATCGGCTCAGAGAGGTCGAAGCCGCGCTACTCGGCATCTAGGACGGCGCTGGGCTCGCACCTCAGCCGACGGCGGCCGGCACGGCTGACTCCTCGGACTCCATGGCCGCGCCGGCTTTCGGGGTGGCCATCACCGAGGACACCCGACCGGCGCGCAGATCGGCCGCGAACGCCAGGATCATCGCCAGCATGCAGCCGACGGCCAGCATCTCCAAGGTTTCCTCGACGGTGGCGTCGACGATGAAGAAGTGCGTGATCCCGGGATGCTGGCCCGCCGGCGCCGGGAACTCGCCACCGAAGAACACCTCGTCGATCGCGGTGCCCAATGCGACGTAGAAGCCGTCGACATGGGCCGTCAGCGACGCCAGCTGCGATGCCCCGTACAGCGAGAACGTCGCCACCAGGTACTTGCGCGCGGCCGGCGCACGCCACACGTGTTTGCCGTAGCGGATCAGCGCGTAGATCGGAAAGACGGCGAGCAGCGCGTAGACCGGTGCGCTGGTGAACAGCACGTGGTTGGTGCCCAGGATCCTCGAGCCGAAGAGCCACTCGCCGACACCGGCGAACTTGAAACGGACGTCCCCGGCCTCCTCGATCAGGATCAGCCCGAGGCCGATGCTCATCACGAGGAAGAACGAGGCCGCACCGGAGTGCTCGCCGCGGGACAGCCTGCCAGCGAGGTAACCGGCCGCCACGATCGCGAGGGCGTTGAACACCCACTGGGCGATCTCGACCACGCCGTCGTTGAAAAGGCCGGTCCAGAGCGGCACCTCGATCCGGTCACCGAGGCCACCGACGTTGCCGACATCGACCGCGACCAGCAATCCCCATACGGCGACGAGCACAGCCGCCGAGAACAGCACGGCGCTGCGCGGCCGCACCCGCAGCAGCGAGGGCCATGGCCGATCGTCCGTTGTGGTCTCCGATGTCTCCAGCATGGACGAGACGCTACCTGAGCCGTTCACGTCGGATTAACCGGTTCGTGGAAGCTCTCACCGACTAGGCAATCTATCGCACTTTTGGGTAAATGTTCGATCCTCAGGTGCCCGGCGAGAACCGGATTCCGCCGTCGGGGAGCCGCACCTCCGGCCACACCCGCGCGCCGTCGATCAGTTCGCAGTCCGCACCGACGCTCACACCGTCACCGAGCACCGCCCCGCGCAGCACCGCTCCCGCACCGACTCGTACGCCCTTTCCCAGCACCGAATTCGTCACGACGGCGCCCGGTTCGACGTGCACGCCGTCGAACAGCACGGAGGAAGTGACCGTGGCACCCGGCAGCACCTTGGCGCCCGCGCCGATCACCGACCCGCCGTCGACCACGGCGTCGGCGGCGACGGTGGCACCGGCGAGCACCAGCCGTTCCCCGACCGGCCCCGGCAGCGCACCGGTCGGCGCGATGCCGCGCACCAGGTCGGCGGAGCCCTGCACGAACGCGGCGGGCGTGCCGACGTCGAGCCAGTAGGCCGCGTCGACGAACCCGTGCAGGTGCGCACCGGCGCCGAGCAACCCGGGGAACGTCTCCCGCTCGACCGACACCGGCCTGCCCGCAGGGATCGCCTCGATCACGTTACGCCGGAAGACGTAGCAGCCTGCGTTGATCTGATCGGTCGGCGGGTTCGGCGACTTCTCCAGAAACGCCGTCACCCGGCCTGCCTCATCGGTGGGCACCGAGCCGAACCTCGCGGGGTCGGCCACCTTGACCAGATGCAATGTGACATCGGCGCCCGCGTCGCGGTGACTGCCGAGCAGCGCGCGGGGATCGGTGCCGGAGAGAATGTCACCGTTGAAGATCACCGCGTCGTCGGACCGGAGCCGGTCGGCCACGTTGCGGATCGCGCCCGCGGTGTCGAGCGGCTCGGCTTCGACAACGTACTCCAGTTCGAGCCCGATGGCCGACCCGTCGCCGAAGTACTTCTCGAACACCTCGGGCTGGTACGAGGTTCCCAGTATGACGTGGGTCAGGCCGGCCGCCTTGATACGGGAGAGCAGGTGCGACAGGAACGGCACCCCGGCGGTGGGAAGCATCGGCTTGGGCGCGGAGAGCGTCAGTGGCCGCAGCCTGGTGCCCTTGCCACCGACCAGCACGATCGCGTCGGCCGGGCTGTTACCCCGTTGTGAATGCAAATCCGGCATGGCCACGATCCTGCCAGTCTCCCCATGGTGGAGAGCAGATGGGCGAAGAGATCGTACCGAATACCTGACGGCCCTCGTTCGATAGGCATACCCTAGAGATCGCACGGGTGGCCCGAAGCCGAGAGGCCCCCCGGTGGAAAGGGGAGGTCGGGAATGGATCCGCTCGACAGGGCCGATGCATTGCTGTCCCGTGCGCAATCGCGCGGCGCGTTCGTCGTGACCCCGGAGAGCGCGATCTCGCCGATGGACGCGGCCAATACCGTGCAGATCCCCCGCAACGTCGTCCGCGGCGCCGACGCCGCGCTCATCGACCCCGATTCGACAGCGGTCGTCTCGCGCGAAACCATCCAGCGGAGCGACGACAGCCATCACCTCGCGGATCCGGATCAGACGACCGAACTCCCCGCGGTCGGTGCCGGGCAGTCAGCTCAACAGGCAGCCGAGGCGAGCGAAGCCGTCAACGCCGTAGAAGCCGCCGCGACCGTGGAGACCGAAGAGGTCGACGGCCTGATCCCCACCACCACACAGCGGATGCGCTCGAAGCTCGCCCGGCGGCTCGAAGGCTGAGGCGGGCGGGCGGCGAGCCGAAGGGGTCCTTGGGTGCCGTATGCGCACCCCATGGCACCTTGGTGCCGCCTGGCTCAAGCGCCCCGGAAGGAAGCCAGCTTCAGGCGAAGCGCGAGACCGAGCCGGATCAGCGCCAGCACCGGTTTCCAGCCGAAGCCGCGGTAGCGGTCGGCGAGGTAGCGGTACGCACTGTCGTGATGGGCGCTGAGCATGCGAGAAGGATCCTTGGCGGTGCTATGGCCGTGCAGGTGCATGACCTCGGCGGAGGGCACGTAGACGTTCTGCCAGCCTGCCTGGCCGAGCCGGTCACCGAGGTCGACGTCTTCGAAGTACATGAAGTAGCGCGGGTCGAAGCCACCGACCCGGTCGAAAGCCTCCCTGCGCAGCAGCAGGCACGAGCCGGACAGCCAGTCGGCCGCGCGCTCGGCCGGCTCGACGGTCTCCTGCCGGTAGGCCCGCGACCACGGGTTGCCCGGCCAGATCCAGCCGAACGCCGCGTGCCCGATACCCCGGCCCAGCGAAGGCAGCCGCCGCGCCGAGGGGTACGTCGAGCCGTCGGGCTCCTTGATCAGCGGGCCGAACGCGCCCGCCTTCGGCCACCGGTCCGCCGCTTCGAGCAGGACATCGAGCGCCCCCGGTTCCCATTCCAGGTCGGGATTGGCGACCACGACCCAGCCGTAGCTGTCCGGCAGCGCATCGACCCCGACGTTCGCCGCCGCGCCATAGCCGATGTTGCCGCCGGTGGGCAGCAGCCGGACGCCGTCTCGCTTGGCCGCGCGCTGCGGCACCCCGTCGGTGGACCCGTTGTCCGCGAGGATCACGCTCAACGGCCGCGTGCTGGCCTTGGCCAAGGTGTCGAGGAACCTTTCGAGCGTCTCGCCAGGCGAGTACGTCACGGATACGACTGCGATCTCGCAGCCGTAAGTGCGCGGCTGTGACGGAGAATCAGGCGTAGCCACGGAACGTATTGTGCCTGGTCGTTTACCGAGCACGGGCCCGGGCCCGTGCCGCTAGGTCATACGTCACCCGATGTTGCTCGGCACTGGCCGCCCATGAGAATTCCTTTGCTCGGCTCACGGCGGCCGCCGCCAGCTCATCACGTTTGCCGGGATCGTCGAGCAACGCGGTGAGCCCCGCGGCGACGTCCCCCGCGCCGACCCCGCAGTAGGCGACGGCGTCCCCGCCGACTTCGGGCAGCGCAAGCCTGCGGGTGGTCAGCACGCATGCGCCGCACGCCATCGCTTCGAGCACCGGCAGGCCGAACCCCTCGCCCAGGCTGGGGTAAGCCACCAGCTCCGCCCCGCCGAGGAACCCGGCGAGAAGCTCGTAGGGCAGGTAACCGGCACGGATCACCCGCAGCCGGTGTGGCACGGCGTCCAACGCCTTCGCGACCCGGGTGTCCCAGCCCGGCTGCCCCGCGAGCACCAGCGCGGGCGGGTTGGGTCTACCCGCGACGGCCTTGGCGAACCCCCTGATCAGCGCGGGAACGTTCTTGCGCGGCTCGAGCGCACCGAGAAACGCGATGTAGGGGGTCGAACCGAGCGCCAGTTCGTGCCGAAGCTCACGCACCTGCCGCTGACTCGGTGGTGCGAACCGCGCCTCGTCGACGCCGTGCTGGATGACATCGAGCCGGCTGTGATCGACCCCGCACACGGCTGCCAGCTCCGAGGCCGTCGCGCTGCTGGGCACGACGCAGCGCTCCGCCTTGCGTAACGCGGCACCCGTCCATGCCCGGAAGAACCGGGCCTTGACCGACGAGTGCAGCGCCGGGTCGGTGAAGAAGGTCGCGTCGTGCAGCGTCACCACGGAGGCGGCCCGGCTGGCCAGCGGCATCGTGTAGTGCGGCGAGTGCACCACGTCCACGCCGAGCCTGCCGATCAGTCGTGGCAAGGTGGTCTGCTCCCAGGAGAGCCGAGCGGTGCGCGTCAACACCCGCTCCGCGCTGGGGATCACCCTGGCGTGCGGGGCGAGCGCGGCGTAGGACTCCGCATCCCGGGGCTGACACAGCACGGTGATCCGGGCACCGTCGGCGTCGAGCGCCCCGACCAGGGAGTCGACATAGCGACCGACACCGCCCCGATCAGCCGGAACGGCGGTCGCGTCGATCAACACCCTCGGATCCGTTGCCAGCGAGTGAGTTGTAGTGTGTCTCACGCTGGCACCCCGTCTCGGGGTTGTCCCACCTGGCTCTGAGGAGCCAGATGGTTCTTTCGCGCTTCATCGCCGCCTGCCCGGCGAGGCCGGGTCTTACGGTCGGCTCCACGCTTGACCGCAGCCCCAACTGGGCTGAGGACGCCAACCCCACCAGCGGTGGGTGCCTCGTAGCGTGCGAGGTTGATCGCGGCGTTGTCGTCGCGCTGATGCCGGACACCACAACCGTGGCAGGTCCAGTGTTCGGACCATCCGATGTCCTGCACGTGGCGGCAGCCGTGGCAGGTCTTGGAGGACGGGAACCATCTGTCTGCCACGATCAGGGTCGACCCGTACCAGGTGGTTTTGTAGGCCAACTGGCGGCGGACCTCGCCGAGCGCGGCATCGGATAGGCCCCGGCGTCGTGCCCGTGCGCCGGGGAGTCCTTTCTGCTGGAGCATCCCGGCTGCGTCCAGTCCCTCGACCACGATGTTGCCGTGGGTTTTGGCGAGCCCCGTGGTCAGGACGTGCAGATGGTGGGCACGAATGTCAGCAACCCGGCTTTGCAGCCGCGTGATCCGGGCCTGGGTCTGTGCATAGCGACGCGAGTCCTGGGTGCGGCGGGACCGTTGCCGACCCAGGTGCCGCAGTTCCTTCAACGCCGCAGCGAGCGGGCGAGGATTCTCGACCCGCTCGACAACGCGGCCAGTGTCGTCGGCGATGGTGGCCAGTACCCGCACCCCCACATCGACCCCAACCCGCGACCCTGGGTTGCGGACGCGAGGCTGGATCGGTCGGGCGATGGCGACGCGGAACGCGACCATCAACCGTGTCCCCCGTCGTGTGACGGTGGCGGCCAGGATGCGTGCCCGGTCGTTGGCGATGAGGCGTTGCAAGCGGCGGGTGTTCTCGTGAACCCGGAGCGTGCCCAAGCGCGGGACGGTGACGTGGCGGCGGTCGGCCTCGACCCGGATCGCGCCGGTGGTGAAGGTGACCCGATCCCGGTCACGGCCCTTGCGTTTGAACCAGGGAAACCCCACCCTGCGTCCTGCCCTGTTGCCTGAGCGGGAACTCTGCCAGTTCCAGTACGCATCCACCGCGCCCCGGATACCGTCAGCGAACGCCTCCTTCGACACTTCGGGCCACCACACCTCGCCGGTGTCGGTGTCGGTGCACTCGGTGCTCTTGACGGCGTTCCAGCGTTTCCGCAGCCCATACAGCGTCGGCTTCTCGGTCTCCATCCCGGTCGAACGGTAGGCGACCAGATCAGCCGTTAGGGTGCGGACAGCCCAGTTGTAGGCATACCGCCTGCCCCCGAACTGACGCCGCAGCATCGCAGCCTGCTCGGGGGTGGGATCCAGCGCGAACTCAAACGCCTGCACCACCCAGCCCGGCGGGGCCTCATAGCTACCCATGCCGGTGCCGCGCCAACGACAGCGAAGTGAGCATGCCCCCAGAGTCCGGCTCAGCTGGGAGCCAGCAGCCGAACACCCGTAGCGCCTCACGTTCCTCGAACCTGAGCACCCACCAATCCGGGGCAGCATCCACCGAGGCGAAACCGCAGTCATTCGCCGCCCGCCACGCAATATCGAGTAGCGCGGTCTCGCGATCGTCGTGCTTGTCCAACCAGCGCCCTGGCCAAAGTTTCCGGTCCCCGCCCGCGAGCATCACCTTCACATTGCGGTACGCCTGATCCAGCCGCGCCCGGTGCGCGTCGTGCTCGACCTTCACACGTTCTGCCGCATAGCGCTGCGTCTGCACCCGTTTCGCCTGCTTCCACGCCAGCCGGTCCCGCAACCGTGCAGGCACCTCGCTCGGCCCCGCCTTCCACTCCCTGGCCACCGCGACACTCAGCATGTCTCCCCCTTCTGTCGCCCGTTGCCCACACGTGAGTCGGCTACCAGCCATCGGTCATCACCACCGCGGCCTTCTCGGCGCGACTCCGGGCAGACCTGCGCCGATGCGGTCGAGTACAGATCGAGGTCAGCACGTCGATCACGACGCTTCACCACCACCTCCGCTAACACCCGCAGCCGCCGCTTACCTGACCCGTTCAACCCGGACCCACCCCGGTGACCACACCCCCACCGTGCGCCCATGCCGAACGCCCAACACGTCAACCGCGCCACCTGCTGGACCAGATCCTCCTGCTGGCCCGACGACGACACCCACGCATGCAATCGCTCCTCACGGAACCACCTGTACGCGGTCTGAGGATGAACCCCCTGGCCAACGCCACTCACGAAGATTCACCACCTCACTACACAGCGAACAGCTCGAACCCCTGTGCCCACCCGGGCAAGACTACGACGGAGATCACCCGCGCGGGTCAGAATGGCGAAATCTCTTCATCGGCGACAACTCGGCGAAGCGGGAGGGGCAGAACTAATCGGTACTCTCAGTTCCGCTGACCGGCGCGTTGGCGGCTGCCCCGGTAGCCGTCGAGATGCAACTGCCACATCGACTCCGCGGCGGTGCGCCAGGAGAAGTCCGCGGCCCGCCGCCTGCCGGCACCGGCCAGCTTCGCCGACCAGAGAGCGTCACCCAGCACATCTCGCAACGCGTCGGCGAGCGCGGTCGCATCGCCCCTCGGTACCGCGACCCCGGCGCCGCCCGCGACCTCGAGGAGCGCGGGCGCGTCGGAGTGCACCACGGGCACGCCCGCGGCCATCGCCTCGAGCACGGGCAGTCCGAAGCCTTCGGCGTGGCTCGGCGCGGCGAGCACCGCCGCCCGGCGCATCACCGCGGCCAGTTCGAGGTCGGGCAGCCTGCCGAGGATCCGCACGGCACCGGAGCGCAGGCCGTGCTGCGACGCGAGCGACAGCGGATTGAGCCCGCCCCAGCCCGGCTGGCCGATCAGCAGCAGGTCGGGAGCATCACCGCCAAGACGATGCAACCGCGCGACGGCCTCGATGAGCTGGTCGAGGCCCTTGCGCGGCTCCAGGGTGCCGACGGCGAGAACGTAGCGAGAGGGCAGATCGAGGTGAGTCACGTCGACGTCGTGTTCAGCGTCCTCCGCCGCGGTGAAGACGTCGGCGACGCCGTGCGAGATGACCCGTACCTCGGGGGCGCCCGGCACACACTTGGCGAGCTCATCGGCGACGGACTGGGTCGGCACGACGACCACGTCGGCGCGGCGCATGGCCCTGGCGATCATCGCCCGGTGCCAGTTCACCCCTCGCCGGGTCAGCGTCTGCGGGTGGCTCCACGGCACGGTGTCGTGCACCGTGACGGCCAAGGTGCCCCTGCTGTACTTGCCGGAGACCGGCTTGCGGGGCGGCGCGAACGGCGTCGGAGCGTGGACGGCGTCCCCGCCCGGCCAGTACGGCACGCCCGCCTGCCACGCCGCCAGCAGCGCCTCGCGCCGCAGCGGCAGCACCCTGGGACCGTTGACGCCGTTGATCACGGCGCCGCTGACATCGGAACGCCGGCACACCACGCTGCTGACCTCCCAGCCCTCCGGCATCGTCTTCGCCAAGGCCCGCAGCAGTTCAGCGGTGTAACGACCGGTCCCACCAGGGACCGGCGCGAAAAGTTGATCTGCGATCACCACTAGTTCCGGCACGCGATCTATTGTGCTAGCCGTGCCTAGTCCCCCGCCCTCGACCGTCGTGGTCGTCACCTGGCGGGGGGCCGAGCATATCGGCCGCTGCCTCGACGCGGTAGCCGCCCAGCGACGGCCACATCGGACAATCGTCGTCGACAACGCATCCGAGGACGGCACGGCCGAACTGATCGCAGCTCACCCGAGCGCCCCACAGGTGCTCCGACTGCACAAAAATGCGGGATACGCAGGGGGAATAGCCGCCGCGCTCGCCATAGTGGGCACTCGGTACGTCGCCTGGCTCAACGACGACGCCGAGCCGTCAGCGGACTGGCTCAGCCTGCTCGAGGACGCGCTGGACGGCGACGAGAACGCGGCCGCGGCGAGCGCGAGGCTCGAGCGAGCCGATGGTACAACGCAGTCGATGGGGGTCCGGCTCACTGGCGACGGCTACGGATTTGACCTGAATGGAGTAACCGCGGACACGAATGTGTTCGGTTTTTGCGGTGGCGCCGCCCTGCTGCGCGCCGACGCGCTTCGTGCCGCGGGCGGGGTGCCCGCCGAGTTCTTCTGCTATTACGAGGACACCGACACGTCGTGGCGGCTGCGGCTGGCAGGCTGGCGCGTCCTCGCCGTGCCTGCCGCCGGCGTGCGCCACACCCACGGCGCGAGCAGTCGCCTCGGTTCGGCGGACTTTCACCTGTGGAACGAGCGGAACCGGCTGCTCATGCTGCTGCGCTGCGCGCCAGCCGCCGTCGCGGCACGGGAGTGCGCCTCCTTCGCCGCCATCACCGCGCTGCTGCCGGTGCGCAGGCTGCTCCGCCGTGGCGTGGTCGCGCCGACACCGAACTTCCGGCTGTCGCTGCGGCTGCGGGCGCTGGCCGGGGTCGCGCGGCGGTTGCCCGCGGCGCTGCGCGCCAGGCGGGATGCCCCCATCACGGTGAGCCGGCGAGACCTCTGGCGCCGGTGGGCGGGCCGGCCATGAGGCTCGTGGCGGGGCCTGGCGATGTGTAGTGGGACTCGCGGGTATGCGGCCGATGTGGCGGACTAGTCTGCGAGCACGAATCCCAGGAGGACTTTCACAAGTCAGTCGGCGGGGCCGCCCGGAGTAGCTGCGGCGCGTAGCGCCTCGATGAGGGGCGGTGGTCGGGCGACGGGAGGGCGGTTCGCGACGACTGGCTGCAGGCGAGTAGGCAAGATCGGGTGACCTGGGAAGAAGTGAATAGCCGACTTATGAATAAGACCCAGGGAAGGAGCGCCAGGTGTCGAAGGGGGAACCACTGGTTTCGGTGGTCGTGGTCAACTATCGCGGCGCCACCGACACCATCGCCTGCCTGCGTGCCCTGGCGACGACGCTGGACTACCCGGCCTTCGAGGTCGTCTGCGTCGACAACGCTTCGGGCGGCGATGACCTGCGCCGGATCCGGGATGCGTCCGCGGAGTTGTCCGGCGTGACGATCACCGTCGTCGCCGCCGAGCGCAACCTCGGTTTCGCGGGTGGCTGCAATCTGGGCGCCGAGCGGGCGCGGGGCACCGTGCTCGCGTTCCTCAACAACGACGCGCGGCCGGACGCCGGGTGGGCGCGAGCCGCGGTCGACACGTTGCGCGCCGAGCCGTCGGTCGCCGCGGTGGCCAGCAAGGTGCTGGACTCCGACGGTGACCGCGTTGACTTCGTCGACGGCGGCCTCACCTGGTTCGGCATGGGCTACAAGCGGCACGCGGGCACGCCGGTCGCCGACCTGCCGCACGCCGAGCACGAGCTCGCCAAGGACGTGCTGTTCGCGACCGGGTCGGCCATGTTCGTGCGGGCGTCGGTCTTCGCGGAACTGGGCGGCTTCGACGAGCGCTTCTTCATGTTCTACGAGGACGTCGACTTCGGCTGGCGGCTCAACCTGCGCGGCTGGCGGGTGCGCTACGTGCCCGAGTCGGTCGCCTATCACCGCCACCACGGCACGATGGACGCCGTCGACTCCCCCGACTCCGGCCGCGAGACCTTCCTGCTCGAGCGCAACGCGCTGGCCGCGCTGTACAAGAACCTCTCGGACACCTCGCTGGCGGCGGCGTTGCCTGCCGCCCTCGCGCTCACAGTGCGCCGGGCGACCGCCCGCGGTGAGCTCGACGCGACCCAGCTCGACCTGGAGCGCGGCGTGGGCGAGCCGGTCACCACGCCGATCGAGGTGCCGCGGTCGGCGCTGGCCGGGGTACTGGCCATCGACCAGTTCGTCGAGCTGATGCCCTCGCTGGCGGCCTCGCGCGAGCAGGTACAGCGCACCAGGGTGCGCACCGATGCCGATCTGCTCGGGTTGCTACGCCGGGCCATCGAGCCGGCCTACCCGCTGCCCCGCTACCTTGCGGCGCACGACGTCCTCGTCGACCTCTTCGGCATCACGGACGCGTTCAGCGCCCGGCGCAAGGTGCTGGTCATCACCGGCGACGCGATCACCGAGCGCATGGCTGGGCCCGCGATCCGGGCGTGGAACATCGCGTCCGTGCTCGCCGCGGAACACCACGTCCGGCTGGTCACCGTCAACCCGTCGTGCGACCCGCCCGCGGCCGAGTTCGAAGTCACTACCGCCCGGCAACGCGATCTCGCCGAGCCCATCAATTGGGCGGACATCATCATCCTGCAGGGTCATGTGCTGGAGATGGCGCCCGCGCTGCGTGCCAAGGTGGGCGGTTCGGCGCACAAGATCGTCGTGTGCGACCTGTACGACCCGATGCACCTGGAGCTGCTCGAGCAGGGCAGGACCAGCACAGCGGCGCCGGATGACGTCCGGGCCGCGGACCTGGCAGGCGTCACCAAGGTGCTCGACGCGCAGCTCGAACGCGGCGACTTCTTCCTGTGCGCTTCCGAGCGGCAGCGCCACTTCTGGCTGGGGCACCTCGCGGCGATCGGCAGGCTGTCGCCGACGCTCTACGACGCCGACCCCACCACGCGGTCGCTGCTCTCGGTCGTGCCCTTCGGACTCCCTGCCGAGCCGCCGCGGCGCACCGGAGCGGGGCTGCGGTCGACGATCGACGAGATCTCCGAGTCCGACCGGGTCATCCTCTGGGCGGGCGGGGTCTACAGCTGGTTCGACCCGCTCACCCTGGTGCGAGCCGTCGACCAGCTCCACGAGCGCCATAGCGAGGTGCGGCTGGTGTTCCTCGGCATGCGCCACCCCAACCCGGAGGTCGCCGAGATGTCCATCGGCGCCCGCACCATCCGGCTGTCGGATTCGCTCGGCCTCACCGACAAGCACGTGTTCTTCAACGAGCACTGGGTGCCCTACGCCGAGCGGCAGAACTGGCTGCTCGACGCCGACTGCGGTGTCACCACGCACTTCGAGCATGTGGAGACCACCTTCGCCTTCCGCACCCGGGTGCTGGACTACCTGTGGGCCGGGCTGCCGATCGTCACCACCGACGGAGACTCGTTCGCCGACCTGGTGCGCGCCGAGCGGCTCGGCATCGTCGTAGGAGCGGCCGACCCGGCGGCGCTGGCCGATGCGCTGGAGAAGGTGCTCTACGACACCGAATTCGCCGCGGCGTGCACCGAACGGATCGCGGCCGTCGCCGAACGCTTCACCTGGCCGCGGGCGCTGTCCCCGCTGGTGGAGTTCTGCCGCCACCCGCGTCCCGCCGCCGACCGGCTGCCCGGCACGGGCGAGCTGGTCCACAGCCCGCGAGTGCGTGGTTCGGCCGCGCTGCACCGAGACTTCGGCCTACTGCGTGAATACCTCGCGGCGGGGGGTATACGCGAGCTCGGCAGGCGTGCGGGCGGCCGGGTACTGCGCACCGCGCGCGAGCGCAAGAACCGGGCGGCGAAAGGACGGCGAGATGGCTGACAAGCCCCTCCGGGTGCTGCTCGACGGCACCCCGTTGCTGGGCGAACGAACCGGCGTCGGCCGCTACGCGGCGTCGCTGTCCGAAGAGCTGGCCTCCATGCTCGAAGTGGACACCCGCTCGGTGGCGTTCACGCTGCGGGGCTGGCGCAAACTGCGCCACGTGCTGCCGCACGGGGTCCGGGCCAGGGGCATGCCGGTCTCAGCGAGGGTGCTCCGATCCTTCTGGCTCCGCGGGTCGTTTCCGCAGGTAGAGCTGTTCGCAGGACCAACGGATGTGGTGCACGGAACGAACTTCGTCCTGCCCGGTACGGCGAAGGCCGCCGGTGTGGTGACGATTCATGACCTGTCGTTCCTCGACGCACCCGACGAGCTCGGCCCGGGCGACTTCCGGCTCCCCGAACTGGTCCGCGTGAGCGCCCGCCGCGCCGACGCGATCTGCACGCCGACGGCCGCCGTCGCCGATCGGGTCGCCGACCGGCTCAACGTGGACCGCGAGAAGATCATGGTCACGCCGCTCGGTGTCGATCCCGCCTGGTTCACCGCGCTGCCGCCGAACAACGACCTGCGCTCCAAGTTCGGGCTGCCGAGCGAGTACCTGCTCTTCGTCGGCGCGGCGGGCCCGCGCAAGGGTCTCGACTGGCTCGCGCGCGCCCACGACGCCGACCCGTCGCTGCCGCCGCTGGTGTTCATCGGGCCGGGGCCGTTCGCGGTCAACGACCGATCCCAGCACGCGGGGTACGTCTCCGATGTCGATCTGCGGCACGTCGTCGCGGGCGCGACTGCGTTGGTGCTGCCGTCCCGCGACGAAGGCTTCGGGCTGCCGGTGCTCGAAGCGATGGCCTGCGACGTGCCGGTGGTCTGCACCGACGTGCCGACCCTGCGGGAAGTCACCGGCGACTACGCGCAACTCGTGCCCTTCGGCGACGTCGAGGCGCTGGCGACCGCGATAGCGACCGCGGCAGACGACCCCCATACGCCGGACGGATCGATGGCCCGCCGCGCCCATGCCGCCAGCTTCACCTGGCGCCGGTGCGCCGAACTGACCGTCGACGCCTACCGGGCCGCGCTCGGCTGAGGCCTCCGCAGCGGGGGAGCCGAAGGTGGCCTCGGGTGCCAAATAGGCGCCCCGTGGCGCCTTGGTGCCACCTCGGATCTACGCAAATAGGACGACTACGCCGTCGGCGCGGTGCTCTGCCTGGCCTTCAACGAGCGCTGACCGCGTACCGAGGCGCTGTCAGCCTGTGGTGAGCGCCTCGGTCGGTGCCAGTCGCGCGGCCCGAATCGCCGGATACAGCCCCGCGAGCGCACCGATCACCAGCGTGGCGCCGACGCCACCCGCCACGACCCACACCGGAACCACGGTCGGCCAGCCCTGCCAGGTCGCATACAGCGCGGTGGCACCCGCACCGAGCAAGACTCCCGCACCGCCGCCCAGCGCCGACAGCAGCAGCGACTCGGCGAGGAACTGGACCCGAATCTGCCCGCGGGTGGCCCCGAGCGACCGGCGCAGCCCGATCTCGGCTCGCCGCTCCAGCACCGAGATGACCATGGTGTTGGCCACGCCGATGCCGCCGACCAGCAGTGCGACGGCGCCCAGCCCAAGCAGCAGGCCGGTGAACGCGCTGTCGGCGGCGTCCTTGGCGGCCAGGGCGTCCGACGGCCGGGACACTTCGACCTCGTCCGGTTGCTCCGGGTTGGCCGTCGCGGCCAGCACCCCGCGGACCGCCGCCACGGCGTCCGGCTCGGTGCGGGTGTAAATCGTCGTGGGGCTGCCGTCGAAGTCGAGGGAGGACTCCGCCGCCTGCCAGCCGACCAGCGCCCCGAGGTCGAGCTCCGGTGCGAGTGCGACCGGTTCGAGGATCCCGACAACGGTGAACCACCGGTCGCCGAGCCAGACCCGCATCCGCGGTCCGGCGGAGCCGATGCCGAGCCGCTCGGCGGCCGTGGCTCCGAGGACGACCGCCGGGTACCGGGCCGTTGCTTCGTTGAGCCAACTCCCCTCCGCGATGCGAGCACCGACGGTGTCCGGCAGGTCGGTGCGCGCCGCTATGGTGGCGATGCCACCGGACTGACCGGCCGGGATGCGGTCGTTGCGATACACCTTGGCGCCGGCCACCCGCCCGACGGCCGACACCGTCTGCACCGGCCCGATCCGCTTGGCCATCGACACCGACTCCACGGGCAGCTTGGCTTCGTCGCCGAACATGGTGTTGCCGGGGCCGGCGGTGAGCAGGTTGGTGCCCAGCGAGTCGAGCAACTGGTCCAGTTCGGCGCGGCTGGAGGAGGAGATGCCGACGACGGCGACCATCGCGGCGATGCCGATGGCGATCCCCAGCGCGGACAGCAGCACCCGCATCGGCCGCGCGCGCAGGCCCGAGGCGCTCACCCGCAGCACGTCCCGCGGGGCCAGCCGCGCCCGGGCGTTCACGACGCCACCGCCCCGTCGAGCATGGACACCTGCCGTGGCAGGCTCGCCGCGATCTCCCGGTCGTGGGTGATCACCACGACGGTGGTTCCCTCGGCCCGCAGGTCGGCGAGCAGTGCCATCACCAGCTGACCGGAGTGGCTGTCCAGCGCGCCGGTCGGCTCGTCGGCCAGCAGCAGCGCGGGGCCGCCGACGACGGCGCGAGCGATCGCCGTCCGCTGCTGTTCGCCACCGGAGAGTTGGTGCGGGCGGTGGGTAAGCCGGTGGCCGAGGCCGACCCGGCACAATGCGGCGGCCGCCCGCTCCCGCCGCTCGCGAAGCCCGACGCCGCTGTACAGCAGGCCGTCGGCGACGTTGTCGACGGCCGGCGCGCCCGGTGCGAGGTGGAACTGCTGGAAGACGAAGCCGATCCGGTCGGCCCGAAGCGCGGAGACACCTCGGTCGGACAGCTCGGCGATATCGGTGCCGCCGATGACCACCTGGCCGCCGCTCGGGCGGTCCAGCGTGCCGATGACGTGCAGCAACGTCGACTTGCCCGACCCCGACGGCCCGACCACAGCCACCAGCTCGCCTGCGGCGATGTCCAGGTCGACGTCGTCCAGCGCGACGACGCCGCCCGGGTACTCCTTGCGCACGCCGCGCAGCCGCACGAGAGAGTTCATGACGCCACCCCGACGACCGTGCCCTCGGCGATGTCCGCAGAGCCCTTGCCGGAGACTTCGACGAGACCGTCGGCGAAAAGCCCGACGTCGACCGCGACAATGCGGGTCTTCCCGCCGGCTTGATCACTGACGACCTCGACGCCGTAGCCGCCTTCCGCCAGCGACAGCAGCGCGCCGACCGGGACGGCCAGCACGTCCTTGCGGGTACTGCTGATGAAGGTCACGTCGACCGGGCCGCCGGTAAGGTCACCGAGCGCCTGCTGCTCGGTGATCGCCACGATGACGTCGACCGTCGCGTCTTCGGCCGCGCCGCCGTCAGCGGTGCCCGAGCCGCCGCCGGACGAGTCGTCATCCGACGTGGCTGCCACCGTCCCGACCTCGGCGATCTTGCCCTTGACGTCGTCGCCGCCGGGCACGGTGACGGTGACGTTCGCCCCCTCCTTGGCCAGCCGCTGGTCGGCCACCACGAGCTCGACGACGACCTCCCGCGCCGTGCCGGTGTAGCTGAGCACCTCGCCGCCTGCTCCGCCCGCGACCGCCCCGACCCGCGCAGCATGGTCGGCGATCCGCACGGCAGAAGGCACGAACACCGCCTCGCCGGGCATGACCACGCCGGTGGCCTGCTGCCCGATATCGTCCTGCCACTCGGCGACAGCTGCCGCGGTGGCCGCGGTGTAGTACTCGTCGACGGTGAAGCCGGCATAGCCCAGCTTGGACAGGTTCCGTTCGAGCTGGGCGACGTCGTCTCCCTCGACGCCGCTGCGCAGCTCGCGATACAGCGGCAGCTTCCCGTACAGCGCGACGACCGGCCGCTCGTCGACCTTATACAGCGGCTTGCCACGCTTGACCGTGCTGCCGACGGGAGCGAGCCAGGTGATGGTGCCGCCCTTGCCAGTCGCGGTGACCGGCACCGCATCGCCGTAGCCGAGGGTGCCGCTGATGGTCCCGGTGTCCCGCAGCGTCGTCGTGACCACCTCGGCCGTCTGCGGCGGCAGCCCTGACGGCTCGGCGGCGTCTCCCGTGTTCGCGGTGAAGCCGAGCATGGCGGCCAGGGAAAACGCTGCCCCCGCGCCGACGGCCACGACGACGAGCCCCACGATTAGCGTCCTGCGCTTCATCGGTCTCCGTCCTTGAACCGCCCGGGCCTTTCGGGCAGGTGCTCGCGGCACTTCTCCTCGGCGGCCTTGAACTCCGGGGAATCCGGGTCGATCCCGGTGCCGGGGCCCGCGTCGAGCCGCAGGCCGCCGCCGTCGGGTTCGGGGTCCGGGAACTCCGGGACGCCGTTGGCGCGCATGCACTCGGCCATCTCCTGCATGCCCTCGAGGGCCTTCTCGAGGTCCTCCTTACTCGGCGTCGGCAGGAACTTGCGACATTTCTCCATCGCCTGCCGCACCTTGTCGCGCTCGCCCTTGCGCTCGCGGATCTCGACCCGTCCCGGCTGGTTGGGGTCCGGGTCGTCCATCTCCACGCCGTTGTCCCGCATACATTGCGCGAACTTGCGGCCGTCCTTCTCCTCGTTGGCCGGTGACGCCGTTGTCGTCTCGGACCCCGTGCCGCCTGCCGTCGCGATGCCGTTGCCGGCGGCGTCGGAGCAGGCGGCGAGAGTCATTAGCAGAGCTGCCGTAGCCAGAATGCGTCGCATGGCTTCTCCCTTCTTCTGCCGCCGATTCCACCCAACGGCCCGTTGGAGCGGCGCTAGCGAAGTCCTCACAGGTTTCTCATAGGCTGACCAGGCAAGATGCATCCATGCGGGTTCTGGTCGTCGAGGACGAGCGGCTGCTCGCCGACGCGATCGGCGACGGCCTGCGTAAGCAGGCGCTGGCCGTCGACGTGGCCTACGACGGTGATGCCGCCCTGGAGCGGCTGACCGTCAACGACTACGACGTCGTCGTGCTGGACCGCGACCTGCCCAAGGTGTCCGGCGACGAGGTGTGCCGCACGCTGGTGCAGTCCGGCATCGAGACCAGGGTGCTGATGCTCACCGCGGCCGCCGCGGTTCGGGAGCGGGTCGCCGGGCTGGGCATCGGCGCCGACGACTACCTGACCAAGCCGTTCGCCTTCGCCGAGCTGGCCGCCCGGGTGCTTGCGCTCGGCCGCCGGGCGCGGCCTGCCGCACCCCCGGTGCTGGAGCGCGCGGGCATCCACCTCGACCCGCACCGGCGCACCGTCTCCCGCGATGGCGGCCCGGTCGAGCTGTCCAAGAAGGAGTTCGCCGTGCTGGCCGAGCTGCTACTCGGCGATGGGGGCGTGGTCTCCGCCGAGCAACTGCTGGAGAAGGCATGGGACGAGCACATCGACCCGTTCACCGGCGTCGTCCGGTTCACCATCATGATGCTGCGGCGCAAGCTCGGTGACCCGCCGGTCATCGAGACCGTGCCGGGAGTCGGGTACCTGATCCGATGAAGCGGCAGACCACCATCCGGGTCCGGCTGACCCTGCTCTACGCGGTCACGTTCTTCCTCGCCGGTGCCGCGCTGGTCGTCCTGGCGTACGTCTACCTCGGCCAGTCCCTCGACCGCCAGTTCTCCGCCCGGATCAGCGTCGCTGAGCAGGTCCAAGAGCGGTTCGTCGAGGCGCCCCGACCCGGACTTCGTGTGCTGCCGCCCGATGCGACCGTGCTGCGCGAGCAGATCGAGCAGGACCGAGACGACTCCCTGCGGGCGATGCTGCTCTGGTCACTGGCCGCGCTCGGCGTCGTCGGTGTGGTGGCGGCCTCCTTCGGGTGGCTGCTCGCCGGGCGGGCGCTGCATCCGCTGCAACACATCACCGCGACGGCCCGCCGGGTGGCAGACCGCAGCCTGCACGAACGGATCGACCTGCACGGCCCCAACGACGAAATCAAGCAGCTGGCGGACACCTTCGACGCCATGCTGGAACGCCTGGACCAGTCCTTCGACGGGCAGCGCAGGTTCGTCGCCAACGCCTCACACGAGCTGCGCACACCGTTGACGATCAACCGGACCCTGATCGAGGTCGCGCTGGACAATCCCGCCGCGGCCGAGCCGTTGCGCCAGCTCGGTGTCACGCTGCTCGCCGTCAACGAACGGCACGAACGCCTCATCGATGGGCTGCTGACGCTGGTGAGCGGCGAGCAGCGAATCACCGCGACCAGCCGGGTCGACCTGGCCGACATCGCACGCCACGTCACACGGGAATCCAGCGCTGCCGCCGGCGCGGCGGCGGTACGCATCGACCTCGACGCGGCCGCCGCGCCGGTCGCAGGCGATGCCGTGCTACTCGAACGCCTCACGCAGAACCTGGTCGACAACGCGATCCGATACAACGTGGCCGAGGACGGCTGGGTCAAGGTGGCGACCGGAACCGCCGGAGGCCATACCCGCCTCACCGTCGAAAATTCCGGGCCGGCGGTGCCGGGCTACGAGGTCGCCGGGCTGTTCGAACCCTTCCGCAGGTTGGCAAGCCAGGAGCGGGTCACCGAAGCGGGCAAGCCCGGCCCGCGCGGCGCGGGGCTCGGGTTGTCGATCGTGCGGTCCGTGGCCACCGCGCATGGTGGCGAGGTGCACGCGACGCCCCGAGAAGACGGCGGCCTCGTGGTGCGTGTGCTGCTCCCGTCCAGCGACTAGGACGCGGACACGCGCGACTGGAGCGCGGACACGCCGGTTAGAGCACGGCCACCGACAGGGCTTGCGCGATTTCCTTGCCGAGCGCGTGGGTGGCGGCCTGCGGTGGCGAGCCGACCTTGACCACGAGCGGCCCGCCGAAGGGCTGCCGCTCCACCACCTCGATGCGCTCGCCGAGGCCGATCTGCCGGTCGGCGAGGTAGCGCAGCAGGTCGGGGTCGGTGTCCCAGACCCGGACGATCTCGCCGACCGCGCCCGGTTCGAGCTCGTCGAGGATGCGGGTGGGCTGCTCGTCGACGCTGCCGTCGGCGAGCGGGATGGGGTCACCGTGCGGGTCGCGGACCGGGTTCCCCAGCTTGCCCGCGATCCGTTCGATCAGCAGATCGGACACCGCGTGCTCGAGCGCGTCGGCTTCGGCGTGCACCTCATCCCAGGTGTAGCCGAGTTCGGAGACCAGGTAGGACTCGATGAGGCGATGCCTGCGCAACACCGAGCGGGCGAGCAGCAGCCCCTCCTTGGTGAGACCGATCCCCTGGTACGGCACGTGGGCGACCAGGCCCTGCTGGGAAAGCTTCGTCACCATCCCGGAGGCGGAGGACGGGCTCACCGCCAGCCTGCTGGCGAGCGAGGTGTTGGTGACTTCTTCGCCGCGCTCCGCGAGGCCGTAGATGACCCGCACGTAATCCTCGATCGAGGACGAGCGCCGGTTCAACCGATCAGGCATGCTCCTACGATACGTGCGGACCCGCGCCGGACGATCAGGTGCCACCCGCCGTCACTGCTTCCAGCGATACAGCGTCCAGTCGTTCACCGGGAGCGCCCCGAGCTGGGTGTAGAACGCCGCCGCGGTGTCATTGCCCTGCTGCATCTCCCACACGATCCGGCCCTCGGTGCGGGTCCGCAGATCGGCCATCAACTGCCGGGCGAGGCCGAGTCCGCGGTACTCGGGCCGCAGATACAGGTCGTCCATCCAGATGCCCGGCTCGCCCTCCCAGGTCGAGAAGTTCCACGAGCAGAACACGAAACCGGCGACGGTCTCCGGTTCGCCTTCCGGGTAAGCGAGCACCACCCAGGCCTTCGGGTCATCCCCGAAGAGGTGACGCGCCATCTTCGCGCGGTCGTGCTTCAGATCGTGCTTGCCTTCGTAGACCGCGTGCTCCTCGATGAGCGAGCAGATCTCCTCGACGTCGGAAAGGGTGGCGTCGCGTACTGGCATCCCGGGTTCCTTTCCCGCTCAAGGACCTACTGGTGTCCTATTCAAAGTCGGGTTATTCACAGACGAACGAACCTCACGGATCGCCGTGACCTCCACCGATCGCTCGCGCGGGCCTGGCGGCCCACGGTCGCTGGATCAGTCGTGAATAACCCTCCGGGCGTGCTCGTGGACGACCTCGCCGCCGAGGACCGTGGCGAGCACCCGCACGTCGTCGAGGCTGTCTTCATCGGTGGGATCGGCCGACAACGCCACGAAGTCGGCGAGCTTGCCTTCCGCCAAGGTACCGAGATCGGCCTCGGCGAACGCCGAAAATGCCGAACCGTAGGTGTATGCCCGCAGGGCCTGCGCCGCGGTGACCCGTTCCTCAGGGCCAAGCAGGTGAGCGCTGGCCGTCCGCCTGCGCACCATGTCAGCGATCCCCGTCAACGGCGCGCCGTTGACGACCGGCCGATCTGAGCTCCCCGGCACCACGCAGCCCGCGTCGAGGAAGCTCCGCACGCGATAGCACCATGGCTCGCGGTCGGGGCCAAGCGCCGAGCGCATGCCGTCCCCGATCTCGTTGACGAACCGGCCCTGCGGCACCGGGATCAGCCCGAGCTCGGCGACCCGGCGCAGGTCGGCGTCGCCGATGACCCCGCAATGCTCGATGCGGTGCCGGTGATCGGCGCGGGGGAACTCGGCCAGGGCGGCGGCGTAGGCGTCGATCACCACCGTGACCGCACGATCGCCGATGGCGTGCGTCGCGATCTGCCAGCCCGACCGGTGCGCCCGGCGAATGGTCGCCGCGAGGGTGTCTTCCGGGGTCTGGAAATAGCCGCGGTTTCCGGGCTCCCCGGCGAAGGGCTCGTGCATCGCGCACGTCCGCCCGACCAGCGAGCCGTCCGAGAACAGCTTCATCGCACCGAGGCGCAGCCGGTCGTCGCCGAAGCCGGTGCGCAGCCCCAGGTCCAGCCCGAACTCCACGTCGTCTTCGGCGGCGTGCTCCAGTGCGTGCAGCGAGTCGGCCGCGACCATCAGGTGCGCCCGTACCCCTAGCTCGCCCGACTCGCGCGCCCGCTGATACGCGGCCAGCTCGATCGGGGTACTGCCCACCAGCCCGCGACCGATACCGGCTTCCTGCGCGCTGGTGATGCCTTCGGTCAGGTACTGTGCGCTCGCCCGCCCGATGCCGCGGACGACGTCTGCCAGCGCGACGGGGTACCGCAACGGGTCCAGCAGCCGTTGCGCCTGCTCCCGCAACAGGCCGGTCGGCTCGCCGTCCTCACCGGTCACCACGTCCCCGCCCACCGGCACCGCCGCGAGGTCGAGCTGCCGCAGCACGAGGGAGTTCACCACGCACATGTGGCCGGTGGTGTGCTTGATCCGCACGTGATGCGCCGGCGCCGCGCGGTCGAGGCCGTAACGCGTCGGGTGAGCGCCGCCGAGCTTGGTCTGGTCGTAGCCGTTGCCGACGATCCAGCTGCCCTCGGGAACCTGCAGTGCCTGCCTTGCCACGGCGTCGTAGACCTCATCCACCGTGCGGCAGCTGCGTTCACTGAGGTCCAGCTCCTCGAGCCCCATGCCGTACCACGCCATGTGGTTATGCGCGTCGTGGAACCCGGGCACCACCGTCGCGCCGTCGAGCGGCACGACCCGCCGAGCGGGCAGCGCCGCCGCCTCGTCCCCCAGCGCCACGATGCGGCCGCCATGCACCGCCAGCGCGTTCACCGGCCGGAAGCCGGCACCGGTGAGCACCCTCGCCCCGGTGAAGACCGCGTCCATCCGCATGCCTGACCTCCTCGGTCTTATTCAAAAGTCGGGTTATTCAAAGTGGCTGGCTGGTCGTATCGATCAACACTGCCGTCGTGGTTGCGCCCTCGACCACCGCCAACCTAGCCGATCGATCGATCGGTCGTCTACACTGCGGCCATGGCAGTCGTGAACCCGCTCGGCACGGTCGGTGTCGACATCGACGGCGGGGTCGCCGTCATCACCCTCAGCCGGCCGGATCGCCTCAACGCGGTGGTGCCCGCCCTCGTCGACGACCTGCTCGCGGCGTTCGACATCGTCCAGAGCGCCGGCGGCGAGGTCCGCGCCGTGGTGCTCACCGGGGCGGGGCGGGCGTTCTGTGCGGGTCACGACCTCAAGGAGCAGTCGGCGCCCGGCGATACCCGGCTACGACTGGAACGCATCCAGGACGTGACCCGGCGCATCAGGTCAGCGCCGCAACCGGTGATCGCGGCGGTGCACGGGTATGCGATCGGTGCGGGCGCGGAGTTCGCCCTCGGCTGCGACCTGGTGCTCGCCGCCGACGACGCGGTGTTCGCCTTCCCCGAAGCCGGGCTCGGGCTCAGCGTCACCGGGGGCGCCTCCCGGCTGTTGCCGCTGCTGGTCGGCCCGGTACGGGCCAAGGAGTTGCTGCTGCTCGGCGAACGGATCGGCGCGCTGCGCGCCCGCGAAATCGGCCTGGTCAACGCGGTGTTCCCGGCAGCGGGGCTGCTGGATGCGGCGCTCGGCTGGGCCAACGACATCGCGGCCAAACCCGGCTACGCCGTCACGCTGGCCAAGCGCGCGGTGGACAGCGGCATTGACAGCACACTGGAAGGCGCGCTGGAGCTCGAGGTCAGTCACGCCCTGGTCACCGACGCCACGACCGAGGTCGCGGAATCCTCAGCACGCTTCCGCGACCGGGGCAGGAACGCGTCGTGAAGGACCTGGCCGCCGTCGACGATCTGGCGACGCTGCTCGACCGGGCGGCGGAGCTGTGGCCGGAGCGGGCGGCGTGGATCTTCGACGAAACCGGGTCGCGCCACACCTTCGCCGAGGTCCGCGCTCGCAGCGTCGAGGTGGCAGGCTGCCTGGCCGCGCTGGGCGTTTCAGCGGGCGACAAGGTGGCGGTGATGCTGCGTAACCGCCCCGAATTCCCGCTGCTGTGGCTCGCGCTGGCCCGCCTCGGGGCAGCACTCGTCCCGGTCAACGTCAACTACCGCGAGCTGGACGGGGCCCACGTGCTGGCGCATTCCGGTGCTCGGTTCGTCGTCGCCGAGCCCGAATTCGTCGACATGCTGCGGGCCATCGCCCCTCGCACGTCGGTGGAGCGGGTGCTCACGCCGGACGAACTCACCACCACCGATACGCCGCCTGCCTTCGCCGTGCCGGTCGGTGAGCAGCCGGTCAACATCCAGTACACCTCGGGCACCACCGGCGCGCCGAAAGGCTGCGTGTTGCCGCACCGCTACTGGCTGGTCCTGGCGCGCAGCCTGATCACCGACTTCCCCTCGGTCGGCGCCGAGGACACCATCATCACCGCGCAACCGTTCCACTACATCGATCCGCAGTGGAACGTCGCGCTGGGCCTGGCCTCCGGCGCCACCCTCGTCGTGCTCGACCGCTTCCACCCGTCGACGTTCTGGCGCAAGGTCCGCGAGTACGGCGTGACGTGGTTCTACTGCCTCGGGCTGATGCCGGCGCTGCTGCTGCGCCAGCCGCCGGATGCCGCCGACCGCGATCACCGGGTGCGGGCGGTCCACGCCTCCGCGATCCCCCGTGAGGAGCACGCCGAGCTGGAGCACCGGTGGAACGTGCCGTGGTTCGAGTCGTTCGGCATGACCGAAACGGGTGGCGACATCCGGGTACGCGAAGCCGATCACGACGAGCTCGTCGGCAGCGGCTGCATCGGTAGCCCGATCCCGGAACGCGAGGTGGCGATCCTCGGCGAAGACGGCGCGCCGGTGCCTCGCGGCACGACCGGAGAGCTGGCGATACGCGGCGTCGGGTTGATGCACGGCTATCACGACGACCCCGCCGCGACCGAACGCGCCTTTCGCGGCGGCTGGTTTCACACCGGTGATCTGGCGACCATGGACGCGGCGGGCCGCGTTTATTACCTGGGCAGGACCAAGGACATGATCCGGCGTAGCGGCGAGAACATCTCCGCCGACGAGGTGGAAGGCGCGCTCGGCGGGCACCCCGATGTCGCGCTGGCCGCGGTCATCGCCGTGCCCGACGTGTTGCGAGGTGAGGAAATCAAGGCCTACGTTGTTCCTGCCGACACCAACCGGGCGCCGGTACCTGATGAGCTGGCCGAGTTCTGCGCGGCCAAGCTTGCCTACTTCAAGGTTCCGCGATACTGGGCCATCGTGGACACCCTGCCGATGACGCCGTCGGAGCGGGTCGCCAAGGGCGAGTTGCGCGCGGCAAGTGACGATCTGCGGGCCGGTGCCTACGACAGGGCGGAGAAGACATGGCGGTGAACGCGACTCAAACCCGCGTGCGGAAGGCGGCCATCCGGCTGTTCGCGAAGAAGGGCTTCCACGGCGTCGGCATCCGCGAGCTGGCACAGGCCGCGAAGCTGTCATCGGCCAGCCTGTATCACTACATGGGCACCAAGGAGGAACTCCTCGCGGACATCATGTGGGATTGCCTGGAACGGCTGCTCTCGGCGGCGATGCTGGCCACCACCGACGTCAACGACCCGCAGGAGAAGCTCGGCAGGCTGGTCGCCTTGCACGTCATCGCGCACGCGGTGCAGGCCAAGGAGACCACCGTGGTCGACAACGAGCTTCGCTCGCTCTCGCCGAAGCTGCGCCGAAGGATCGTCGCCCAGCGCGATGCCTACGAGCAGCTGTGGGCCGAGACCATCGAAGAAGGCGCCCGCGACGGCGTGTTCCGTTCCGACAAGGAAGGCGTCGCCCGGCGCGGACTGCTCGAAATGGGCAGCGGCGTCTCGCGGTGGTATTCCTCGAAGGGCGCGCTGCCGCTCGATCAGCTCGCCGAACGCTACGCCGAACTCGCGTTGCGCTCGCTCGGGGCGGGCGACGATCCTCCGCTGCCGGACCTGCAACGCTGCCGGACCATCGTGAAATACACCTGGGGCGCCAAGATCTGACGGCGCGCCTCGCGTAGGTTTGTCAGGCGTGAGCAGCCAGCGACCCACCACCGTCGACTGTGACGTGTGGTGGGCCGACCCGGTCGAACCGGCGGCCGAGTACCTCGCGCTGCTCGATCCGCTCGAACGGGGTCGCTACGACGCCTACCGCAAGGACATCGACCGGCGGCGCTTCCTCACCGGCCGGGTGCTGACCAAAACGGTGCTGGCGCGCAGGCTCGATGCCACGCCTGCCGAGATCAAGCTCGACGCGACCTGTGCGGACTGCGGTAAGCCCCACGGCAAGCCACGCGTTGTATGCGCCGCCGAGGTATCGCTGTCGATCTCACACTCCGGGGAGCGGATCGGGCTCGCGCTGACCTCGACGGTTCCTGTCGGGCTCGACGTCGAGACCGTCAACCGGCGCGGCAACGCCGACCTGATCGGCTACGCGCTCAACGACACCGAGCGCGCCGCGATCGCCCACCTGCCCAAGCCGCGGCGCGACGAGGCGTTCTACTTCTACTGGACCCGCAAGGAAGCCCTGATGAAGGCGACCGGGCGCGGGCTCAAGATCCCGCTGCGCAGCATCACCCTCACGCCACCGGGCGAGACGGCCCGGCTGATCGGAGCCACCGACCCCGCACTCTCATCGCTCAGCGCCGCGCTGATCGATCTCGCTCCCGGCGACGGTTACCGCGCCAGCCTCGCCCTGCTCACCGCCGACCCGGTGCGGGTGACCGAGCACTGGTGGCCTGCGCGCTGAAAGACGCCCTCAGTCCGTTCAACGGACTGAAAGGGCCACTCACTCCACCCAGTGGACTGAAGGCGTCTTTCAGCGCGAGGGGTCGAGATCGATTCCCATGGCGCGCAGCAGCGTCGCGAACTTCGCCGTTGTCTCCTCGAGCTCGGCCTGCGGATCCGATGCGGGCACGATCCCGCCACCGGCGTAGAGCCGCATGGCGTTGCCGTCGACCTCGGCGCAACGGATCGCGACCGCCCATTCGCCGTCACCTGCCGCGTCCACCCAGCCCAGGGCCCCCGCGTAATAGTCACGGTCGAACGGCTCCAGCTCCGTGGCGAGCCTGCGCGCGGCCGCCGTCGGCGTGCCGCAGACCGCCGGGGTCGGGTGCAGCGCGCAGGCCAGCCGGAACGCGGTCACGTCGGGGTCGCGCAGCTCACCGGTGATCTCGGTGCCCAGATGCCAGACCGCGGGGGTCGAGGTCAGGGACGGCTCCGGCGGCACGTGCAGGGTGCGGCAGAACGGGCGCAGCGCCTCCACCACCGCCTCGATCACCAAGGCATGCTCGGTCTGATCCTTCGCCGAGGCCAGCAACGCTTTCGCGTTCTTCTCGTCGATCACCGGGTCGGCCGACCGGGGCGCGGTTCCGGCGTGAGGATGCGCCACCACACTGCTGCCGCTCCGGCGCACCAGCAGCTCGGGGCTCGAGCCGAGGAGCGTCCGCCGCTGCCCGGGCAGGCCAGCGGCGAAGGTAAAGCCGTCGGGGTTACCCGCGATCAGGTTGTGCAGCACGCTGCCGGGATCGACATCGTCGTCGAAGGTGACGTCCAGGGCGCGGGCGAGTACGACTTTACGCAGGTCACCGGGCGTCCCTGAGGTCATAGCGGCCAGCGCCCGGCGGACGGCGTCGACGTGCCGGGCCTGCTCGGGCACCGCGAGCAGCCGTGCGGGGAGCCCGACCGGCCGCGCGGGCAGCTTGCTGATCGGCTGGTGAGCGGGCCCGGTGACCCGCAGTTCGCGAGGAAGAATCAGCCTGGCAGGCACGGATGGGCGCGCGTCGAAGGGCAGCACCCCGGCAGCGATGGGCATGGCGGAGTCGGCCAGCTCGCCGGTCAACGCTTCGTCGAGCACGGCCAAGTCCGCACCATGCAGCTCGCGTGCGACGCCACTGGCAAGAATCGTGCGCTCGGCCGTGGCGAACAGGAAATCGCCACGGCGGTACTCGGCGAGCACACGCACGGGGTCCGCCAGGATCTGGTGCGCGGGGCTCGCGGTATCCGTCACGCGTTCGATTGTGTCACCCGAAGAGCTGAACGCGTTCAGATAAGTGAGCAGCACAACGTCGCGACTCTTCGACGCACGCTCGCCTGGTAGGTGCCAAATTGGCGCCTACCAGGCAATACGCTGTGCTCAGCTGTTACCGCGCCGCCCAGCGGCGGCACGATCAGCCTGAGTTATCTACTTGAGTGCGTCGAGCAGGGCTGCGCGCTGACGCTCGCCAAGACCCGCGGCACGGCGATCGGGGTCGATGCCGGCTTGTTCCAGCAGCGCGGCCACCTTCACCGCACCCAGACCGGGAACGGCCTTGAGCAGCGCCGTCACCTTGGTCTTGCCGATGGTCTTGTTCTCCTTGGCGCGGCTGAGCACCTTGTCGATGCTCTGCTCGCCGGACTTGATCGACGCGAGCAGCTCGGACCGGGCCTTGCGAGCCTCGGCGGCTTTGGCCAGCGCCTCAGCGCGCTGCTCCGGAGTCAACGTAGGCAGAGCCAACGTACTAATCCTTCCTCTTCACTGATCCACTCCGCCCGGCGCGGCCACGTGGCTGCCCACTCGGAGTGGCTATCACGCCCCCAGTAAACGCCACTATGCCGAAGGCGGCAGCACCGACACGCCCTTACCTGCGCAAACCCGAGCCCACCTTGGCCAACGCGGCCGATGTCGCCACCTATCGCACCCGGGAATCGCCCCGGCGCCCCAAAAGCGCAATCGAGGCTATTTTCGCTGGTAGAAGCGTTGCCGGCGCGATATCGGCGGGTCCGGCATCCCAGGTGCGCCAGTTCCGTTTCCCGCGATAGCGCACCGCGACAACCCTGGGTCCTCCAGAAGGTGGATTCACCCGGTAGACCTCGGGGTTAGGCTCGCGGGCAAACAAGTTCGGCCACGTCGAGGGAGCTGAAACACCATGCTCGGCACCATGCAAGACACCCCCCTGTCCATCGCCCAGCTGCTGCGCTACGGGGCGAGCACACACGGCAAGAGTGAGGTCGTGACATGGACCGGGGACGGACCCCGGCGGGAAAACTACGCGGAGGTCGGTAAGCGCGCCGCCCGGCTGGCGAACGCGCTGCGCTCACTCGGTGTGACCGGCGACGAGCGCGTAGCCACGTTCATGTGGAACAACAACGAGCACCTCGAGGCGTACCTGGCGATTCCCGCGATGGGCGCCGTGCTGCACACCCTCAACATCCGGCTCTTCCCCGATCAGCTGGTGTTCGTCGCCAACCACGCCGAGGACAAGGTGGTGATCGTCGACGGAACACTTATCCCGCTGCTGGCGAAGCAACTGCCCGAGCTCAAGACCGTCCGGCACGTGATCGTCGCGAACGGCGACGCCGCGGCGCTCGAAGCTCCCGCGGGCATCGAGGTGCACTCCTACGAAGAACTGCTCGCCGCCGCGGACGAGACCTTCGACTGGCCCGAGATCGACGAGAACTCGGCCGCCGCCATGTGCTACACCTCCGGCACCACCGGCGACCCCAAGGGCGTCGTGTACTCGCACCGCTCGATCTGGCTGCACTCGATGCAGGTGTGCATGACCGACGGTATGGCGCTTTCCCAGCGGGACAAGGCGCTGGCGATCGTGCCGCAGTTCCACGCGATGTCCTGGGGCCTGCCCTACGCGGCGTTCATGTGCGGCGCCTCGATGGTGATGCCGGACCGGTTCCTGCAGCCGGGCCCGATCGCGGAGATGCTCGCCGCGGAGAAGCCGACCTTCGCCGCCGCCGTGCCCACGGTGTGGCAGGGCCTCCTGCTGCACCTGGAAGCGCACCCGCAGGACATCTCCCACCTGCGCGAGGTCGTCGTCGGCGGATCGGCGGTGCCGCCCGCGATGATGCACACCTTCCAGGAAGACCACGGCGTTCCGGTGCTGCACGCCTGGGGCATGACGGAGACCTCGCCGCTGGGCAGCGTCGCCCGCGTGCCCGCAGGTGCCGAAGGCGACGAAGCCTGGCAATACCGCTACACGCAGGGCCGGTTCCCCGCGGCGGTTCGTGCGAGGGTGATCGACGACTCCGGTGTCAAACTCCCCTGGGATGGCTCGAGTGTCGGCGAGCTCGAGGTGCAGGGCCCCTGGATCGCGGCTGCGTACTACGGGGTGGACGACCCGGAGAAGTTTCATGACGGCTGGCTGCGCACCGGCGACGTCGGGCACATCACGCCGGACGGCTTCCTGACCTTGACCGACCGGGCGAAAGACGTCATCAAGTCCGGCGGCGAGTGGATCTCGTCGGTCGAACTGGAGAACCACGTCATGGCTCACCCTGCGGTGGCGGAGGCTGCGGTGGTCGGAATCCCGGACGAGAAGTGGGACGAGCGCCCGCTGGTGGTGGTGGTGCTCAAGGAAGGCGAGCAGGTGGACGCCGCTGGCCTCAGGGAGTTCCTCACCGGCAAGGTGGCGCAGTGGCAGCTGCCGGAGAACTGGACGTTCGTCGACGAGGTACCCAAGACCAGTGTCGGCAAGTTCGACAAGAAGCGGCTGCGGGCAGCGCACGCCTCCGGCGACCTGGACATCAACACGCTGCGGTGAAGCCGCGGCGGCCGATGCGCTTCGCCGACGCCGACTACCCGTGCGAGCCCTACCCCGGGCGGCGGCCCGAAGCGTCGTTCGTCCACCTCGACGGCGTCGGCCACGAGCTCGTCGGGGTGCCGCGGCCGCGCTCGCCATCGGGTTTCGTGCTCGCCGGCGACGGGGTCGACCTGGACTACTGGCTCGCCGAGCACGATGCCGCCCCGGTCGCGGGCAGGATCGCGGTGCTGGCCTACGGCTCCAACGCCTGCCCGTCGAAGGTGACCTGGCTGCGGAAGGAGCACGGCTTACGAGGACCTGCCGTCGTGCTGACCGCGCGGTGCGCCGGCTTCGCCGCGGTGTGGGCTACCGGCTTTCGGCAGCGCGACGGCGTACGTCCGGTCACGCTCACCGCCATGCCGGGGGTCGGCGAGGAGCATGCGGTGTGGCTCGCGACCCCCGCGCAGGTCGAGGCGCTCGACAGCTGTGAAGGCGCCGACCTGGCCTCGCCGCGCTACCGGCGCGAAGTACTGCCCGCGGCAGCGGTGACGGTGACAGGCGAGGTGAAACCGCCTTCGGTGGAGGCCTATTTCGGGGCCTGCGCCGACCGGCGGCCGATGCTCATCGACGGGCGGATGGCCCGCGCTACGCTGACGATTGCACCACCCCCACCCGAACGTGGACCGCTCGCTGCGCGATCATTGCGCCTGGAAGACGACGAGACGCAATCGTGAGGAGCGCCAGTGCGGCCGCACACGTTGGAGGTCGACGGCCTCCGCAAGCGTTATGGCGATCTGGTCGCGCTGGACGGTGTCAGTTTCGCCGTCAACGGCGGTGAGCTGTTCGGGTTCGTCGGCAGCAACGGCGCGGGCAAGACCACCACGATGCGCATCATGCTCGGCGTGCTGGCAGCCGACTCGGGCGCGGTGCGCTTCGACGGCGAGCCGGCCACCCGGCACACCCGCGCACGGATGGGGTACATGCCGGAGGAGCGCGGCCTCTATCCGAAGATGAAGGTGCTCGATCAGCTGGTCTACCTCGCCAGGCTTCACGGGCTGGCGACCAATCATGCCCATGCCGCCGCCGAGCACTGGATCGCGCGGCTCGGCCTGTCCGATCGCCGCGAGACCGAGGTGCAGAAGCTCAGCCTCGGTAACCAGCAACGAGTCCAGCTCGCGGCCGCGCTGGTGCACGGTCCCGACGCGCTGGTGCTCGACGAGCCGTTCTCCGGGCTCGACCCGCTCGCGGTCGACGTGATGAGCCAGGTGCTCAGGGAGAAAGCCGCCGCTGGCGTACCCGTGGTGTTCTCCAGCCACCAGCTCGACCTGGTGGAGCGGCTCTGCGACCGGGTCGGCATCATCAGAAGCGGCCAGATGGTGGCCGTCGGCGGCGTCGGCGAGCTCACGACCGGCGCGTCGTCACAGCTCCGCGTCGACGTCTCCGGCGCGCCCGACGGCTGGGCGGACGAGCTGCCGGGCGTCAGGGTGCTGCGCGCCGCGCAGACGAGCACGGTGTTCGAGCTCGCCGCGGGCGCGGACGATCAGGCGGTGCTGCACGCGGCGCTGGCCGCCGGGCAGGTCACCCGGTTCGACCGGCACCGCCCGACGCTCGCCGAGCTCTTCCGCGACGTCGTCACCGCCGGTGAACGCCCGTGACGCGGGCGGGCGCCGATGGCGGCGCGATCTCCGCGACCGGCGCGATACGGCTGGTGGCGCAGCGGGAGCTCAACATCCGGCTGCGGACCAGGTCGTTCCTGATCGGCACCGCCGCGATCATCGCCGTGATCGCGGGTTATGTGCTGCTGCAGGTCAGCATCTTCGGCGGTGCCGACCGCACCGAGGTAGGGCTCTCCGGGCAAGCGGCGGTCCTCGCGGAACCGTTGCGCACCACGGCGAGCGACTTCGACCTGCGAGTCGAGACCAGTGAGGTGGCCGATACCGGCGAGGCACGAAGCAAACTCGAGGCGGGCGAGCTGGACGCCGTGGTGTCCGGCAACGCCGCCGAGCTGCGGGTGCTGGTGAAGTCCGAACTCGATCCGAACCTGCGCGCGATCCTGACCGACATGTCGCGGCAGCAGGTGCTCGCCGCGCAGCTGGCCAGCGCCGGGGTGGCCGACCCGGCGGCCGTGCTGGCCGAGGCGAACGCGACCGAGGTCCAGGTCAGCATGCTGGCGGCGAAGGATCCGCAAGCAGATCAGCGGATGGTCATCGGCATGATCATGGTGTTCCTGCTCTTCATGGCCATCAGCACCTACGGGGCGTTGGTCGCCCAGGGCGTGGTCGAGGAGAAAGCCAGCCGGGTCGTCGAGGTGCTGCTCGCGACCGTGCGGCCGTGGCAGTTGCTGCTCGGCAAGGTGATCGGAATCGGTCTGGTCGGGCTCGCGCAGCTGGTCATCGTCGCCGGAGCGGGCATCGCGATGGCCACGGCGGCCGGGGTCATGACGCTCTCCGACGTCGCGCTCGGCACCCTGGCGTGGGGCGTGCTGTGGTACCTGCTCGGGTATTTCCTCTACGCCACGATCTATGCCGGCGCGGGCGCGCTGGTGTCCCGGCAGGAGGACGCGCAGTCGGTGCTGACGCCGGTGACCATGGTGCTGGTCATCGGCTTCGTGGTCGGGCTCAACCTGATGCTCCAAGACCCGGACAGCACCGCGACCCGCACGATGTCACTGGTGCCGCTGCTCTCGCCGATTCTCATGCCGGGCCGGGTCGCGGCAGGGCAGGTCGCCGCGTGGGAGTTGAGCCTGGCCATCGCGCTGACGCTGGCCGGCATCGCGCTGTTCACCTGGCTCGGCGGCACGATCTACCGGAACGCCGTGCTGCGTACCGGCAGCCGGATGAAGCTCGCGGACGCGCTCCGCGGCTGAGCGTCAGGTGTTCCGGCCGCCCGTGGTGTCGTGCGTGAAACACCTTGCATGGGCACGCTTCAGCACTCACGACCCCAGCCAGGCAGGTCGTGAGTGCTGAAGCGTGCCGGAGCAAGGACTTTCACGCACGACCACGATGGCGGCTCGCTCGGCTCAGCGCTGCTCGATCGGCGTGTAGTCGCGCTCGGGCGAGCCGGTGAAGATCTGCCGCGGCCTGCCGATCTTGCGGGCCGGGTCGAGCATCATCTCGCGCCAGTGAGCGATCCAGCCCGGGAGCCTGCCCAGCGCGAACAGCACGGTGAAGTACTCGGTCGGGAAGCCGAGCGCCCGGTAGATCAGCCCGGTGTAGAAGTCGACGTTCGGGTACAGCTTGCGCTCGACGAAGTAGTCGTCGGAGAGCGCCGTCTCCTCCAGCTTCTTGGCGATGTCGAGCAGCTCGTCGGTCTTGCCGAGCTTGCCGAGGATCTCGTCGGCCGTCTTCTTGATGATCTTCGCTCGCGGATCGTAGTTCTTGTAGACCCGGTGGCCGAAGCCCATCAGCCGGACGCCGGCCTCCTTGTTCTTGACCCTGGTGACGAACCGGTCCACGTCGCCGCCGTCGGTCTGGATGTCTTCGAGCATGTCGAGCACCGCCGCGTTCGCCCCGCCGTGCAGCGGGCCGAACAGCGCGTTGATGCCCGCCGAGATGCTGGCGAACAGGTTCGCCTCCGAGGAGCCGACGAGCCGCACCGTCGAGGTCGAGCAGTTCTGTTCGTGATCGGCGTGCAGCACGAACAGCAGATCCAGCGCCTTCGCCGCCTCGGGGTCGATCTCGTACGGCTCAGCGGGCAGGCCGAAGGTCATCCGCAGGTAGTTCTCCACCAGGCTGAGCGAGTTGTCCGGGTAGAGGAACGGCTGGCCGATCGACTTCTTGTACGCATACGCGGCCAGCGTCGGCACCTTGGCGAGCAACCGCACCGTGGACAGTTCCACGCTCGGCTCGTCGAACGGGTTCAACGAGTCCTGGTAGAAGGTCGACAGCGCCGACACCGCGCTGGAGAGCACCGGCATGGGATGCGCGTCGCGGGGGAAGCCGTCGAAGAACCGCTTGAGGTCTTCGTGGAGGAGCGTATGGCGCTCGATCTTTTCGGTGAAGCCGGCGAACTCGGCCGCGGTCGGCAATTCGCCATAGATCAGCAGATGGGAGACCTCGATGAAGTTCGAGTGCTGAGCCAGCTGTTCAATGGGATAGCCGCGATAGCGCAGGATCCCGGCATCACCGTCGATGTAGGTGATGGCGGAAGCCGTCGCGCCGGTGTTGACGAAACCGGGGTCGTATGTGACGTACCCGGTGGCGGAAAGCAGTTTCCCGAGCTCGAGTCCGGAGGCGCCTTCGACGGCGGGTACCACGTTCAGCTCGTGCTCACCGCTCGGCAAGCGCAGCGCAACGGTGTCGGTGCCGGTTTGCGGCGTAGCTGCGGTGTCGGACATGTACGTCCCTCTCACGTCGCACGGGACGGCTGCGCCTACCTGGGAGCATCCGGCCGGTCGGCCTCCGCCCCTGGCGAGGACCCGCTCCGCATACCGCCCCGTTGGGGTATGAATTCGGCCCTACGCTAGTCGATTCAGTACCCATTGCGCAGTAGTTGAGCTGCTCGGATAAGCCGTTGGGAACATTCTCACATTCAATTACCGCTCACGGCGCGTGATATTTCTCGACATCGGCCGCCGCCGGTGGCTCCGCGCCACTGCGCGACACCGTGATCGCGGCCGCGGTCGCCGCGAATCCCAGCGCGTGACGCCATTCCTCCGGCGTGAGCGCGGCCGGGTCCGAGACGGCCTGGCCGTGCAGCCACGCGAGCAGCGCGCCGAGGACGGTGTCTCCCGCGCCGATGGTGTCCACCGCCTCGGCGGGGACCGCGGGCACATGCAGTCCGTCGACCGATGGGGTGTAGACGGTCATGCCCGCCGCGCCGTCGGTCAGCACGACCGCGCCCGCTCCGGCCGCGAGCCAGCTCCGAAGCACCTCGGCGTGTGCGTCGCCGTCGGCCAGCCAGGCCGCGTCCGGCACGGACAGTTTCAGCAGCCGCACGTGGGGCAGCCACCCGGCGAAGCGGGCGCGATAGGCGCCGGCATCGGCGATGAGTCCGCTTCGGATATTGGGATCCAGCACGGTCAGCACACCGCGCCCGTGTTCCCGGCGCAGCATCGCCTCGTACGTGCTCGCGCCGGGTTCGAGCACCATGCCGAGCGTGCCCGTCGCGAACACGGTTACCTCGTCGGGTAGCGGACCGGGGTCCGCCACCAGCCGATCCGCGGTGCCTTCGGTGTAGAACGTGTACCGCGCGTGCCCGTCCTCGAGCGCCACGACGGCGAGGCTCGTCGGCTCCACGCCTCGCTGCGCCAGCGCGGTGTCCACACCGGATGCCGCGAGCCGCCCCAGCAGCGCATCACCGAAGGAGTCGGTGGAGAGCCGGGAGACGAAACCGGTCGGCGCGCCGAGCCGCGCGGCGGCCAGCGCGGCGTTGTACGGGCCGCCACCCAGCCGGGGCGCGAGCGTGCCGCCGCCCGCAGGCACCAGGTCGACCAGCGCCTCTCCCGCGACAACGATCACGGCGCCAGACCTCCCAGCAGCAGTTCGGCCAGCGCGCCGAACGCCTCCGCGTCCGCCACCCCGGCCCGGTCGCGGATGGTTCCGGTTTGGATGGCTTCCACCAGTACGCCGACCATCTCCGCGATCAAGCCGGCGTGCACCTCACGGAACACCCCGCTGCGCACCCCGTCGGCGATGAAGGCCGAGATGCGTTCGGCCGCCGCCCGGCTGTTGTGCTCGTACTCCGCGCGGGCGGGCGGAAAGTCGGCGATGTCTCGCATGAAGGCCGCCGACGCGCGATGCAACTCGTCCGAGACGCCCGCCAGGTAGGTGGCGATGACCTCCCGCGCGTCGGCCTTGCCGACGATGCGCTGCTCGATGGTGTGCGCGGCGCCCTTGAAGAACCCGCGCACGACCCGCGTCGCCAACTGCTCCTTGCTCGGCGCCAGCGCGTACAGCGTCGACTTGGAGCAGCTGAGCTGCGCGGCGAGGTCGTCGAGGGTGAACTCGATGAACCCCTTGGCGAGGAAGAGCTCTTCAAGGTCGGTGAGCAACGCCTGCTGCCGCGCGGTGAGCGGCTTGCGCGCCGCGCCCCGGTGCCCGGCCTGGTTTCGCGGGAGCATGCTCACACAGTAAACCAGTACTGCGATACGATCTACAGTACTGTTGCCAGTACACCTAGGAGTAGGTCATGCCAGCCGAGCGCCTGTTGCCGACGACCGAGGCCGAGGACCTGCTCGCGCTCGCCCGAGACATCGCCCGCGAGGAACTCGCGCCGCTTGCCGGCGAGTTCGAGGCGGCTGAACGCTTTCCCCGCGAGCAGTTCCGGCTCCTGGGCAAGTCCGGCCTGCTCGGGCTGCCGTATCCGGAGCGCTGGGGTGGCGGCGACGTGACCTATGAGGTGTACCTGCAGGTGCTCGAGGAGCTCGCGACCGCATGGATGTCGGTCGGCGTCGGGCTCAGCGTGCACACCATGTCCTGCTTCGCGCTGGCCTACTACGGCACGGACGAGCAGCGGGAACGCTGGCTACCGGGCATGCTCGGCGGCGACCTGCTCGGCGCCTACGCGCTCTCCGAGTCCCACGCCGGATCCGATGCCGCCGCGCTGTCTACCCGCGCGGTCCGCGACGGCGACCGCTACCTCGTCACCGGCGCCAAGGCCTGGATCACGCACGGCGGCAAGGCCGACTTCTACACCACGATGGTCCGCACCGGCGAGAAGGACGCTGCCGGCGGGAAGGGCAGCGGCATCAGCTGCCTGCTGGTCGACGCGGACACGCCCGGCCTTTCCGCGGCCCCGCCCGAACGCAAGATGGGCATGACCGCGTCCACCACGTCGCAACTGCTGTTCGAAGGCGCACCCGTCGGCGCCGACCGGCTCATCGGCGGCGAGGGCACCGGGCTCAAGATCGCGCTGGACTCGCTCGCCTCGGGCAGGCTCGGCATCGCGGCCTGCTCGGTCGGCCTGGCGCAGGCCGCACTGGACGAGGCGGTGGCCTACGCCAAACAGCGCACCCAGTTCGGGAAGTCGATCATCGAGTTCCAGGGCGTCGAGTTCCTGCTCGCCGACATGGCCGCCGCGGTGGAGTCCTCCCGGGCCACCTACCTCGAGGCCGCGCGCCGCAAGGACCGGGGCCTGCCCTTCGCCCGGCAAGCCTCCATCGCCAAGCTGGTCGCGACCGACGCGGCGATGAAGGTGACCACCGACGCGGTGCAGGTGCTCGGCGGCGCGGGTTACACCAAGGACTTCCCCGTCGAGCGCTACATGCGCGAAGCGAAGGTGCCGCAGATCTTCGAGGGCACCAACCAGATCCAGCGCATGGTCATCGCCCGCGAACTGCGCAAAGGTTAGGGCACGGCTAACGCGGCGTTGCCACTTTGATCCCGATGGCGGCCGCAACAGTCGCAAGTCGCTCGTCATAGGTGACGAACGCGTCCACTTCTTGCCCGAGCAGTAGCGCTGTGGCCAGATGAATGGCGTCCAGCGAGCGCAAGAAGGGCTCGGGAACGCGGCTCGCCGATTCCAAGACAGCGCCGCTGACGTCAACAAGACCGATACCTTCGAGGGCGATATCAACGCGCGGCAGCTGGCCACCGCCGGCCCGCAGGGCAGCACGGCGAGCCTCGATCACCAAGAGTCTGCTGGAGATGTGCTCGGTGTCTTTCCGCTCTGAAATGTAACTCCACAGAGCAGACGACTCCGGCTCTTGCCAGACCAACTTCACGAACGCTGACGTGTCGAAATAGATCACCAGCGCTCCTCGTCGCGCAGCTCGGCGAGCGCTTCACTCAGCGGCTGCGCGCCTTCTGGCGCCTGTGGTGGCGGCGCGAGCTCGAAAATGCTGCGAGCCGCAGGACGGTACTGACCGGCAGCCTCGAGCCGCTCAAGCATCGGCCCCGCCTGCTCGGCCGGGACGAGGTAGGCGACCAGCTTGCCCCGGTCCGTCACGGCGACGTGCTCGCCGCCCTTCGCTAAGGCCACATATCGAGAGGCGTGCTGGCGCAGCTCACGGATGCCTACAGTTGCCATGACGTTAGCGTAGCATTAGAAGTGCTACATACGAGATTTCAGGCGCCTGGGACCTGGGCATCGGCTTCGAGGTACGGCTCGAGGTCGGTGATCCGCGCCAGCTCGACGGACTCGACCGGGAACCGTCTGCCCTGCACCACAACCGTGTGCCCGCCGAATTCGGCCGTCGCGACCCACTGATCGGCCAGGAATGCGAAGGGCACCGGTTCGCCGTCAACCGGGATCGTGACGGCCGTCCAGTCCGGCTCCGGCCGCTCCTCGATCCCGCGCAGCTGGTGCTCGTCCGCAGCGGGGTCGCGCCGGAGCGCGACCCTGAATGCCAAGTCGTACGCCAGGTCGAGTGGTCGGCGCGCGTCGTCGTCGCGGACTTCGACGTCGACGTAGCGCAAGCCCTCCCGTTCCGGATCGTGGTGGCTGAGTCCGAGTGCGGTGACCCGCATCGGCTCCCCCGGCCCGGAACTCGAGGCCGACGATCCAAAGCGGCGGACACCCTGCCACGTCGGCACCAGGCCGTAGAGCGGGAACGGCGCCGTGCGGAACATGTCGGCCCGCTGCCCGAGAGCATGCTCGTGGGCCTTACGTGGGCTGATCGACCAGAGCAACGCTGACCAGAGCTGCGCGGCGACCATCTTGTGCCTGCCCCCGGTAAACGCCGTCGCCGCGAAGCGCAGCGCCACCGCGACGACGACTCCGATGGCGACGGCCCACCACCACCAACCGAGTACGCGATGCGCGAGCAAGCCGAGCCCGGCACCTAGCACGGCCGCCGCAACGTAGATCCACGGCGCGGGATGCATCCTCCGGTGACTGCGAATGATGCCCACCAAGCGCACCGGCAGCCACCACGATCGGCCCCGACCTAGCGGCATCCGCGAATACTCGGCGCTCCCCTGACGACTCATCTGGTCAGGGTTAGCCGGAACTCGCGCCGTGGAAGCCGGAACTCGCGCC